>JBAYUM010000022.1:0-17439 GCA_041675125.1 Candidatus Nanopelagicales bacterium
CAAGGCCATCGGTGGCTTCGAGGGGAATGCGCAGACCCTGCGGATCGTCGCTCGACTGGAGGCCAAGGTCGTCGATCCACAGGGCCACAGTGCCGGCCTCAATCTGACTCGGGCGACGCTTGACGCGTCCTGCAAGTACCCCTGGCCACGGCAGCCGGACAGTCCCAAGTTCGGCTACTACGCCGATGATGCCGAGGTGTTCCACTGGTTTCGCGAGGGAGCACCTGAGGGTCAGCAGTGCATCGAAGAGCAGGTGATGAACTGGGCTGACGACGTGGCCTATTCGATCCATGATGTCGAGGATGCGATTCATGCCGGCCTGGTGATGCTTGCGGACCTGCGCGATCCCGATAACCAGAAGGCGCTGGTCGAGACCGCACGCGAGCGCTTCGATCCAAGTCGTGACCCGCATGCGCTCGATGAGGCACTGGATCGCCTGCTCGCCCTTGAGTACTGGCCCAAGGAGTTCGACGGCACGATGCGCACCCAGGCGGCGCTCAAGAAGGCGACGAGCTACCTCATCTCGCGCTTCTGCGTCAGCACCCAAGTGGCGACCCGCACGGCCTATGGCGATGCCCCGCTCACCCGCTATGCAGCGAACCTGATCGTGCCGGACGAGGTGCGCGATGAGGTCGCGGTCATGAAGGCGATCGCAGTGTTCTTCGTCATGCGCCGCCCGGGCATCGAGGCAGAGCAGGGCCGCCAGCGCGAACTGATGGCTGAGGTGGTGCATGCCCTGCGCCTTGACGAGGGCCGGTCACTTGAACCTTGGCTGCATGAGACCTATGTGGCTGCGGCCACCGATGCCGAGCGCATGAGGGTGATCATCGACCAGGTCGCCAGCCTGACCGATGTCAGCATCCTGCGCTGGCATGAGCGCCTGATTCGCTGAGAGGGGTCTGTGGGGCCGCCTAGACTCCTGTCATGGCAGGCCGGATCCGAGACGAGGACATTGCCCTCGTGCGCGAGCGTGCCCGCATCGATGATGTCGTGCGCGAGTACGTCACCCTGAAGTCCGCCGGTGGTGGCTCGCTCAAGGGGCTGTGCCCCTTCCACGACGAGCGTTCGCCGAGTTTTCACGTCACGCCAAGCCGGGGCATGTGGTACTGCTTCGGCTGCGGCGAGGGCGGGGATGTGCTCAGTTTCCTGCAGAAGATCGATCACCTGAGCTTCGCCGAGGCCGTTGAGAAACTGGCCAATAAGACTGGTATCGAGTTGCGCTATGTCGAGGGCGGAGCAGCGGTCAATCGGCAGCAGGGCCAGCGCACGAGACTTGTCGAGGCGCACAGGATCGCTGCCGGTTTCTATCAGGAGCAACTGGCCGGCCCTGAGGCTGAGACAGCGCGCAAGTTCCTCAAGGAACGCGGATTCGACGCTGAGATCGCAAAGACGTTCGGCGTGGGCTATGCGCCGAAATCCTGGGATGCGCTGACCAGCACGCTGCGCAAGCTCGGCTTCACGGATGCCGAGCTGCTGACTGCCGGATTGCTGAGCCAGGGCAATCGCGGGGTCTACGACAGGTTCCGCGGCCGACTCGTGTGGCCGATCAAGGAGCTCAGTGGCGATGTCGTCGGCTTCGGTGCGCGCAAGCTCTTTGACGATGATGACGGGCCCAAGTACCTGAACACTCCCGAGACTCCCATCTACAAGAAGAGCCAGGTGCTGTACGGGCTCGACATGTCGCGCAAGGAGATCTCCAAGCAGCAGCAGGCCGTGATCGTCGAGGGGTACACCGATGTCATGGCCTGCCATCTTGCCGGAATTCCCACGGCTGTTGCCACATGCGGCACGGCCTTCGGCTCGGAGCACATCAAGATCCTGCGCCGACTGCTCATGGATGACGACCAGATGCGCGGTGAGGTGGTCTTCACCTTCGATGGCGACGCCGCCGGGCAGAAGGCGGCGCTGCGTGCCTTCGACGAGGACCAGCGCTTCGTCACCAACACCTTCGTCGCCGTTGAGCCCAGCGGCATGGACCCATGCGACCTTCGCCTTGCCAAGGGTGACGAGGCAGTTCGGGCACTCGTCGAACGCCGTGTTCCGCTCTTCGAGTTCGCGATCAAGTCGACCCTCGCCGGGTATGACCTCGAGACGGCTGAAGGTCGCGTTGCGGCCTTGCATCAGGCAGCCCCGATCGTCGCCAAGATCAAGGATCCGGCCCTGCGTCCGGAGTACACCCGGCGCCTCGCCGGCCTGCTCGGGATGGAGGTCTCTGCGGTCCAGACGGCTGTTGGCCAGCGCCCGACTCCGGCCAAGCGACCAAGTCTGGCCGGTACCGAAGCTGCTCCTCCACAGCCTGAGCAGCAGCGTGCAGTTCGCCAGGAGCCAGTGCCGCAGAGCGAGGGTCCGGCGTTCACCATCGAGCGGGAGGCGCTGAAATGCGCCTTGCAGGTTCCTGGCGCGGTCGAGGAGTGGTACCCCTCGCTCGAGGACTCGGCCTTCACCCACCCGCGAGCGCGTGCGGTGCATGAGGCCATCGTTGCCGCCGGATCGCCCAGCTCGGCAAATGACGGATTGACCTGGATCGATGCAGTCCTGGCAGTTGCCGCTGATGACCAGGTGCGACGACTCGTGCAGGAGCTTGCCGTTGATCCCCTGCCCTCGGAGGTTGTCGACAATGAGCGGTATGCCACGAGCCTCATCGCTCGATTGCTCGAGCTCGATGCCAGCCGCCGTATCGCCGAGGTACGTGGGCGCCTGCAGCGCACCGACTCACCTGATCAGGCCGATGCCCATCGGCAGCTCTTCTCTGAGCTGATGGCCCTTGAGGACTACAAGAAGTCGTTGCATTCGGCTGCGCTGGGCGAGCGCTCATGAGCTTCCTGAGTCGCGTCAGGCAGACGCGAATGCCAGCCGAGGCGCGCGACACGGCAGGTATCCCTGGCAGTGAACGGGTCATCGCCTGGGGCGTCAATCGCCTGCCCGAGACCACCTACGTCGTGGCCACCAATGCGGGCCTGTATCTCCAGGGCTCGCGAATCATCTGGCCGATGATCGTCCGGGCCACCTGGAATGAGCCCTTCCTCGAACTCCATCTGCAGGATGAGACCGGTCAGGGCCAACGGCTGCGCGTGCCGATCTCCGATCCGAGCAACCTTCCCGCTGCCGTGCACACTCAGGTCACGGCGAACGTGATCGTGAGTGAACGACTCGTGCTTTCCAACGGATGCGAGTGCCTGGCAGCGGCCAGGCGCAAGTCCGATGACGAGATCTCCTGGACCGTGATCTTCGATGCCGGGGTCGATCCCGATGATCCGGAAAACCGGGCTCAGGCCGATCTGGCACTGACGGAACTGCGGATGGCCTTGGGCATCTGACCGGTGTCAGAGCGGCCACCCCTCGCTTGCTATTCTCTGCGGGCACTGTTTGATCCCCCATAGCTCAATTGGCAGAGCATGCGACTGTTAATCGCAGGGTTTCTGGTTCGAGTCCAGATGGGGGAGCCACATCCTCAGCTCCTGCCCACGAATAGGGCGATTAGGCCATCCAGACGAAGCCGTTCCGGCTAATCTCCGAGCATCGTCGCTGGCTGCCAGCATGAATGAGGAGTCCCCCATGGAACGTCAGGAATTGGAAGCGGTCATCTATGAGAAGGATGGGCCGATCGCGCGCATCATCCTGAACCGCCCGGATGCCGCCAATTCGCAGAGCTCGGCAATGGTGTGGGAGGTCGAGAACTGCCTCAAGGACGCCGAGAACGACTACAGCATCAAGTTCGTCATCATGAAGGCCAACGGTCGCGGCTTCTGCGCCGGCCATGACATGGGCGCCGGTGGCGGACCCGCATATCCGGAATTCGTGGAAGCAGCTGAGGCTGGGCATCCGTGGGCAGGGCAGGCAAAGCTGTTCACCTGGCCGGTGCTGCACCTCTGGGAGTTCCAGAAGCCGACCATCTCTGCCGTGCATGGCTACTGCGTGGGCGGAGGCACCTACTTCGCACTGCTCAATGACATCGTCATCGCCTCCGAGGACGCGTACTTCCAGATGCCGCTGCCTCAGGGCCTTGGCTTCCCGGGTGGCGAGACCCTGATCGAGCCCTGGGTCACCATGAACTTCCACCAGACATACGAGTACCTCTACCTGTCGCAGACGATCGACGCCGAGGAGGCCAAGCGCATCGGCATGGTCAACCGGGTCGTGGCTCGCGAGGACCTCGATGCAACGGCGGAACTCATCGCCTGGCAGATCGCCCAGGCACCGCTGTCCGTGCTCATGGGCATCAAGGCTGGCGTGAAGCGCGCTTGGGAGACCATGGGCATGCGCGTCAACCTCCAGGCCAGCCTCCAGATGATGGAGGTCACCGGTCACGCAGGCGACGTCGCTGCCTGGCGCAAGGAGAATGCGGACAAGGGCTACGGTCCGGCTCCGCGCAAGGTTGCGGCCCAGCGGGCCGAGATCGCGCTCGAAGAGGCCCGCAAGCGCTATCCGGATCTCAAGAGCTAGCACGCACAAGAATCCTGAACCGCGGTTGACTGGTAAATTGGTCAACCGCGGTTCTTGCATGTGCGCAGGTTCCACCTGATGACCCGAAGGAGTCACACGCATGGATGAGACCCCTGCCTGTCCGAAGTGCAACTGCGAGTTCACCTATGAGCTCAGTGGGCTGTACGTGTGTCCTGAGTGTGCGCACGAGTGGTCGGCCACGGATGCGCAAGACGGGGATTCGGGCGAGGTTGCGAGTGTGATCCGCGATGCGGTCGGCAACGTGCTGGCCGATGGCGACTCAGTCACCATCATCAAGGACGTCAAGGTCAAGGGCAGCTCGTCACCGATCAAGGTGGGCACGAAGGTACGCGATATCCGCCTGGTTCAGGGTGTGGGAGATCACGATATCGACGCCAAGGTCGATGGATTCGGACCCATGATGCTGAAGTCGAGCGTGGTCAAGAAGGCCTAGTTGGCCAGTAGGACCGCAATGCGATCCTGAATCTGATCGCTGTCGTCACAGTGGATCTCGATGATCTTCGTGCGACCGGTATGCCCGGCGACAACAGTGATGTCTGCCCGACGTACGCCGAGCGCTGAGGCAAGTGACTCAATGACAGCCGCATTGGCCTGCCCATCGACCGGTTGTGCGTGCACGGCCACGACCAATGCGGGTGGCTCGCCGTATGAGCCCGCGACTCTTGCTCGTGATGCCCCTGGCTTGACGCGGATCGTGAGGCGCAGGGTGCTCATCTGTGACATGCAATCACGTTGAGCGACAGACGACAACTGGTGTTCGGCTTCAGCGGTGCATATGACGGCTCAGGCATTACTCTTCGGCCATGGTCAAGCGGACTCTGAGCACGGTCGGGATTGCGTTGCCAATCGCTGTTGGCCTGATGCTCATTGGGCAGTCGATAGCAGGTGCTGCTGAGCTGCCCGGTGAGCCGTGCTCGAAAGCGGGTGAGGTGAGGCCGCTGGGCGCGGGCTCGATCGAGTGCGTCAACGGGGCGTGGGCACCGAGCAGCAAGCAGCCAGGGACAGCAAACGGTGCGGCAGTACCGAATGCGCCAGCGGCTCCAGGCCAGCCGGCTGCATCGAGCGCCAAGACAGTCAAGCTGTTCACGAGCATCGGGCCGGTGCTGACCCAGGAGACATTCGCGAGTTCCAATAAGCAGGTCGCCGATCCCGCAGCCATCCGCCTGGCCGATGGTCGCATCCGGATCTATGCCTGGGTCAATCCGACCGGCTTGAGATCGGCGACCTCGACGAATGCGTCAGGAACCAGGTTTGTCGCAGATCAATCGGTGCCGATCCAGACGATGGCCGGTCAGCCGCGCGTGGTGCGAGTTGATGCGAACCACATCCGCTTGTTCTATGTCGCCTCCGGGAGCATCAATGCAGCGATCAGCAGTGACAACGGCCTGACCTTCACCGATGAGGGTGCAGTCATCACCTCGGCTCAGGCGGGTTTCGAACCGGGAACCCTGAGCCTGGTGAAGCTGGGCAGCACCTACCGGGCCTACTTCTCGAATCTGGAGAAGCCGGGGGAGCGGGCAGCGCGGGTCATGAAGACAGCCACCTCCACCGACATGCTGCATTGGACTGTTGGCCCGCAACTCAACATGAGTGGCTCTCACCCGTTTGCGCTTGCGGACGCCAAGGGAAAGATCGCCCTCTACTACGCAGCCGACCGCGGGTCGTCCTATGGCATCTTCATGTCGACCAGCGCCAACGGCACCTCGTTCGGCAAGGAGAAGTTCGTGATCGCCGGCGGCGGTGACCCCGACATCGTCAGCAACGGCAAGGGCAAGTGGCTGATGTACTACGGCAGTGAGGTGTCACCTGCAGTGGGCTTCGGTGTCCTGGCAGCCAAGTCGATTGGCAATGCGGTTCCGTAGGCGACGGAATCGTGTAGGACGCACTGGCTGCCAATGGAGGTAGGACAATGAGGCTGGGATTGAGACTTGTCGCGACACTCGGGGCAGCGCTGTTGGTTGCCGGTTCCTCGGCCGTTTCGGTGTCTGCGACACCAGAGATTCGACGACCCTGTAAGACGGTCGGCGCCAAGGCGAAGATCTCGGGCCGCAATGTCGTGTGCATTAGAACACCAAAAGGTCTGGTGTGGGCGACCCAGCGGAATTCCTCAGGATCTGCCTCCACCGTCACCTGGCAGGCGACCGCAGATGGCTGGCAGTCCAATGGCACGCCGCCAGCCTGTCCCAAGCCGTTGCGGGTGCCTGCTCCCACAGACCTCTCGACCGCGACCTCGGTCCTGTACCCCGGGCAGACTCGCGGTGGCAACTACAAGCCGCATGGCGGGCTTCGATTCGATGGGAATGCGAACAACGCCGTGATCGTTCGAGTGCCGATGGATGGCTCGGTCATGCTAGGCGCGCGATACCTGGTTGATGGTGAAGTGCAATACACCTTCGACATCATGAGCCCTTGCGGGATCATGAATAGACTCGGGCATTTACTCGTCCTGACACCGAAGTTTCAGTCGATCGCCAATAAATTCCCGGCTCCCACAGAAGGGGATTCGCGCACGACATTCGTCAATCCGCCCGTCAAGGTCCAAGCGGGTGAGGTCATGGCGACCCAGGTCGGCGTCACAGCCAAGGGGAAGAACGTCTTCTTCGACTGGGGCGTCTACGATTACCGCTCAACGAATGCCAAGGCGGCCGACGCGCAGTGGACTGCACAGCATAAGAGTGACTTCTCCCTCGCAGGACACGCGCTCTGTTGGCTCGCCCTTCTCCCCGAACCCGATCGGGCACGGGTGCAGAGCCTGCCGGCTGGTGATCCTACGAGCGGGAAGAGCAGTGACTATTGCGCTTGAACCGGGCAGGTTCGGGCTCGATAGAGTTGAGCGTTTGTTGGGGGGCGGTAGCTCAGCTGGTTAGAGCCCCGGACTCATAATCTGGTCGTCGCGGGTTCGAGCCCCGCCCGCCCCACCGAGCAAACCCCTTGGTATCAAAGGGGTTTGCGCTTTTCGAGGAATGCTGTTGAGCCCCGTTCGTGCGCTCTCGGCCCCTCCCATTATTGCACGCTTATTGCACGCTGAAATCGGGCGAGTCGGTCGCTTCAACTAGGCGGTAGAGGTCGATCGCTGCGTTGCGCACTGCTGACTTCGTCCTGAGTTGTGAGGTCATGCTGATAGTTCAGGGGCGAGGGAGTCTTCTAGGCAACTGTGATTATCGATTCACCGGCGGCAGTCCTGGTTTTGCGGATGGCCAGGTGAGTGCGAGGTCACTTGGCCAAGTCGGCCTGTACCTGAGAGGACACAAGGATGACTATCCCGGAGAGCTCGCTACGACGTTCGGCTACGCCGCCAACTTCGTCCGGTGACCTGTTGACAGTCGAGCAGGCCGGCCGAGTACTTGAACATCACCGACCACTTCGTGCGGCGACTAATCCGGGAGAGGCGAATCTCGTTCCTCAAGGTCGGCCGGCTCGTGCGGCTGCGACGCACGGATATCGATGCCTACCTCGCTGGATGTGTTGTTCCCGCGGTTAGACGCTAACCCGCAACGCCGTCTCCTCGTCCTCGCCTCGTGCAGTCATGGCTTGCGTGCGGACTCAGCGGCTCGTGCATCGGCACTCTCGCGGCGTTCGCCTCGCCGACGCGAATGCCCGTTAACTGGCAACGAGTGCGGTTACCTTGGCCAACTCGTCGGCGTGGAGGTCGCGCTCGACTTCGAGGTCGTAGTCGGTCTGGATGTTGATCCAGAAGCGGTCGTCGACGCCGAGCGCCTTCGACAGGCGCAGGGCGGTCTCGGTGGTGATGGAGCGCTTGCCTCGCACGATCTGGCCGATGCGCGTCTGGGGGAGCCCAGTTGCCTGGGCCAGCCGGTACTGCGAGATGCCCAGTGGCTCGAGAAACTCGGTGAGCAGGATCTCGCCGGGAGTGATCGGCTCGTGGACCTTTGTCATGGTGGGACTCCATTCAGTGGTAGTCGGTGATCTCGACGTCTTCTGCGCCGCCGTCGGTCCAGACGAAGCAGATCCGGTATTGATCGTTGATGCGTATCGAGTGCTGCCCGGCTCGGTTGCCCGCCAACTTCTCCAGACGGTTGCCGGGTGGCACCCTGAGACTGTTGAGTTCTGAGGCCGCGTTGAGGAGGCGGAGTTTCCTCTGCGCGGTTCGCTGCAATTCCGGCCCGAGGGCGCGGACGTGCTCTCTGTTCCAGGCCTTCTCGGTTTGGCTGTCCTTGAAAGACCGGATCACGACTCGATACTAACGTACGGCGATAGTATTGCGCAACGTAAGGAGTGGATGGTCGTCACCCGGCCCGACCCGACTTCTGGTGGCACTGGATATCGACGACTGTCACCCACAGGTTGTTCTAGCGGGGATTGCTGTCGGCCTGGGAGATGCTGGTTAGGACGGTCAGGCGGTTGTCTGATCGACCTGGCGGGACTCCTCGCTCCGGGGCAAGCCAAGCCGGTGCCGATGGTGGTTACCGGGAAGCGTGCACTCATATTCCTGAATAGTGAGTTTAGACAGGAATAGCGATATCCTTATTCAATGTTCCGCATCCCTGCTGCGTTAGACAAGTCGCGCCCGTGGCGCCAGCGGCAGCGTGCTGGAACGCGCGAAGACCGGATTCTGGAGCAGATCGAGGTCACCATCCCAGCGCACATTGCGGATCTGGACCTGGCTATTCCCGGTGATATCGCCGAGGACCTGGATACCGCGGCACGCGCCATCGCCTCCCTGGACACGTCTCATGGGCCGGTGCTGTCGGCACTGAGTGGGCTGCTGCTGCGTACCGAGTCCGTGGCGTCGTCCAAGATCGAGCACATCAGTGCGAGCGTCGACGACTACGCCCGAGCCCTGCATGGCAGCCGGGCGAACGCATCCGCTGTCTCCATGGTGGCGGCTTCTGAGGCTATGGAAAACCTCATCGCTGCCGTGACTACCTCGCGAAGCATTGAACTCCCGGACCTGCTCGCCGCACACCGAGCACTGATGGCCAACGAACCGGGAGAGGAGCCATACGCGGGGCGGATCCGCGACGTCCAGAACTGGGTGGGAGGCAGCGATTACTCTCCACGCGGTGCCCTGCTCGTGCCACCTCCGCCGGACCTGCTCGATGATCTGCTCGCCGACCTGATGACGTTCGCGAATCGCGACGACCTTCCGAGCCTCCTACAAGCGACCATCGCGCACGCCCAGTTCGAGACTCTGCACCCATTCACCGACGGCAACGGTCGCATCGGAAGAGCGCTGGTCAACGCAATCCTGCGAGCAAGAGGGACGACTTCAACTGTCGTGGTGCCCATTGCGTCAGCGCTGGTAGCTCGCCGTGACACCTACTTCGCTGCCCTTGATGCATATCGGGACGGCGACCTCGAGCGGATCGTTGACCTGTTCGCATTTGCCGCGCTCGTAGCCTCTGAGGAGTCGAGCGTGTCCGCCGCCAGGATCAGTGAACTTCCCGATGAGTGGCTCGCCGACCTGGGCAGGTCTCGGCGCGGTAGCGCACCGATGGTGTTGATGGAGCACGTGCTCGCACATCCGGTTATCTCTGCGTCAGATGCCGAAGACGTCCTTGGCTCGGGCACGAGCGTCGCCTACACGGCCATCGATCGCCTCGAAGCCGCGGGAATCCTGCGCCCACTGACCGACCGCAAGCGCAACCAGGTGTGGGGCGCCGGCGCTTTGCTCGACGAACTGGCGGACCTCGACGCGAGGATCCAGTTACGTGCCCGCTCCGCCTAGGCTCCTGCGAGAGGGCACGAGCGGGCATGATTGGACTCATAATCTGGTCGTCGCGGGTTCGAGCCCCGCCCGCCCCGCCATGAGGAAACCCCTTGCAAATACAGGGGTTTCTATTTTCCGATAAGTTTGGTCGGAATTGCTGAAGTGAGCATCGTGAGTCCCTCCTTGTGGCAGGCTCATGGCACGAAATTCCTCACGAGTTCGAGTTCGAGTCCGGGATGCGGTCAAGGGCATGTGCGTTGCACGCCGACGACGCTTCGATCCCCCCGAAGCGTATGACGCCTTCCCCGATGCCCGACGTTCGATGTAGCGGCCGGCCGTCGGCGCCGAGCCAAGGCGCGCGCGCCGCGCATCACCGACGCTGCGAAAACCCTGCGCGGCGAGGCACCGCCGCAGTAGGTTTACCGAGGTTCGGCGCAGGCGTCCACGCTGCCGCCGGTTGATTCCCTGATGCGGAGGAACGCACGATGAGTAACGCGAGCATCGCCATCCCCGAGTCGGCCACGGCGGCCGACTATCCCCCCATCCCTGAGCCCGACAACCTCACCTCCTTCTTCTGGGAGGGTGTTGCGAACCATCGCCTGCTCATCCAGCACTGCGATGCCTGTGACACCTACATCCACTATCCGCGGCCGATCTGCCCGAAGTGCCTGTCGATGGACCACCTCGCGCCGAAGGAGGTCTCAGGTCGGGGCACGATCTACTCGCACACGACCACCGTGCAGCCGTTCCACCCGTACTACGTCGACAAGGTGCCGTACAACCTCATCATCGTGGCCCTCGAGGAGGACGAGGAAGTTCGTCTGACGAGCAACCTCGTCGACTTCCCCAACGACGACATCCGGATCGGCATGCCCGTCCAGGTGACCTTCCAGGAGGTGGCCCCCGGGCTCACCCTTCCGCTCTTCAAGCTCGCCTGACCGGCACACCTGCCCAGCTCCCTAGGAGGACTGCATGTCCAAGCGTGATCGCGTCGCCGCCATCGGCGTCGGCTATTCGACGACGGGCCGGCGCACCGGCTTGACCCGCCGCCAGTTGGTCGCCCAGGCCGCCGTGGCGGCCATGAAGGACTGCGGCATCAGCGCTGACCAGATCGACGGTGTCGTGCTGCACGCCGGCGTCGCAGGTGCGGAGCCCCCGGGCCTCGACCGCATCGATGCGCTCGATGTGGCGCAGATGCTCGGCATGATGCCGATCACCTTCTACAACTCCGATCAGGGCGGACCTGCCTACATCCATGCCGCGATCTCGGCGATCGCCGCGATCCAGAGCGGCCAGGCCCACACGGTGCTCACGGTGCGTGTCATCAACCAGCGCCTGAGCAGTGCCCAGGAGCGCGACTCCGTGCAGGGGCCGATGCTGGTGGGCGGGGACTCCCAGTTCACGATGCCGTTCGGATCGGTGACGCCGATCCAGACCATCTCCGCCTTGCCCGCACAGCGACATATGGAGCTGTACGGGACGACCGAGGAGCAGTTCGGCGCGCACGTGATCGCCCAACGTGCCCACGCCGCGCTGAACGACGATGCGCTCATGCGCGACCCGCTGACGATGGACGACTACCTGAACTCGCGGTTCGTGAGCAAGCCGGTCCGTCTGCTCGACTGCGACTACCCGGTGGACTCGGCCTCCGCGATCATCTTCACCACCGAGGAGCGGGCACGCGACTTCGCCAAGAAGCCGGTCTTCGTCGATTCGGCCGTGCTCTCGGCCACCGACGTGCTGCCGGCAGGCTTCGAGAAGGTGGTCGACATGAACCACAACTCGCCGTACCACGCTGCGAAGGAACTGTGGAAGCGCACCGACCTCAAGCCGTCCGACGTGGACTGCGCCCAGCTGTATGACGGCTTCACGATCATCGTGTTCCAATGGCTGGAGGCTCTGGGCTTCTGCGGTGAGGGCGAGGCCGGACCGTTCGTCGAGTCCGGAGCGACGCGCCTTGGAGGCAGCCTTCCGGTGAACACCGACGGCGGCGCCTGCAACGTTGGACGCCGGCACGGCGCGAACTTCTGCATCGAGTCGATTCGTCAGCTTCGCGGCAACGAGTCTGGCGCTCGCCAGGTGAAGGATGCGGAGGTCGCAGTGTGGGCCAACGCGACCGGCCCGTTCTCCGGCGCCGTCCTCATGACGTCGGGCTGAGCAGCCGCACGCCTCCTCAGTCCCAAAGAGGCCGCGGCTGCCTCGATGGCGGGCTTGGCTGGACTGCCAGGTTTGGCCGTAGGCCCATTCGGGCAGCAGGGTCTGGATGAACCGTTCGACCTTGCCGTTGGTGCGTCGCCGACGGCACCAACGGCACCGAGCGTTTGTTGCATGCGTTCGGCTGCAAATACAAGTTCCGCGTTCTCTAGGATCCGCTCGATCTCACAATCTGGTCGTCGCGGGTTCGAGTTCGGCCTGCCCCACTCCGCGCAAACCCGCAGCAGTGCAAGGACATTCTCGGAAGCGGACTTTTCGCCATTGCGCTGGCCGGCCTTCAGACTCCCACCAGAGCATTTCGACCTTTTGCCCGATTTTGTCCTAGTGATTGGAGCATTGCGCACAAACTCTTTCGGGAAAGGCCTTACAGCCACTGCCACAGACTGCTACTTTCATCTCACTTGCGAGACGAAATGTCTTTCGCGTCGCTGGTTTGTTATTGCTTGCTCCCTAGGGGAACCCTGGCGGACGCTGGCAAGAGCACCGCTCAGTCTCACGAAGATTTCTGGGCAGTCGAGATTCAGGCCGGAACCAGGTGACTCGATACCCCTGTTTCCCAGTGTCGTGCATGCAAAGGAGAGCGATTCATGTCGCAGTCACAAGAACTAACGGCAGCCCCCGTGGTCATCGATGCGGGCTCGGCCTGCCCCGTCGCTCATATCAAATGGAGCGGCTCCCCACGGCCCGCGATGGCGGGCTACGAAATGCTTGATCAGCTGCGTGCCGCTGGTCCGATCGTGCGGGTTCCGTATGGAGTTGACGGGTTCTACATGGTTACGGACCATGAAAATGCTCTGAAAGTGGCGCAGGATGCAAGAACGTTCCCTCAGGTGGGACACGTGATGGAAACCGGTGAAGCTTCCCAATTCGAGCTCATTCCGGAAACGTTGAATGGTCCCGAACACGTGAAGTGGCGCCGATTGCTGGCTCCGTATTTCTCTCCAGGCAAAGTCGAGTCGTGGGATGAAAAGGTACGGGAACGGGCAATCGAACTGATCGAGGGTCTTGTTGCATTGGGGGAGTGCGACTTCATCGCCGATTTCTCACTTCGATTTCCAACCGCGGTGTTCCTGGAGATCATGGGTCTGCCAGTCGACGAACTTGACATGATGCTGAAGTGGGAACTTGCCATTCTCCATCCCGAAGGTGACGACTTGGAGGCCAATCAAGTGGAGATGCTTGAGGCGCAAATGGCAGTGACCCAGTACTTCATGGGGGTCATTGCTGATCGTCGCGCCATGCCAGAGGAGGAGCGGCCCGCTGGCATCGTCACGGATGCTCTCAGTTGGCGGATTGATGGCGACCTCGTACCCGACCAGGACCTCCTGTCATTCTATTTGCTGATGTTCATGGCAGGACTGGATACGGTTACGGCGGAATTGGCCTACGGATTCATGCACCTTGCAACCCACCCTGAGGATCGTCAGCGTCTGCTGGACGATCCCGCGCTTGCCCCGAAGGTGACCGAGGAACTCCTCCGTGCGTACCCGATCGTCAATCCCCCCAGGGAAGTCACGGTAGCAACAGAAATTGCGGGCTGCCCTGTCAAGCCGGGAGACTTCATTGTCTTGAGTCTGCCCTGTGCCGGTCGCGATGATGCTCAGCATCCCAATGGTGCGGTCGTTGATTTCGATCGACCGACCACTTCGCACTTGACCTTTGGTGCTGGACCGCATCGCTGCCTTGGCTCGCATCTTGCGCGTCACGAACTCATGGTCGCCTATGAGGAATGGCACAAGCGCATACCCAATTACTGGATCGCAGAATCATCGCATCCGACCGAAGCTACCGGCGGAATGATGACTTTGAACTCAATGCAATTGCAGTGGCGCCAATAAACGACCTGTTAGCGACGTTGAAGAATTCGTAGGAGCGAACTTGATGAAGATTACTCTCGACACCGAAAAGTGCACAGGACACGCACGTTGTAACGCGGCATCCCCAACACTGTATGTACTTGACAGTGACGGATACTGCTCGATTCGAGAATTCGACGTCCCAGTCGGCCAAGAACAAGCCGCGCGCGATGGCGCTGCTGCCTGCCCTGAAAGGGCATTGACGATTCACGAATAGCAGGGCGCTCGTTGGGGTTGCCAAGACTTCGGTTGGCTTGCGGATTCAGGAAGTCACGAAGTCGATGAGTTCCTCGACGCGCCCCAGCATTGCGGACTCAATATCGGCGTAGGTGCGCACCTTGGCCAGGATCGCGCGCCAGGCTGCTCCAGTGTCCGAGCCCCACCCGAGGTTTGAGCACACGCCCTCCTTCCATGGGGTCCCCTTGGGGATCGTCGGCCAGAACTCAATGCCGACCGTGGCCGGTCGCACGGCCTGCCATACGTCGATGTAGGGATGGCCGAGGATGAGCACGTCCTCAGGGAACTCGGTCAGCACGGTGTCGGCGATGCGCTGTTCCTTGCTGTCCGGGACCAGGTGATCCAGAAGCACGCCGATGCGCTGATCCGGATCCGGCTGGAAGCCGCGCACTGCGCTGAGCAAGTCATCTGCCCCGCCGAGCTCCTCCACGACGATGCCCTCTATGCGGAGATCGGCTCCCCAGATCCGCTCGACCAGTTCGGCATCCTGCTTGCCCTCGACCCAGATGCGCGAGGCTTGGGCAACACGGGCCCGACGCCCTGGAACTGCAAGCGAACCTGAGGCGGTGAGTTGCTGGGATGCGCCACTTGTGGAGATCGGCCGCACGAGTGCGACCGGCTCGCCGTCGAGGAGGAACGGGTCAGAGAGCAGGAACATCTTCCGTCGTCCGTGGCGGTCCTCAAGGTCGACGGCCCACCCGGCCGGGCCTTTCTGCAGGCCGACGATGGCGCCGCACCAGCCGGTGTGCGGGCACTCGATCACCAGGCCGATGTCGGCCGCAACCTGGGCCGCTTGGCGCTTGCGGGGCTGCTCACTGGTCGCCAGCACATCACGCTCGTACCGGTTGGCCACCTGGCCACCCTAGGTGTCAGTCCGGTCTCTGGCCGGCAGGCGCCGCTCAACCAAAGTCGGTGATATTCCCGCCGGGGGTCGCACCTTGCCGCGCAGATTGCGACAGGCCATTCTCAAACGGCAGGGATGTGCTCTTTGAGCATCGAAATAGGTCAAGAATCGCCTTATGAAGGACAGCATGCGACAGAACGAAACCGATGGGGAGCACGTCGACCCCGCGCCCACGTTGTACACGTGCCCGATGCACCCGCAGGTTGTGCAGCCAGGGCCGGGCGATTGCCCCATCTGCGGCATGCACCTGGGTCCGGTCACTGATGGTCCGTCCCAGGCCCACTCTCATGATTCCTCTGACGAGCACGCGTCTGCGGCTGTCGTTGCATCGGCTGCGCCACCTGAGGGGGCCGCGATGCTCTACACGTGCCCGATGCACCCCGAGATCATCCGGGATGCTCCTGGTCGCTGCCCTATCTGCGGCATGCACCTCGAACCAGTGATGCCGACTGAGGATGACGACACAGCGCTACGTGAGTACTACGACATGCGCCGGCGCTTTTGGATCTCAGTGCCCTTGTCTCTGCTCACCTTGTCCTTGGCCATGCTCCATTTCCCTCCGGTCCCCGATGGGTGGGCGCCCTGGGCTCAGATGGTGCTGGCCACGCCGGTGGTCCTGTGGTGCGCCGGACCTTTCCTGCAATGGTCGGTGCAGTCGGTGGTCCATCGCAGCCCGAACATGTGGACGCTGATAGGGCTCGGCGTCAGCGCTGCCTATCTGTACTCCGTAGCAGCGACCGTGGCCCCTGACGCCTTCCCATCCTCCCTGATGGACGACGGCACGGTTCCGGTCTACTTCGAGGCCGCCGCCGTGATCTGCACTCTGACGCTCCTGGGACAAGTCCTCGAATTGCGTGCCCGCGCAACGACAGGTGAGGCGATCAAGGCGCTGCTGAACCTTGCCCCGTCCACGGCCCACCGGATCACGCCAGATGGCGCTGAAGTCGATGTTGAGCTTGCGCTGGTAGAGGTCGGGGATCGCGTGCGGGTGCGACCTGGTGAGAAGGTTCCGGTCGACGGCACTGTCGAATCCGGTCAGTCGTCCGTCGATGAGTCGATGCTCACCGGGGAGCCCTTGCCAGCGGACAAGGTCCCTGGAGACACCGTCATCGGCGGCACGGTCAACACCAACGGCAGCCTTGTGGTGATTGCAGCTCAGGTGGGTTCGGACACCGTGCTGGCACGTGTCGTCGAGATGGTCGCCAAGGCACAGCGATCCAAGGCACCCATGCAGCGCCTGGCTGACAAGGTCGCAGGCGTATTCGTGCTGGCCGTCATCGGTATCGCGATCGCCACATTCATCACGTGGGGGC
The DNA here is from genome assembly GCA_041675125.1 of Candidatus Nanopelagicales bacterium. Lineage (GTDB taxonomy): Bacteria > Actinomycetota > Actinomycetes > S36-B12 > S36-B12 > UBA11398. Next base: position 16,660 of record JBAYUM010000022.1, read on the forward strand.
TCGTGGGTCCTGAGCCACGCTGGACCAATGCCCTGGTGGCCGCGGTGGCCGTCCTGATCATCGCGTGCCCATGCGCACTTGGATTGGCCACTCCGATGTCCGTCATGGTGGGCAGCGGTCTGGGCGCCCGCCACGGAGTCCTGTTCAAGGACGCGGCGGCGATCGAGAAGATGCGTGAGATCGACACCCTCGTCGTCGACAAGACGGGCACGCTCACGGTGGGTCACCCAAGCGTCAACGAGGTCATCCCAGCTCTCGACACCACCCGCGACCACGTCCTGCTCATGGCTGCCAGCGCAAACCAGGCCAGTGAGCACCCGCTGGCACGAGCTGTCACCGCTGCCGCACGGATGGGCAACTTGAGCCTGAACGACCCCGATGAGTTCGAGGCCAAGCCGGGCTACGGCGTGGCCGCGCACATCGATGGTCACGCTGTCCTGGTTGGCAACCGCGACCTCATGCAACTCAATGAGGTCACCTGGTCAACTGACCTGGCAGGGCGCGAGCCCAAGGAGCAGACGGTCATCTACGTGGCGATCGACGGCCGCCTCAAAGGCTTGATCTCGCTTGTGGACGCGATCAAGGAGACCACCGTGGAGGCCGTACAGGCCCTGCACCGCGATGATATTTCCATCGTCATGGCAACCGGTGATGCTCCCGGACCGGCGCGACGTGTAGCCGAGACGCTCGACATTGACGCGTTCCATGCAGGGGTCAAGCCCCAGGACAAGCTCACCATCATCGAGGCGCTCCAACGCGAGGGTCACCTGGTCGCGATGG
>JBAYUM010000023.1:0-17386 GCA_041675125.1 Candidatus Nanopelagicales bacterium
ACATGGGTCGCGCCGGCGGTGACCGCAGTCACGGTGTTGGCCACGGCGCATGCCGTGTCGTCCTGGCAGTGGATGCCCAATCGCACGCCAGTGCGCTGAGCGACGTCGGTCACCGTCTCGTAGATGCCATACGGGAGCATGCCGCCGTTGGTGTCGCACATGACACCGACGCTCGCACCTGCCTCGGCAGCAGCGACGAGGATGCGCACACCGTAGTCGGAGTCGTGCTTGTAGCCATCGAAGAAGTGCTCCATGTCGATGAAGACGCGACGCCCCTCGCCCACCAGGAACTGCACGGTGTCAACGATCATGCGCTCGTTCTCATCAAGGTCGGTGCGCAGGGCTTCGACCACGTGGCGCACATCTGACTTCGCGACCAGGGTGATGACTGGCGCCTGCGAATCCAGCAGGGCCTGCACCTGGGCATCCTCATGAGCCTTCTTGCCGGCCTTGCGGGTTGAGCCGAAGGCGACCAGCTGGGCGTGCTTGAGGTCCAGCTCGGTGCGCGCCCGTTCGAAGAACTCGGTGTCCTTGGGCAGTGCGCCAGGCCAGCCGCCTTCGATGAAGCCGACGCCGTACTCGTCGAGCAGGCGCGCCACGGCGAGCTTGTCATTGACGGAGTACGAGATTCCCTCGCGCTGGGCGCCGTCGCGCAGCGTGGTGTCATACACATGGAAAGCGTCGGAGCGGGTCATCGATCTTCCTTACCGTTTGAGCGAATCGGCTCCATCAACGAAAAAACCCCCCGCAGGGTGCGAAGGGCAGCGCGTCGACGAATGGTCAACGCGCTAGTTAATGATGATGCCGTGGTGCAGCATGGCTGCATCATGCCATAAGTCGCCCCTATGGGCCAGAGCCCTGGTCAGCTCTCGTCGAGCCCAACCCGATCGTGAATCCGACGCAGCCACGCAGGCGCCCACCAGTTCGCGGATCCGGCCACCTTCATGAATGCTGGCACGAGGAGCGCTCGGATGACCGTCGCATCCACGAGGATCGCGAATGTCACCCCGAACCCCATCTGCTTGATACCCGTGACACCACTGGTCATGAAGGAAGCGAAGACGATCGCAATCATCAGTGCCGCCGCCGTGATGAGGCGTCCAGTCCGCTGCAGCCCGAAGGCGACTGCGCTCGTGTTGTCCCTGCCTGCGAAGTGCTCCTCCTTGATCCGCGACAGCAGGAAGATCTCATAGTCCATCGAGAGAGCGAAAGCCACGACTGCGATCACCGCGACGATGGAGATCTCCACCGTGCCCGTGTGCACGTACTCGCCTGTGAGCCAGGTCAGGTGCCCATCCTGGAACACCCACACCAAGGCACCCAGGGTTGCCGACAGGCTCAGTGCATTGAGCAGCAAGGCCTTGATCGGCAGCAGGACGCTGCCCGTGTAGAGGAACACGAAGATCAACGTCGCCAAGGCCACCCAGAGGGCAACCCAGGGCGCAACGTCACGGATGGCTGAGATCGAGTCGGCCGCCACGGCTGCGGTGCCGCCGACGAGGGCGACAGCAGGCGCTGGCACGCCTCGAATGGCTGTCACGAGCTCCGAGCCCTCCGGTCCACGAGGGGCAACGTCGGCCACCACCGAGATCCGCACCTGACCATCGGCTCGCCAGCCCACCGTTGCAGTATTCGGCGCGACAGGTGTGCCCGCGATGAAGACCTCACTCGGTGTCGTCACCTGCACGACGTGCGGCAAAGTGGAGAGCTGCGAGGCATAGTTGGAGATCTCCTGGGCCGCAGGCGTTGAAGTCAGCACCACCTCGTATGGATCACCAGCCTGTCCGGTGAATTGGTCGCGCAGGACCTGTGACGCCACTGCGGCCGGATCGTTGGCCGGGAGCCACCGATCATCGACTTCCGCAAAGGCAGCAGAGAAGGCTGGAATCGCCATGACCAGCAGAGCTGTGACCGTCGCGATGATCACTGGAACCGGACGTTTCATCACCCATCGCGAGATTGACGCCCACGCGCCCGTGTCCTTTGGTGCCAGGTCGCCTCTGCGAACCTTCAGCTTGTTCACGCGTGGACCGAGGACTGCAAGCGCAGCAGGCAATGCCGTGAGTGCCCCCGCAATTGCCAGGATCGCTGCTGTCATTCCGGCATAGGCGAAGGACTTGAGGAAGTATTGCGGAAACAGCGCCAGTGAGGCAAGCGTGGTCGCAACGATGAGGCCGGAGATGAACACCGTCTTGCCTGCAGTTGCGACCGTGTTCGCAACTGCCAGCGATGTTGCGCGACCGGCTTTGAGCTCCTCCCTGAATCGATTGATGATCAACAGCGAATAGTCGATTCCCAGTGCCAATCCCAGCCCCGTGATCAGGTTCAGCGCAAAGATGGACACATCGGTCAGGTAGGTGATGCCATAGAGGATCGCAAAACTGCCCAACACTGATCCGGCTGCAACGAGAAACGGCAACCCGGCCGCGACCAATGAGCCGAATACGAAGATCAGCACGATCACAGTGATCGGGATCGCAATCGATTCTGCAGTGGCCAGGTCCTTGGTGATGTCGCTGGTGATGGCATTGGCTACCGGCTGGTATCCACCCACGTGAATCATCAGTCCGTCGTGGTTTCCGCTGAACTCACGCGTCAATGTGCTAGCGATCCCCTCGAAGTCTGCTCCGTCCTTCGCAACCACGATGATCTGGCCGGTCCGGCTGTCAGCACTTCGCAGTTGCGGTGCTCCCCCGCTCGTCCAATACGAGATGACCTCCTGAACGCCCTCGATGGAACTCACCTGGGTCACGAGCTTCACTGCGGCCGTCTTCGCATCATGCGCATCCACGCCATTCGGTGTCTGCACGGCCAGGACCGCCATGGGCGATTGCACGCCGAACTCGGAGGCTATGGCACGATCGGCCTGCACTGCCTCACTTGCTGGCGCTTCATACCCGCCGCTCTGCAAGGAGCCGAAGAGTGACATTCCGATGACGCCGGCGCAGGCAAGAGCGACGAGATAACTGCCGAGAAACCACCAGCGCCGACGGACGACCAGGCTCCCGTAACGGCCCAAACGGGAACGCGTGTGATCAGGGGTGATGTGAACACTGTTCATTGCGGTACTCTGGCAGTCAATATGAACACTGTCAACATGAAGGCGAGGGTTGAGTGACTCCTCAAGGACCCACGTATCACCATGGAGCACTCTCAGAGGCCCTGATCGATACCGCCTTCCGCCATGTGCAGGCCGACGGCAGTGCTTCGCTCTCCTTGCGCTCGCTGGCCCACGAACTGGGGGTCTCCCCGAGCGCCGCGTACAACCACTTTGCGGACAAGGAGGCCCTGCTCAATGCCGTGACGGCTCAATGCCACGTGGCCCTGGATCAGCGCATGGACGCTGCGGCACAGCAGTTTCCGGGCACGTCAGATGCAGACCTCATCGGGCGATTCCAGGCACTCGGTCGGGCGTATATCGATTTCGCCGAGCAGGAACCCCGACTGTTCTCGCATGCATTCAAGAATATGTGCGATTTCAACCCCGATGCCGCCGCGGAGTCTCGGGCCTACGCCTTGCTGTGCTCGATCCTCGACGAGCTCGGCGAGCGACACCTCCTGCGTCCAGGCATTCGCGAAGGCCTGGACATGACGATCTGGGTGAGTGTTCACGGGTTCGCCGAACTCGCACTCAGCGGGAATCTCCCCTTTGCAGCAGCGCCGCTGCTGATCGAGTCCCTGCAAAGGCTCATCATTCAGGACTGACGCGCTGGTCGAGTCCGCCCACGGTTAGCAGATGGTGTGCAGCCATCCATGCGGATCGGGCGCGCTGCCTGTCTGGATATCGAGCAGCGCCGATCGCAGTTGCATCGTGATCGGACCGGGCTCACCGCCGTTGATGTCGAAGGCGAAGTACTTGTGGCTCTTCACCTGGCCAACCGGCGTGATCACCGCGGCGGTGCCACAGGCGAAGACCTCGGTGATGTCGCCCTCTTCCACCCCCTGGCGCCACTGCTCGACACTGATCTGGCCCTCCTCGGCCGCATAGCCGAGGTCATCGGCCACGGTCAGCAGGGAGTCACGGGTGATTCCTGGCAGCAGCGATCCCGTGAGCGATGGAGTCACCAAACGGGCATGCTTGCCCTGCCCGTACACGAAGTACAGGTTCATGCCGCCCATCTCTTCGATCCACTTGCGCTCGACTGCATCGAGCCACACGACCTGCTCGCACCCCTCGGCGGCCGCCTCGGCCTGCGCGATCAGTGACGCGGCGTAGTTGCCGGCGCACTTGGCCTCGCCAGTGCCACCGGGTGCGGCCCGCACATAGTCCTCAGAGATCCAGACACTCACGGGCTTGACCCCTTGGGGGAAGTAGGCACCAGCGGGCGAGGCAATGAGCAGATACCGGTACTCATTGGCCGGACGCACGCCCAGTCCGACCTCTGTGGAGATCATGAAGGGACGCAGGTACAGGGACTGATCAGCACCGCCGGGAACCCAGTCACGATCCTGGCCGACGAGTGCCTCGACCGAGGCGATGAACAGATCGGTCGGTAGCTCGGCCATCGCCAGACGACGAGCTGAGCGTTGGAACCGCTCGGCATTGGCCATGGGCCGGAAGGTCTTGATCGAGCCATCGAAGTGGCGATAGGCCTTGAGGCCTTCGAAGATCGCCTGCCCGTAGTGCATGAAGTTGGTCGCAGGATCCAGGCTCAACGGGCCGTAGGGAATCAACTCGGCATCGTGCCATCCCAGGTCCCGGGTCCACTTGGCCGAGACCATGTTGTCGGTGAAGTAACGACCAAAGCCAGGATCGGCCAGGATCGCATCGCGCTGCGCCGGGGGCAACGGATGGTCACTGGGCTTCAGCTCAATAGGCCACAAGTCGGCGCCTACCTGCTGACTGGTGATGGTCATGGAACTCCTGTCGACTGCGAGGAGACAAGGTTACCCAATGCCCGTGCCCTCGGCAGCGGTTCCCTGCTGAGGGAGGCCTAATCCCTGCCCCGACCTAGTTGGCCTTGGCAAGGGCAGCGGCTGCGAGCGCATCGCCGATCTGCGCCGTCGAGCGCACTGAGGAACCGCGTGAGGCAAGGTCGTCAGAGACGGCCGACTCAACCCAGCCGGCCGCGTCTGCATAGCCGCAGTGGTCGAGCAGCATCGCCAATGACAGCACGGTTGCCGTCGGATCGGCCTTGCCCTGTCCCGCGATGTCGGGCGCTGACCCGTGCACCGGCTCGAACATGCTCGGATTCGTGCGAGTCGGGTCGATATTTCCGCTCGCCGCAAGTCCGATACCGCCAACGATCGCTGCGCCGATATCAGTGAGGATGTCGCCGAACAGGTTGTCGGTCACGACGACATCGAATCGCTCAGGCTGGGTCAGGAAGAACATGGCAGCCGCGTCGACATGGCAGTAGTCGGTGGCCACGCCCGGGAATTCCCTGGCCACGTCATCGAAGGCGCGCAGCCAGGTGCTGCCCGCGTACACGAGCACATTGGTCTTGTGCACGAGGGTCACCTTGTTGCGACGTCGAGTCGCCCGCTCGAAGGCGTCACGGATGATGCGAACCGCACCGAAATAGGTGTTGAGGCTCACTTCAGTCGAAACCTCATGCGCAGTGCCCTCGCGGAGCACCCCACCCGCGCCGACATACGGGCCTTCAGTGCCCTCACGGCACACGACGAAGTCGATGTCCTTGGTGGTCTTGCCAGCCAGTGGTCCCTCAACGCCCGGGTAGAGGCGCACCGGGCGAAGGTTCACATGGTGATCCATGACGAAGCGCAATGGCAGGAGCACGCCTCGCTCCAGGATCCCTGGCTTGACCGACGGGTCGCCGATCGCCCCCAGGAGGATCGCGTCGTAGCCGCGCAGCTCCTGGACAATCGAGTCGGGCAGCAGCTCGCCGGTCGCGTTGTAGCGCCGCGCGCCCAGGTCATACTCGTTGGTTGTCACGGTGATGCCCGCAGCCGGGGCGATCGCGTTCAGCACCTTGACGGCCTCGGCTACGACTTCGGTGCCAATGCCATCGCCGGGGATGAGTGCGAGATTCAGAGTGTTCGACATGAGGCAGAACTCTAGCGATCGACCTGCCGCAACCCGACTATGTCGAATGCTGTCCTTCACTGGCCCTCACCATGCCTGCCATATGCGCGCCTCCCCTGGCAGGAGGCCCCATCATTGGAGGCAGTTCGTACAGGCACTCGTCGAGGGAGACGGCACATGTCCGCGGGTCGATTCGCACTCATCGGCGGTCTCACCGCCGCACTGCTGTTGATGTTCGGCGCGGTCGTTGTCAGCTATCGATACGTGAACCAGCCCACACCGTCCCTGAGCATTGCGCACCACAGCCTCACCCAGGTGCACGGATACTCCGCGTTCAGTTTCGATTCAGCGAGAACCGTCAATATGGCCAAGGCAAGTCAGACCGCAGCCGATCGTGCGATCGCGCGCTTCGTCGACATCGAGGTGAGCCAAGCGCTCCAGGACGAACCTGCGGGCAAGAGCTCGACCGACTGCTCCAAGACCTCGAGTCGATGCGGGTTCTTCAAGCAGCAGTTGCAGGAGCAGTCGTGCTCGGATGAGTACTTCTGCCTGACCCAGCCCGTCGAATGGCTGCCCTATCGGGCAAACGACGGACATGCATCGGTGAGCACACTGGTCATCGACAAGGCGACGGGGAATCGGGTGAGACTCACCGACGTGGTGCATGCGGATCTGCAGCCGGACTTCCTGCGCAAGGTGCGTCAGGACGTGGCAACGCAATTGGGGAGTGCGGGAACCCGCGCCAAGGACACACCCCCGGATATCTCGATCGAAGACATCACCTCATGGCTTCCCCTGCCCGGGGGCATCGACGTGTGGTTCGCGAAGTTCGCCGTCGCTCCCGGAGCCTTGGGCGTGATTCGCGTCCACGTGCCTTTTGCGTATGTCTGAGGCCGTGGGCACGGGGATCACCAACCTGCACTTTTGGTCTTGCGCCCTGCCCTGCTAGCATTTCGGGACCATGACGCGCGCACTGCTCCTTCTCTGCCGCGACGAGGCCTAACACACCGGCCCCTCGTCGCGGGATTCGTGTTCGCCGGTCACCCCAGACGAATCGAACTTTCCAGGAGCCCGCGATGACAACGAACCACTCTTTCCAGAGCGCAGATGCCGGCCAGCAGCCGTCTGGCATGCGCTATGACCGCTACGTCCCCTTCGCCACGATCCCGCTGCCCGATCGCACCTGGCCTGACAAGCAGATCACCCACGCACCTCGATGGTGCGCAGTTGACCTCCGTGACGGCAATCAGGCCCTGATCGACCCCATGACCCCCGATCGCAAGCTGCGTATGTTCAAGCTGCTGGTCGACATGGGCTACAAGGAGATCGAAGTCGGTTTTCCCTCGGCGTCCCAGACCGACTTCGACTTCGTGCGCCTGCTCATCGAGGAGGGCCACATTCCCGATGACGTCACCATCCAGGTGCTCGTACAGGCCCGCGAATCGCTGATCGAGCGCACCTTCGAGGCCATCGAGGGCTGCCGCCAGGCAGTCGTCCACTTCTACAACTCAACCTCGGTCCTGCAGCGACGCGTGGTCTTCGGCCTGGACAAGTCGGGCATCGTCGACATCGCGGTGCACGGCGCCCAGCTGGTGCAGAAGTACGCAGAGCAGATGCAGGGCGACAGCGAGATCTTCTTCGAGTACTCGCCTGAATCCTTCACCGGCACCGAACTGGAATTCGCCCTCGAGGTCTGCAATGCCGTGACTGACGTACTGGCGCCCACGCCCGACCACAAGATGATCATCAACCTGCCTGCGACGGTCGAGATGACCACGCCGAATCTGTATGCAGATGCGATCGAGTGGATGAGCCGCAACCTGAACCGTCGCGATTCGATCATCCTGTCGCTGCATCCCCACAATGACCGCGGCACTGCGGTGGCAGCCGCAGAGCTCGGCTACCTCGCCGGTGCCGATCGCATCGAGGGCTGCCTGTTCGGCAACGGCGAACGCACCGGCAACGTGTGCCTGGTGACGCTCGGGTTGAACATGTTCACCCAGGGCGTCGACCCGCAGATCGACTTCGGCGATATCGACGAAGTGCGCCGTACGGTTGAGTACTGCAACCAGATCCCCGTGCATGAGCGTCACCCCTACGGTGGTGACCTGGTCTATACCGCGTTCAGCGGCTCGCATCAGGATGCCATCAACAAGGGCCTGCGCACCATGGAGTCCGAGGCTGCCGCACTGGGCATCCCCGTCGATCAGCATCGCTGGGAGGTTCCCTACCTGCCCATCGACCCCAAGGATGTCGGTCGCACCTATGAGGCGGTCATCCGCGTCAACTCCCAGTCGGGCAAGGGTGGCGTCGCCTACATCATGCGCACCGAGCACAAGCTCGAACTGCCACGCAGGCTGCAGATCGAGTTCTCCAAGGTCGTCCAGCAGGTGACCGACGCCGAAGGCGGGGAAGTGACTCCGGGCGAGATGTGGGGAGTCTTCTCCGGCGAGTACCTGCCCGACCCATCAGCGCCCTGGGGCAGGTTCGCACTCAAGTCAGTGAAGCAGGACTCCGCGGTCGATGGCGACACCACTGTTGCGGTGGTCATCACCGATGACGGACAGGAAGTCTCGCTGACCGGCACTGGCAATGGACCGATTGCGGCCTTCTGCGAGGCCATGAACGCGTATGGCATCGACGTGCGCGTGCTGGACTACGCCGAGCACGCGATGAGTGCAGGTGGCGATGCGAAGGCAGCCGCCTACCTGGAATGCACGCTGGAGGGCAAGACTGTCTGGGGCGTGGGCATCGATCCATCCATCACCACCGCTTCGCTCAAGGCCATCATCAGCGCAGTCAACCGCATGGTCCGCAGCGCATAGAGCATCCAATTGAAGAAGGGCCGAAGCATTCGCTTCGGCCCTTCTTCACGATCTGGATCAGACGAGGCTGACGGCGCGACCGGAATGGGCACCGATCTCCTTGACGATCTCGTCAAGTGAGGCAGTCGGGATCTGCTGATCGACAGTGAGCGCGATGAGCGAGTGGCCTGTGTCATTGCGGGCCACCTGCATGTTCGCAATGTTGATGCCTGCCTCGCCGAGCACGCGTCCGACGACGCCGACGACGCCCGGCTTGTCGTGGTAGCGCAGGAACGCGAGGTAGTCGCTGATCGCAACATCGATGTCGTATCCGTCTATCTCGACGATCTTGCCGATATTGCGCGGACCTGTCGATGTGCCCGCCACCACGACCTTGGTGCCATTGGTCAGGGTCAGGCGCACGCGCACGAGTGAGCGATGATCGCCGCTGCTGCGGTCGGTCGTCAGCGCGACCTCGACACCGCGCTGCTCAGCGAGTACGGGTGCATTCACGAAGGACACGGGCTCGCGCACGAGATTCTGGAAGACACCCTTGAGAGCACTGAGCTCCAGCACGCGGACGTCATGATCGATGACCTCGCCGAGAACCTCGACATCGACACGTTCGACTGCATCATCTGCCAGGCTGCAGGCGATGAGCCCCAGTTGCTCTGCAAGCGGCACGAGTGGCTTGATGGCGTCATCCATCTGTCCGCCCTGAACGTTGACCGCATCGGGCACGAGTTCACCAGCCAGGGCCAGCCGCACGGAGCGGGCCACAGCAATGCCGGCCTTCTCCTGTGCCTCATCCGTTGATGCGCCCAGATGCGGGGTTGCGACAACCTGCTCGAGACCGAACAGCGGCGAGTCCGTGCACGGCTCCTTGGCATAGACGTCGACGCCGGCACCCGCAACGCGACCGTCGACGATGGCGTCGTACAGCGCCTTCTCATCGACGATGCCTCCGCGGGCAGCATTGATGATGCGCACCGTGGGCTTGACCTTGTGCAGTTCAGCATCACCGATCAGGCCCGTGGTCTCGGGTGTCTTGGGAAGGTGAACGGTGATGAAGTCCGACTCGACCAGCAGATCGTCAAGGGCCACCATCCGGATGCCCAACTGGGCTGCGCGAGCAGGCTGGACATATGGGTCGTAGGCGATCAGCTTGACGCCGAAGGCGCTCAGTCGCTGCGCCACGAGTACGCCGATGCGGCCAAGGCCGACAATGCCCACGACCTTGTCGCTCAACTCGACTCCGGTGTACTTCGAGCGCTTCCACTCGCCACGGCTGAGCGCAGCATTGGCCGGAACGATGTTGCGGGCACTTGCCAGCAGGAGCGCCACGGCCAGTTCAGCAGCCGAGACGATATTCGAGGTCGGTGCATTGACCACCATGACGCCGGCCTGGGTCGCGGCCTTGACATCGACATTGTCGAGGCCGACGCCGGCGCGGGCGACGACCTTGAGCCTCTTGGCGGCAGCGAGCGCCTCTGCGTCGACCTGCGTGGCCGATCGCACCAGGATGGCGTCGACGTCAGTGATCGACGACAGCAGGGCTGCACGATCGGCCCCATCACACTCCACGATCTCAAAGTCCGGCCCAAGGGCTTCGACAGTTGCGGGGGACAGTTCTTCGGCGATGAGTACGCGGGGCTTAGTCACCGGAGGAGTCTAGCGAGCACCTGCGGCGGCCAATCCCACGACCTCTGGGCTCACGATCCTGCTGCTGCCACCCCCAATGAGCTCGTCACCACCCAGGAACTGGCCGCGAAAGCCGCCCAGAATCCCAGGATCAGGAAGGGTCCGAACGCCACTGCCGTGTGACGATTCGCCCGCCGGAGCATGAGCAGTCCAAGGGCCCAGCACCCGCCCAGAACCCATGCGCAGAACAGGCCCGCAAGCGCAGGCTGCCAGCCCAGCCAGCCCAAGGTTGCGCCGAGGAGAGGCGCGAGCTTGACGTCACCGAAGCCCATTCCCCGGCCTGCCGTCAGCAGCCAGGCCCCGCCGATCGCCATCAGCCAGATGCCCGCTCCGGCAAGAGCGCGCGACCAGTGCCAGGACCCCGTGACCCACCCGGCCACGACCAGCCCCATCAGTACGACTGGGTACATGCGCAGCACGATCGCATCCGGCAGCCGATGCTCTCGAATGTCGATCACGGACAGCACACATCCGACGACGATCCAGATCAGCGCGAGGGGAAGCAGCCCTGACTCGAACATCGTCACCGCAGCAGTATCCGATCACCTGCGCAAGCGTGCATCCGGTCGTCCACAGGCCAGTGTCCAGCCCGAGGGACCTTTGACCCTGGTCCTGACCTGCTCCGCGGAGTTCAATCGAAGTGGAGGCAGCGGACAGCAGCAAGAGTCGGCAGCCGCCGGAAGGGAAGGAGGAGTCATGACCACCTTCATGCGTATGGAAACTCTGGCCCGTGGGCGCGATCGCAGGGTGGCGCACAGTTACAGCGAGGGTCGCGCGCTATATGCGCGTAAGCACATTCGCCGTCCAGGTCATTGGGCTCCTGCCCGCGCCGCACCGCGATATCTCGGCGGGCATGACAAGTGATGTGCTCAGGAATGCGATGAGGCCGAACCCGTAAGGGTTCGGCCTCCTGCATGACCAGGTATCGGCTATCGCGCGGCAGTGCCTTCGACATAGTCGTCGCCACGGTTGTCGACCCAGCTCATGAGCCCACGAAGCTCGCGACCGACTGCTTCGATGGGGTGCTGCTCGCCCTTGGCGCGAAGCTCCTTGAATTCTGGGCCGCCGGCAGACTGGTCGTCCATGAACCGCTTGGCAAAAGCGCCATTCTGGATGTCCTTGAGCACTGCCTGCATGTTCTCCTTGACGTGTGGATCGATGACGCGGGGGCCTGAGACGTAGTCGCCGTACTCGGCAGTGTCAGAGACGCTCCAGCGCTGCTTGGCGATGCCGCCCTCGTACATCAGGTCGACGATGAGCTTGAGTTCGTGCAGGCACTCGAAGTAGGCGACCTCGGGCTGGTAGCCGGCTTCAACCAGCGTCTCGAAGCCGTACATGACCAACTGTGACGCACCGCCGCAGAGCACTGCCTGCTCACCGAACAGGTCGGTCTCGGTCTCCTCGGTGAAGGTGGTCTTGATGCCGCCCGCACGCAGGGAGCCGATGGCCTTGGCATAGCTGAGTGCGAGTGCCCAGGCATTGCCCGTTGCGTCCTGCTCGACAGCGACAATGGCCGGCACGCCGCGGCCAGCGACGTATTCGCGGCGTACGAGGTGACCGGGTCCCTTGGGCGCAACCATGGCAACGTCGATATTGGTCGGAGGCTTGATGAAGCCATAGCGGATGTTGAAGCCGTGTGCGAAGAACAACGCATCCCCCGGCTGCAGGTTCGGCTCGATGGCATCCTTGTAGAGCTTGGCCTGAACTGGGTCCGGGACGAGCACCATGATCAGATCAGCCTCGGCACAGGCTGTTGCTGGATCCACGACGCGCAGTCCTGCTTCCTCGGCCTTGGCCCGGCTCTTGGAGCCTTCGGCGAGACCGACGCGAACGTCGACGCCCGAGTCACGAAGGGACATTGCGTGGGCGTGGCCCTGACTTCCGAAGCCGAGCACAGCAACCTTGCGGCCCTGGATGATCGAGAGGTCGCCGTCGTTGTCGTAAAACAGTTCTGCTGCCACCGGAGGTTCTCCTTATTGAATGGGAATTGCGATGTTGCGCGCGACAGATTACGCCGTGCGCTCCCCTGACCTGTCCGCAGGTCGAGTGGATCGATCTGAGATGGAGCGGGAACCGCGACCGACGGCCACCATGCCCGACTTCACCAATTCTTTGATGCCGAATGGCTCCATGACCTTCAGGAAGTCAGCAAGCTTCTCGGGGTTGCCGGTGATCTCGATGGTCAGAGCCTCAGGCGCCACATCCACAACCTTCGCCTTGAACAATTGGACCACCTCGATGACCTTGCTGCGGGAGTCGATGTCGGCCTTGACCTTGACCAGCATGATCTCGCGAGCAACTGAAGCACTCTGATCGAGCTCGACGATCTTCAGTACATTGACCAGCTTGTTGAGCTGCTTGGTCACCTGTTCCAGGGGCAGGCCCTCGACGTTGACCACGATGGTCATGCGCGAGACCTCCGGGACCTCGGTCGGCCCGACGGCGAGGGACTCGATGTTGAAGCCCCGTCGCGAGAACAGACTCGACACGCGTGCGAGCACGCCTGGCTTGTCTTCGACGAGTACGGAGAGCGTGTGTCGTGACATTAGTCGTCCGACCCCCAATCTGGAGCCATCGCGCGGGCAACGAGAATCTCGTCGTTGCTCGTTCCTGCAGCCACCATCGGCCACACCATCGCGTCCTTGTGCACCACGAAGTCGATGACAACAGGAGCATCATCGAGGCTCATCGCCTTCTCGATGGTTGCGTCGACCTCGTCCGGTGATTCACAGCGCAGTCCATGACAGCCATAGGCATCGGCAAGCTTGACGAAGTCAGGGATGCGATGCGAATGCAGATCGGTGTTGGAGTAGCGCTGGTTGTAGAACAGGGTCTGCCACTGGCGAACCATGCCAAGGCTGCTGTTGTTGATCAACGCGACCTTGATCGGAATGTCATTGATCGCACAGGTCACCAGCTCCTGGTTGGTCATCTGGAAGCAGCCATCGCCATCCACTGCCCAGACAGTCTTGTCCGGTGCGGCAACCTTGGCTCCCATGGCTGCCGGGACAGCGAAGCCCATGGTCCCAAGGCCGCCTGAATTGATCCAGGTACGCGGCTCGTTGTACTGGATGAACTGCGAGGCCCACATCTGGTGCTGGCCAACGCCCGCGGCATAGATCGAGTTCTCGCCGGAGATGATGCCCAGCCGCTCGATCACATACTGAGGTGACAGACCATCAGGTGGCAGGTCATAGCCGAGCGGGTACACATCGCGGAGGCGATTGAGCTGAGACCACCAGCCCGCATAGTCACCGCGCTTGTTCATCGAGAACTCAGCCTCGATCGCAGCAACCAGGTCGGGGATGATCTCTGACAGATCTCCCACGATCGGGACGTCGACGAAGCGGTTCTTACCGATTTCAGCAGGGTCGATATCGGCATGAATGATGGTGGCATTCGGGGCGAACGACGAGAGCTTGCCCGTGACGCGATCGTCGAAGCGCGCTCCCAGCGTGACGAGAAGATCGGCTTTCTGCAACGCTCCGACCGCAGCAACGGTGCCGTGCATGCCGGGCATGCCCAGGTGAAGCTCGTGGGTGTCCGGGAAGGCGCCGCGAGCCATCAGCGTGGTCACGACCGGTATGCCAGTGAGTTCGGCTAGCCGGCGCAAGGCAGCTGCGGCATTGGCTCGAATGACCCCGCCGCCCACATAGAGCACCGGCTGGCTCGACTCGACGATGAGCCGGGCCGCCTCGCGCACCTGCTTGGCATGCGGACGAGTGACGGGGTGATAGCCGGGAAGGCTGATCGACTGGGGCCAGACGAATGTGGTCATCGCCTGGAGGGCATCCTTCGAGACATCAACGAGCACTGGGCCCGGACGTCCCGTCGAGGCGATGTGGAAGGCCTCGGCAACAGCCTGCGGGATCTCATCGGGGTTGGTGACCAGGAAGCTGTGCTTGGTGATCGGCATCGTGATACCGCGGATGTCCGCCTCCTGGAAGGCATCGGTACCGATGGAAGTGCTGGCAACCTGGCCGGTGATCGCCACCAATGGCACCGAATCCATATGCGCATCGGCAATCGGCGTGACCAGGTTGGTTGCGCCCGGACCGCTCGTGGCCATGCAGACACCTACCCGGCCAGAGACTGCGGCATAGCCCTCAGCCGCGTGACCGGCACCCTGCTCATGGCGAACCAGGATGTGGCGGATCTTCTTGGAGTCCATCAGCGGGTCATACAGGGGAAGAATGGCACCCCCTGGGATCCCGAAGACGTCGGTGACCCCGGCCGCCTCCAAGGACGACACGAGGCTCTGCGCACCCGTGATCTGCTCGCTCATCACTGCCTTCTTCTCGTTGGTTCTGCTCGGTGTGAAAACTGGCCTGATCAATAAGAAACCCCCCGACCCTTACGGGTAGCGGAGGGAGCGCGCCAACTGAGAACTCAGCCTGCGCGCCTTATAACTACAAGAACAGTCGACACAAGGCTGAACTTTACTCCTTTCACCCGGCAAATGTCACCCCTCAATCCGCGTGATGAGCGCCACCTCGCTACGAGGCGGGGTCGAGTCCGGAAATCTCCACTCGAGTCCGGGCCACCCCACCGGCTATGGACCTCAGGTCCTGCTCGTGAGCGGCTATGGCCCGGGCCACGCACGACCCGTCACGGGCTCCGCACTGCTGAAGCTGGCCCGAGAGCTCCTGGAGTTGATCGCCCAGCGCAGCGAACCCCTTCGAGAACGCCTCGTACTTGACCAGCGGCACACCGTCCAATGCCGTGGCCTCCCCGTCGCGCCTGGGGTAATCGGCTACCGCCTTGTCCATCGCAGCGCCGACGATTGCAAGACTGCTGGTCAATCGGATCAGGGCTTCAGGGTCAGTTGATCGCCCACTGTCAGATGCTCCGAGCGCGGCTTGCCTGCCCAGTTGGTCCGTCAGACTGACGCTGTCGTCGTATGCCTGCTTCAGACGCTCCCCCGCCAGGCCCTTCATGGCCGAGCCCATTCCCAGCAGCAGGCTGATACCGAAGAAGACCCCGCAGAGGAACAGCATTCGGGCAGCCTCACGCTTGTACGGCTGGCGCAGTTCTGAAGTCCAGTCAGTCCCATTCCAGTAGCGCTGGCTGCTCTTGCGGATCGGATCCGCGTAGAAGCCCGGATCGGGCCGCATGGGCGCAACGCTGAGCTTGCCGCGGCGGATCGACCTGCGAATGAACACGGGCACCAGCGAGCCGATGGCGAAGAGGACGACGGTCTGTCCCACCAGGAACCCGAATCCACTGATCGACCGATCGGCCAGGTCCCATGAGAACTCAGCCCTGACGAGAACGAGAGTCGCAACGAGGAAGTTGGGCACCGTGAGGATGATCCCGACAATGAACCAGACATCGAGCCAGATGGGCCGGTCGTACAGGCGCATGGGATCGAAGTACGTGCTGCCCGACTTCACTTGCATGCGCAAACCAACCCCCGCTCCAGCAGACCGCCGCGGTCGCTTTCAGCAGAAGGCAGGCAACCGAGCGCATCCTTGCGGGTGCATGCGTCCGCTGTCTGCGGAATTGGGAAGTCCCTGACGGCTGATCAGGCTCAATGCGGTGAATTGGCCCAGGTCATGTACCCGCCATCGAGATTGTCTGCAGTGATGCCCAGCTCGCTGAGCAGGGTTGCTGCCGTGTGACCCCGTTGGCCGACTTGGCAATAGACGATCACATCGTCCTTGGGGATCTCGGTGTACCGGTCCCGAAGCTCATCCACCGGAATATTCACGGCCCCTTCGATGTGTCCAGCAGCGAACTCGGCAGATGTCCTGACGTCAACCAGGAAAGCGCCCTTGGCGACGCGGTCCGCGACCTGGTTCCACTGAACACTCGTGGTCAGCCCGCTCAGGATGTTGTCGGCCATGTAGCCGAGCATGTTGACAGGGTCCTTCGCCGAGCCGAACGGGGGCGCATAGGCCAACTCGAGATCGGCCAGCTCGGGTGCGGTGATCCCCGCACGAATGGCGGTGGCGATGACATCGATGCGCTTGTCGACGCCCTCCTTGCCCACCCCCTGCGCACCCAGGATCTGGCCGGACTCCGGATCGACGAGCACCTTCAGCATCATCGACTCCGCTCCCGGGTAGTAGCCGGCATGCGAGCCCGGATGCGAGTGCAGGATCACGCAATCGCGACCCGCAGCACGAAGCCTCTTCTCATTCCAGCCGGTGGTTGCCACGACAAGATCGAATACCTTGACGATCGCCGTACCGATGGTCGCAACCTCGCGGACCGGGCGTCCCATGATGTGGTCGGCGACGACGCGCCCTTGGCGGTTCGCGATGTTCGCGAGTGGCACGAGGACGGACTCACCATCAAGGGCATCGCTCTTCTCGGCCGCATCGCCGACCGCATAGATGCTCGGATCACTCGTCCGATTGAATGCGTCGACCATGATGCCACCTCGTGGACCCACGACCACGTCGGCGGCCTTCGCCAATGCAGTGTCAGGGCGAACCCCGATGGCAAGGATGACCAGGTCGGCCTCGATGAACGAGCCATCGGCAAGCTCCACCCCGGCCTCCGTCACTGCAGCAAGCCCGGAGCCCAGACGCAGATCGATGCCATGGCTGCGCAACTCATTGGCCACCGGCAGCGCCATCTCCGGATCCAGTGGTGCGAGCACCTGGTTCATCGCCTCCACGACCGTGGTCGGGATGCCTCGATGCACGAGATTCTCTGCAGTCTCAACGCCGATGAATCCACCACCGATGACCACTGCATGCCTGGGACTGCTGGCAACAGCCGTGGCCATCCGCGTGACATCCTCGATCGTGCGCAGGGTCAGGGCCAACTCGATGCCTGGCAGTGGTGGAACGATCGGAGACGCACCAGGACTCAGCACCAGGTAGTCATATGGCAATTCATAGGTCGAGCCATCGACCATGCTCTTCACGGTCAGCGACTTGTCGAC
>JBAYUM010000024.1:0-17230 GCA_041675125.1 Candidatus Nanopelagicales bacterium
CGAGGGGGTGAATCCCGATGTGCTGGTGTTCAACACGTGCGCTGTGCGCGAGAACGCCGACAACAAGCTCTACGGCAACCTGAGCCACCTGGTACCGATCAAGGCCAAGCACCCAGGCATGCAGATCGCAGTCGGTGGTTGCCTGGCCCAGAAGGATCAGGCCGAGATCGTGCGCAAGGCCCCGAATGTCGACGTGGTCTTCGGCACCCACAACATCGGCTCGCTTCCGCTGCTGCTGGAGCGCGCACGCATCGAGCAGGAGGCGCAGGTCGAGATCAAGGAGTCACTCGTCGACTTCCCGTCAGTGCTGCCGGCCAAGCGTGAGGCGGCCTACGCCGCCTGGGTCTCGGTCAGTGTCGGATGCAACAACACCTGCACCTACTGCATCGTGCCGTCACTGCGCGGCGGTGAGCGTGATCGTCGGCCCGGCGACATCCTGAACGAGGTTCAGATGCTGGTGGACCAGGGAGTCCTCGAGATCACCCTGCTCGGCCAGAACGTGAATGCCTATGGCGTGGAGTTCGGTGACAAGCAGGCCTTCAGCAAGCTGCTGCGCGCCTGCGGCACCATCGAGGGCCTTGAGCGAGTGCGCTTCACCTCGCCGCATCCCCATGACTTCACCGACGATGTCATTGCAGCCATGGCCGAGACCGACAACGTGATGCCGCAGCTGCATATGCCATTGCAGTCGGGCTCAAATGCGATCCTGCAGGCCATGCGCCGCTCGTATCGCCAGGATCGGTACCTTGGCCTGATCGACAAGGTGCGTGCCGCGATGCCGGATGCTGCGATCACCACCGACATCATCGTCGGCTTCCCGGGTGAGACCGAGGAGGACTTCGAGCAGACCATGCATGTGGTGCGCGAGGCACGCTTCGCCGGCGCCTACACGTTCCTGTACTCCCCACGGCCCGGAACCCCGGCAGCCACCATGCCCGATCAGCTCCCGTACGACGTGAAGCACTCGCGCTACAAGCGGCTCGTTGCTGTTGCCAATGAGATCGTGTGGGAGGAGAACGCCAAGCTCATCGGCAGCACCGTCGATGTCCTGGTGGCAGTAGGCGAGGGTCGCAAGGATGTCGAGCGCGACCGAGTCTCAGGTCGCGGACCAGATAACCGGCTGGTGCACGTGGCGATCGATTCGGCACAGCCGATGCCGCGACCAGGCGATGTCGTCACTGCTGAGATCACCAAGGCGGCTCCCTATCACCTGATTGCCGACCGGGTGCTGCATGTGCGCCGCACTCGCGCAGGCGATGCAGGCGAGAACCCGCAGGGTTCGACCAGTATCCCCGGCGTTGCGCTCGGCATGCCGACAATCCGAGTGGGCAGCTCATGATCGTCGGAGTCGCCTTCGTTCCATCAGCGCCGCTGATGTTCCTCGACGTCGACGTCGAGCACCTGCTCGATGACCTGCGCGATGCATCGATCGAGTTGATCCGTGAGTTCGAGCCGATGGCCCGCCGCGTGATCATCATCGGCAGCGACACCACGACGCACTGGTACATGAACGGCGGCATCGGCAGCAGTCGCGGATTCGGGGGCATCGCCGACTACTCGATCGGATCGAGCGCCGAGGTGCTGCCGTTGTCACTCGCTGTCGGTGCTGCTGTGCTGGAGGCAGCCGCCTGGGACACCGACGTGATCGCGCTGAGCGTTGCCAGTCATTCCACGTATTCGGAGCGCGCGAAACTGGCAGGTGAGGTGGTCGCTCAGGCAGTGGCCGTGCCAACCCTGCTCGTGGTCGTCGGCGATGGATCGGCAACCCGCACTGAGAAGGCCCCCGGCTATGTCCAGCCCGATGCGATCGCCTTCGATGCGGAGATAGCCGAGGCGCTCGGCTCGGCCGATGTCGACGCCCTGGTCAGCGTCACCCAGGATCGCGCCGACCGGCTGTGGTGCCAGGGCCTGCCTGCCTGGCAGGTAGCCGCATCGGCAGTGCCATCGGCACAGGGCGTGCTCGCCCTGCAGAGTGCGCCGTTTGGGGTGAACTACCTCGTCGCCTCGTGGCGACCATGACCGTCCTGGTCATCGTCGGCCCCACAGCAGTGGGCAAGAGCGCACTCGGCGTTGCCGTCGCCCAGCACTTGGCAACGCAGCACATCGCTGCCGAGATCGTCAGTGCTGACTCGATGCAGGCCTATGTCGGCATGGACATCGGCACGGCGACGCCGACCGATGCAGAACGCAGGGGAGTCCCGCATCATCTGCTCGATGTCTGGCCGGTGGACTACGTGCTCACCGTCGCCGAGTTCCAGCAGACGGCTCGTGCAGCAATCGATGAAGTGCTGGGCAGGGGAGCCGTGCCCATCGTGGTGGGCGGATCGGGGCTCTATGTCTCGGCGATCCTCGACGACCTGAACTTCCCTGGCACGGATCCACTCGTGCGGGCAAGGTACGAGGGCGAACTCGAAGCAGGCGGCCCGCAGGCCCTGCATGCCAGGCTCGCGGAACTCGATCCGCAGGCTGCAGCTGTCATCCTGCCGACCAATGGTCGACGTATCGTGCGCGCGCTCGAGGTCATCGAGCTCACAGGCGAGAAGTTCATCGCGCAGTTGCCTGAGCCGGTCGAGATCTACCCTTCCGTGCGCATCGGCCTGACCATTGCGCGCGATGAGATGGATGCGCGCATCGCACAGCGGGTGCATCAGATGTTCGACGATGGATTCGTCGATGAGGTTCGCGCGCTGCCGGGGCTCGCTGCATCCGTCACAGCCTCGAAGGCCTTGGGCTACACGCAGGTGCTGGAGTACCTGCGTGGCGAGTGCACCCTCGAAGATGCGATCGACACGACGATTGCGATCACCAGGAAGTTCGCCCGTCGCCAGCAGCGCTGGTTCGCGCGCGACACTCGCATCACCTGGTTCGACTACAAGGATCCGGCGCTGGTCTCGCGCGTGTGCGAACTCCTGGGCGATGACACCAGGCAGTAGTACTCCGTGCCCAGCAGCATCGTCGCGATCGGGCTCGGCAGGCGGGTGAGCACGGCAAGGGTGCGGATCTGGCCGTCGGCCTCATGCTGCGAGGCATGGGCACGCAGCGCAGTGCGCTTGGCATCCCAGTACCTGCGCACATCGATGCGATGGGTGATCTCTGCAGTCGGCGTCCAGGCACTGTCAAAGGAGTGCACGTCGAACTCCTTGGGCGTCAGGTGCAGCCTGCCTGCAGTGCGCACCGCGTTGGCGATGGGCTCACGTGGCAGGGTTGCCTCGAAGACCGTCGGTGGCTTCCGGGCCAGCACGCTTGCTGCACGCACGGCGCGATGCACCTGCAGATGATCGGGATGGCCGTAGCCGCCCGATGGGTCATAGCCGATGAGCACATCGGCCTGCTCCTCATCGAGCACGACTGCAATGCGCTTGGCAACCGTGAAGCGATCAACATGCGCGAAGCCGTGATCGACCTCGCCATGCAGTCCGGAGTCGGCATAGCCGAGCGACACCACGCGATGCACGCCCAGTGCGGCTGCGGCAAGCTCCAATTCGGTTGACCGCAATGCGGCCAGGTCGTCAGTGCGATCAGCCGCCGTCAATCCTGCTGCGCCATCGGTGGCCACGATGAGCACCACCCGCTGGCCCTCGGCTGCAGCGCGCGCCATCGTGCCGGCCGTGAGCAGGGCCTCATCATCAGGATGGGCATGCACGAAGACCAGGGTGCGAGCAGGCGTGGGGATTGTCATGATCGTCCTATCTTGTCGTACGGTCACCAGGTGAGAATTGCCCACATCAGCGACTGCTACCTGCCGCGAACGGGCGGCATCGAGACGCAGGTGCGGGCATTGGCGATGCAGCAACTGGCTCAGGGCGATGAAGTGCGCATCATCACTGCCACTCCAGGCGGCACCACCCGGTCAGGAGTCGAGGTCATCGACCGGATTCCGGTGGAGCGCATCACTGCTCGCATTCCTGGCGACCTGCCGATCCACCCCCGCACCCGGGCGCATGTGCTGGAGGCGCTCAAGCGCAATCCCGTCGATGTCGTTCATGTGCATGTCGGGGTGATCTCACCCTTCGCCTGGGGAGCCGTGCGCGCCGCTCATCGGCTGCGCCTTCCCGTGCTGGTCACGGTGCACGGCATCTGGGGTCCGCTCGCCGGCCCCGGGTATCGCTTGAGCGACGTGCTCACACATTGGTCGAAGTGGGGGGTTCAGCTCTCGGCCGTCAGCGAGGTTGCGGCCCGCAGGATCGAGCATGCCCTGCCTGGCGTCGGTCGGGTGCTCGTGCTGCCCAATGGCATAGATCCGATGCTGTGGCTGCTGCCCCAGCGCCAGCATGACTCGGCAACCCTCAACATCGTCACTGTCATGCGCCTTGCTCCGCGCAAGCGCACCCTGCCCTTGCTCAAGATCATGCAGGCTGCGAGGAATCGGGTCGGACCACGCGTGCACCTGCAGCTGCGGATCGTCGGCGATGGTCCTGAGCGCACGCGTGCAGAGGCCTTTGTCGGGCAGCACGGCCTCAGTGATGCGGTGACCTTCACCGGTCGCCTCGACCATGGCGGCATCCGCGAGGTCTTCGCGATGAGCGACGTGTACGTGCAGGCCTCGGTGCGCGAGTCCTTCGGCATTGCAGCCCTGGAGGCCAGGAGTGCAGGGCTGCCGGTCGTCGCCCGTGCGCAGACCGGTACCGCCCAGTTCATCCGTCATCAGCACGAGGGGCTGCTGGCGGACAATGACGCCGAGATGGCGATCGCCCTGGCGCGGCTCGCCACGGATCGGCCCCTGCTCGAGCAGCTGTCCGCCCATAATCGGGAGTACCCGCCCGAGCAGGCCTGGCCCCGGGTGCTCGAGCTTGTGGGCGAGGCCTATGCCCAGGCGCGCGCACTAGACTGAACGGATGGCCGCGCTCAATGAGATTCCCTTCGTCAAGGGTCACGGCACGGCAAATGACTTCGTGATCGTCGCCGACCTCGAAGGTCGTCGCGATGTCACCGCTGCAGAAGTGCAGTTCCTGTGCGATCGCCACATGGGCATCGGAGCCGACGGCCTGCTGCGCGTCGTGCGCACCGAGCACATGCCGGAGTACCAGCACCTGGCCCCGTCGGCCGAGTTCTTCATGGACTACCGCAATGCCGACGGCTCGGTCGCCGAGATGTGCGGCAATGGCATTCGCGTGTTCGTGCGCTATCTCGATGCCGTCGGGCTGATCACTGACGCCGAGGTCGTGATCGGAACCCGATCCGGCCTGCGCGAATGTCGGATGAACTCAGATCTCACGGTGTCGGTCGACATGGGTCCGGCCCAGGCTCCCGAGGGCACAGCGATTCCGCTGGTGGCCATCCAGGGTGAGCTCTGGCCCGCAGTCGGTGTGCTGATGCCCAATCCGCATGCTGTCACCTTCGTCGATGGTCTCGATGAGGTCGGCTCCCTCGAGCAGGCACCCGATGTCGTGCCGCCCACGATCTTCCCTGACGGCGTCAACGTCGAGTTCGTCATCCAGCGCGGGCCGAGCCACATCGCGATGCGCGTGCATGAGCGTGGGGTCGGCGAGACGAAGAGCTGCGGCACCGGTGCCTGCGCCGCTGCCTGGGCCGGATCCAGGCGCTATCCCCAGATGGACATCACAGGTGATGCCGGCATCAAGGTCGATGTTCCCGGGGGCACCGTGGTCGTGCGCGAGCTCGCCAATGGGCACCTGGAGCTCACCGGGCCGGCAACGCTGGTGGCACGCGGCACTGTGCTGCTGCCATCATGAGAACACATGACTGAACAGATCTACGACGCCGACGATCCGCGCGGCATTAACACGGGCGAGCTCGAACTCGAGGAGCGCAGCGCCCTTCGACGGGTGGCCGGCCTGTCGACCGAGCTCGAGGACGTCACCGAGGTCGAATACCGCCAGGTGCGTCTCGAACGGGTCGTGCTGGCAGGCATCTGGACCGAGGGCACCCTGGTGCAGGCCGAACGCAGCATGCGCGAGCTTGCGCTGCTTGCCGAGACCGCTGGCTCTGAGGTGCTCGATGCCGTGATCCAGCGACGCGACTCACCTGATCCCGCGACCTATCTGGGCTCAGGCAAGGTGCAGGAGCTGCGCCAGCTGGTCGTGGCGACCAAGGCCGACACCGTGATCTGCGATGGCGAGCTCTCACCCGGTCAGTTGCGCAAGCTCGAGGAGATCGTCAAGGTCAAGGTCGTCGATCGCACCTGGCTGATCCTCGATATCTTCGCCCAGCATGCCCGCAGCAGCGAGGGCAAGGCGCAGGTCAGCCTCGCCCAGATGCAGTACCTCATGCCAAGGCTGCGCGGCTGGGGCGAGTCGCTCTCCCGCCAGGCCGGTGGAGCCGGCGGCAGTGCCTCCGGTGGCGTGGGCACGCGTGGTCCTGGTGAGACCAAGATCGAGACCGATCGCCGCCGCATTCGCGACCAGATGACCAAGCTGCGCCGTGAGCTCAAGGAGATGGAGAAGTCACGCCAGACCCAGCGGGCTGCTCGCAGGCGCGCGCGGGTTCCTGCCGTTGCACTGGCGGGCTACACCAACGCCGGGAAGTCGAGCCTGCTCAACCGGCTCACGGGGGCGGGCGTGCTGGTCGACAATGCACTGTTCGCGACCCTGGATCCCACGATCCGCAAGACCAAGACACCAAGCGGTCGCGAGTTCACCATTGCCGACACCGTCGGCTTCGTGCGCCATCTTCCGCATCAGCTCGTCGAGGCATTTCGCTCGACCCTCGACGAGGTCAAGGATGCCGACCTGATCGTGCACGTGGTCGACGGCAGCGACGAGGCCCCGCTCGAGCAGATCGCAGCCGTGCGCGAGGTGCTCAATGACATCGACGCCGGGGGAGTGCCGGAGCTGATCGTCATCAACAAGGCCGATCTGGCAGACCCCGAGCAGATCACCGTGCTGCTGCGCCATGAGCCCAATGCCATCGTGGTCTCGGCCAAGACCGGCGAGGGCATCGAGGAGCTCCTGCTTGCGATCGAGGCCGACCTCCCGCTGTACACCGAGGAGGTCGATCTGGTCGTGCCGTACTCCCGCGGCGATCTGGTCTCGCGCGTACATGAGCTCGGCGATGTGATCGAGCTCGAGCATGTTGCCGAGGGCACCCATGTGCATGCACGTGTTCCCACGCATCTTGCCTTCGCGCTGAAGGCCGCGCGTGTCTGAACTCGACGATGCCCTCGATGCTGTTGTCGAGGCCATCGGCGGTGAGCGACGTTCCGGCCAGCATGAGATGGCCCATGCGGTTGCCAGCACCCTGAAGGGTGATCGTCATGCCCTGATCCAGGCCGGCACCGGCACCGGCAAGTCACTTGGCTATCTGATCCCCGCAGCGATGCAGGCCATTGCACGCGATGAGGCCGTCATCATCGCCACCGCAACCCTGGCCCTGCAGCGCCAGCTGGTCGAGAAGGACCTGCCGCTCATGGTCGAGGCCCTGTCCGATGAGCTCGCGCGACCGGTGACCTATGCAGTGCTCAAGGGCCGCAACAACTATGTCTGCCTGCAGAAGTTGCATGGCGCGATTCCCGACGACGAGTCCGATGCGCTGTTCAGTGCGCCGCGCAGTGCGCTGGGCGAGCAGGTGGTCGCGGTGCGCGCCTGGGCCGAGCACACCGAGACCGGTGATCGCGATGAGTACGACGACGAGATCGACCCGCGTGTGTGGCGCAGCCTGTCGGTCGGTCGTCGCGAGTGCGTGGGCGAGACCAAGTGCGTCTATGGCGAAGAGTGCTTCACTGCCAAGCGCCGGGCGATCGCCAGTGACGCCGACATCGTGGTGACCAACCACGCAATGCTGGCCATCGATGCGCTCGAGAACATCCCCGTGCTGCCCGAGCACGGTGCGGTGATCATCGACGAAGGCCACGAGCTCGTCGACCGAGCAACCGGCTCGCTCACCAGTGAGCTCACCGTCAACATGATCGAGCGCGCCATCTCACGCGCACGACGACTCGTCGATGAGCTGACACTGGTGCAGTTGCAGGATGGCCTCGATGCCTTCGACGATGCCATGCGCGAGGCAGCCCTGGAGCTCAAGGGCCCAACTCGGCTGCAGCCGATTCCACAGGCCCTCACCCTTGCGCTCACACTGATCCGCGACTGCAGCCATCAGGTGATGACGGTGCTCAATGCCAATAAGGACGAGAAGGATCCTGATGCGCTCGCCAAGCTGCAGCAGGCCAAGGGTGCCGTCGAGGAAGTGCATGACACGGCTGGTTCGATGCTGGTTGCCAATGAGTACGACGTGGTGTGGCTTGATCCAGGTGAGAGCCGGGCACCGACCCTGCGCCGTGCACCGCTGTCGATCGGTGGCCTGCTGCGCGACTCGCTCTTCAGTCGTTCGCCGGTGGTGCTCACCAGTGCGACGCTCACCGTCGGCGGTGGCTTCGAGTCACTGATTGCCAGCCTTGGCCTGACCGACGCCGATGTGAATGTTCTCGATGTCGGATCGCCCTTCGATCATGCCAAGCAGGGCATCCTGTATGTCGCTCGCGAACTGCCTGCACCTGATCGCGAGGGCGTGCCGATGGAAGCCCTCGACACCCTGGCCGAGCTCATCGAGGCTGCCGGTGGGCGCACCCTTGCCCTGTTCTCCAGCTGGCGCGGGGTCGAGCGAGCCGCCGAATACCTGCGCGTGCGCCTCGATACCGAGAAGTACCCGATGCTGGTGCAGAAGCGCGGCGATGCGGTCGGCACCCTGGTGAAGGCCTTTGCCCAGACTCCGGCCACCACGCTGCTGGGCACGGTGTCGCTGTGGCAGGGCGTCGACGTGCCAGGTGAGTCGTGCATCTGCGTGGTCATCGACCGCATCCCGTTCCCCAGGCCGGATGATCCCTTGATCGCCGCTCGTCAGCAGGCCGTCGATGATGCCGGCGGCTCGGGCTTTCGCGCCATCTCGGTGCCCAGGGCCGGGCTGCTCCTGGCCCAGGGCGTCGGCCGCCTCATCCGCGGTGCCAATGACCGGGGAGTGGTCGCCGTGCTCGACTCGCGATTGGCCACCGCCGGATACTCCCGCGCCCTGCGCGCCAGCCTGCCGCCGTTCTGGTTCACCACGGACAAGGCCATCGTCACCGCTGCATTGAATCGCCTCAATGAGGGGTATTTGTCCGAGTAGTGCAGTTATAGTGAGTGGTGAACAAGCGTTCACCACCCCCGGGAGCGACCGCAGTGAAGACCCGCACCTTCTCGCCGAACGTGATCATCGCCGTGCTCGCGATCAGCGGTGCCGTCATGTCGATCATGCAGACGGTCTTCATCCCGCTGCTTCCTGAGATCCCGGGCCTGCTCGACTGCACGCCCGAGCAGGCGTCGTGGCTGATCACTGCAACGCTCATCTCGAGCTCGGTTGCGATCCCATCGGTGGCCAAGCTCGCCGACATGTACGGCAAGCGCCGCATGATGCTCGTCAGCCTCGCGGTGCTCATCGCAGGCTCGGTGCTCGGTGCAGTCGGCACCACCTTCACGCAGGTGCTCATCGCCCGGATCGCCCAGGGCTTCGCGATGGCACTCATTCCCATCGGCATGAGCATCATGCGCGACCAGATCCCGCCCGAGAAGCTGCCAGGGGCTGTGGCACTCATGAGTGGCACCATGGGCATCGGTGCCGGCATCGGTCTTCCCTTGGGTGGACTCATCTTCCAGACCTTCGGCTGGCATGCGGTGTTCTGGGTGTCGGCCATCACCGGAACCATCAGTGTCATCGCGATCCTCATCGCCGTTCCCGAATCACCGGTGCGCAGCGGCGGCCGGTTCGACTACCTGGGCGCCGGGTTCATCTCGCTGTGGCTCACAGCACTGCTGCTCGCCATCACCAAGGGCGAGCACTGGGGCTGGACCAGTCCACAGGTACTGGGCCTGTTCGCTGCTGCAGCGGTGCTCTTCGCGCTGTGGATCCCGTGGGAGCTGCGCGTCAGCCAGCCCGTGATCGATCTGCGCACGACTGCCTACCGGCCGGTGATGCTCACCAACATCACCACGCTCATCGTCGGCGTTGCGATGTACGCCAACATGCTGTCGAGCACGCAGCTCCTGGAGATGCCGACATCAACTGGCTACGGCTTCGGCTTCACCGTGTTCCATTCGGGGCTGGCGCTGCTGCCATCGGCTCTTGCGATGGTGCTGATGGCGCCGGTTGCTGCGCGCATCGTCACGCTGTTCGGCCCGAAGTACGCATTGATCACTGGCGGCTTCGTGCTGGCTGCTGGCTACCTGTTTCGCACCTTCTTCATCACCGGTGTCTGGGAGATCATGCTCGGCGCCGTCATCGTGTCCAGCGGCACCATGATCGCGTTCTCGGCAGCGCCCAACATCATCATGCGCGTCGTGCCGATCACCGAGACCTCAGCGGCAAACGGCCTGAACAACGTCATGCGCACGATGGGCACCTCGGTGTCGAGCGCTGCGGTCGCTGCAGTGCTCACCGGCATCACCATGGTGGTCGGGGGCGAGGTCTTCCCGCAACTGCGCGCCTTCCAGGTGATCTATGTCGGTGCAACCATCGCGGCGCTGGTCGGTGTGGTCGTCGCCAGCTTCCTGCCGAAGCGCTTCGAGACCTCCGATGCTGCACTCGCAGCGGGTGCCGCGGCACTCGCGCATCAGGAGCCCAAGTGGCTGCGGGCGCGTCCCGATGAGTTCGTGCTGCACGGGGTGGTGGCGGGCGGCGAGCACGGGCCCATCCGAGATGCCCTGCTCACCTTCTACACCACCGAGGGCGAGCAGATCGACTTCGAGCGCACCGATGCCCGGGGCCGTTACTCGGTGGTGCTGCCAGAGGCCGGTCGCTATCGCCTCACGATCCAGGCCGAGGGCTGGCAGACCGCAGTGGAGTTCGCCGACGTCGACCGCAACCACCCGCCGCATGAGGTCCTGCTCGCCCAGTCGGTGCGTGTCTGACCTCACGCGTCATCCCGATAGACAATTCACCTCATTCGCCCACGCGCAGCGGCGGTCTCTGGCACCATCGGGGCAACCTGCTGAGAGTGAGGGTGCATGTCCGACATGTCCGAAGAGCGCGAGGCACTGCGTGGTGCAGTTGCCGACTACCTCGATGCCAATTTCCCCATCGACAAGGTCCACCGCATCGCCAATGGCAAGGAAGCCGTCGCCGCCGATGAATGGACCAAGGTCGCCCAGGGTCTGGGACTAGCCGGCCTGGTGATCCCTGAGGAGTTCGGCGGTCAGGGCGCAGGATTCGGCGAGCTCGGCGTCGTGCTCCAGGAGTTCGGTCGCACGCTTGCCCCGCTGCCGATGCTCTCCAGCGCAGCCCTTGGCACCGTGCCCTTCCTGCTGTCGACCAATGACGCGGTGCGTCGCCCCTATCTCGAGGCCCTGGCCGCAGGCGAGGCAACGGCAGCGCTCGCGCTCACCGAGGAGTCAGGCCAATGGCCCCTCGTCACGCAGGAGACCACCGCAGTGCAGTCCGGTGAGCACTGGCATGTCACCGGCACCAAGCACTACGTGCTCGACAATGGCAGCGCGACCTACTACGTCGTATCGGCTGCGACCGCGCATGGCACCGGACTGTTCGTCGTCAATGGCAGTGATGTCACGCGCACCGAACTCCACGCCATTGACCTCACCCGCCCGCAGGGATCGATCACGATGGACAGCGCCCCGGCAGTCGCACTCGTGGCGCATGTCGACGGCGAGCTCGAGCAGTTGCAGGATCTCGCAGCGATCCTGATCGCAAGCGAGCAGCTCGGCGGTGCAACGGCAGTGATGAACATGTTCGTCGAGTACGCCAAGATCCGCGTGCAGTTCGGCCGGATCATCGGCTCCTTCCAGGCCATCAAGCACATGTGCGCCAACACCCTCGTCGAGGTCGAGAAGGCCCGCGGCGCTGCAGAGGACGCAGCGGACAGAGCAGCTGAAGGCACTGCCGATCTCGGTCTTTCGGCAAGCCTGGCCAAGGTCGCCTGCTCGGAGGCCTTCACCAATGCCACGCTGACCAACATCCGCGTGCACGGCGGCATCGGCTACACCTGGGAGCACCCCGCTCATCTCTACTTCCGTCGCTCGCGCAGCTCGTCAGCGCTGTTCGGCACACCCGGACAGCACCGCGAGGCACTGCTCGTCGGCTTGGGCTACTAGGAGGAACATCGATGACTACGACAACTGACACCACCGCGGACCTCGAGGAGTTCCGCCTGCGTGCCCGTGACTTCCTGGCCAACAACGCCAAGCGCGTCGATGCCGTCAGCGAGGACGAGGTCGAGGACGGCGAGACCGTCGACTACCTCCAGATGGCCCGCATCTGGCAGAACTCGCTGTTCGATGCCGGCTTCTCCGGCCTTTCCTGGCCCAAGGAGTACGGCGGCCAGAGCCTGACGATGAACCACCAGCGGGTGTTCAACGAGGAGGCCAATGGCTATGTCATGCCGAGCACGCCGTTCATGGTGACGCTGGGCATGTGCGCTCCCACCCTGCTGCAGTACGGCACGGAGGAGCAGCGCCGCAACCACGTGCCCAAGATGCTGCGTGGCGATGAGATCTGGTGCCAGCTCTTCTCCGAGCCCGGCGCCGGATCAGACGTCGCCGGCCTGACCACCAAGGCGGTTCGCGATGGCGATGAGTGGATCATCAACGGCCAGAAGGTCTGGACCTCGGGTGCGCACTACTCCGACTACGGCCTCATCGTCACCCGCACCAACCCCGATGTGCCCAAGCACAAGGGCATCACGATGTTCATCGTCGACATGAAGTCGCCCGGGGTCACGGTGCGACCACTGCGTCAGATGAGCGGTGGCAGTGGCTTCAACGAGGTCTTCTTCGACAACGTCCGCGTTCCTGCCGAGAACCTCGTCGGCGAGATCGATCATGGCTGGATGGCAGCCATCGGCACGCTCATGAACGAACGGGTGTCGATCGGTGCAGGTGGCGGCGGTCTTGGCCGTGGCACCGGCACCGCGCAGTTCGATCGCCTTGCCGAGCTGGCGACCAAGGTCGGCAAGAACCATGACGGTGCAACGCGCACCGAGCTCGCATCGATCTATGTCGAGGAGCGCCTGCTCGCGATCCTGAGCGAG
Source organism: Candidatus Nanopelagicales bacterium (assembly GCA_041675125.1). Taxonomy (GTDB): domain Bacteria; phylum Actinomycetota; class Actinomycetes; order S36-B12; family S36-B12; genus UBA11398. The sequence continues at coordinate 12,968 of JBAYUM010000024.1, forward strand.
CGCATGCGCGCTGGCCTCAAGGCCGGCAAGGCACCAGGACCAGAGGGCTCGATCGCCAAGCTCTCGGGCTCAGAGCTCGGCAAGCGCGTGGCCGACATGGCCATGTCCCTGCTCGCCGAATCCGGCCAGGCCTGGACCGATGCCGATGAGGACTCATTCCATTGGGCCCAGACCCTGCTCGGATCGCCCGGTGGCGCGATCGCCGGCGGCACGCCCGAGATCATGCGCAACATCCTCGGCGAGCGCTCACTTGGCCTGCCCAAGGAGCCGCAGGTCGATCGCGATATCCCGTTCAAGGACACCAAGACCAACTGACCGCAACACCGATCAACGAGGGAGCACGCAGCATGGGAGCACTTGACGGACGCGTGGCGATCATCACCGGCGCAGGCCGTGGCGTCGGGCGCGAGCATGCCCTGCTGTTCGCTCGCGAGGGCGCAATGGTCGTCGTCAACGATCTGGGTGCCGCCAATGACGGCTCAGGCAGTGATGTCGGTCCGGCCCAGGAGGTCGTGAACGAGATCATCGCAGCCGGTGGCGAGGCTGTTGCCAACACCGACGATGTCGCCAGCACGCAGGGCGCGCAGAACCTGATCGACCAGGCCATCGATCACTTCGGTGATCTCAACATCCTGGTCAACAACGCCGGCATCCTGCGCGACCGCATGCTGGTCAACATGAGCGATGAGGACTGGGATGACATGATGCGTGTCAACCTGCGAGGCCACTTCGCACCGACGCGTGCAGCCGCGCAGTACTGGCGCAAGATGAGCAAGGACCGCGGGATCACGCCATCGAACATCGTCAACACCAGCTCGACCTCGGGCCTGTTCGGCAATGTCGGCCAGACCAACTACGGCGCAGCCAAGAGCGGCCTGGGCTCCTTCACCCATATCGCGCAGATGGAACTCGAGCGCTACGGCGTCACGGTCAACGCGATCGCCCCCTCGGCTCGCACGCGTCTGACCATGAGCGTGCCCGGTGCCCAGGAGCGCGAGGCCGAGCGACTGAAGACCACAGATATCAGTGAATGGGATCCACGCGATCCGGCGAATATCTCGCCGTTCGTCGCCTACCTGTCCACGGCCGACTGCCCGAGCAGGGGCCGCACCTACTTCGTGCAGGGCGGCGCGGTCTATCTCTTCCAGCCCTGGGCCATCGTCGACAAGGTCGAGAAGGAAGGCCTGTGGACGGTCGAGGAACTCAAGGCGCAGGCCGGCAAGTTCGCGACCTACGAATTCGACCTTGGCAAGCCGTACTAGCGTTGACGAGCACCTCGCAGCTGCCTGCAGCCAATGACACACGTGGAGATCGATTGACCCCGGATGTGCGCGAGATCCTTGCGGTACGCCAGACCGATCCAGATCACTTCATCGCCGAGTACACCGCACCGAGCGCGCGATCGCTCAATGGTGGGCAGACTGCTGGACAGGCGCTCAATGCCGCCTTCTCCACGGTGCCTGAGCATCTGGAGGCCCATTCGGTGCATGTGCACTTCATCGCAGCCGGTGATCCACTGTCGCCGGTCGAGTACCAGGTGCATCGCGATCGTGACAGCCGGGCATTCTCGACACGTCATGTGACCGCGCATCAGGGTGATCGGCTCATTGCCCGAATCACCGCCTCGTTCCATGCGCCCGAGGGCGGGCACGACGTGCAGGTGCCCACGGCGCCCAAGGTCGCTGCTCCTGATTCGTGCGCACCCGTGCCGTCGCACTTCGCTGGCATGGACGTGCGTGTCACCGAGCGGAACGCGGGATACGTCTACGAGCCTCGACTCTGGGCAAAGCCCCTGCGCGAGCTCGGGGCTGACAAGCGATGGAACGCCTGCGTGCTGGTGTACCTCTCCGACCTGCACAGCGGACTGCCGACACTCGTGCCGTTCACCGACGATGACTTCCAGACCAGCCTCGATCATGCGGTGTGGCTGCATCGTCCATTCCTGATGGACGACTGGGTGCTCATGGATCACATCGGTGCGACCATCGCGGATGGTCGCTCGTGGTACCGCAGTGAGATCTTCGACCGCCAGGGTGTCCTGGTGGCGACATGCGCCCAGGAGATGCTGCTGCGGCCGGCAAGGCTGGGCTGAATCCACCCAGCGCATGTGCTGCTCGCTGTGATCCCAAGTGATGAGGGCCGAACGAGAGTCGTCTTACCTGAACTTGGCTTCGGCTTGGTGCGCTGTTGTCCGGGTGATGAATACGTTGGCTATCACCCCATCGGGCCAACGGAAGGTATGCAGACATGGACCGCAAGAGGCTCATCACCGCAGGAATCACCACGGCAGGAATCCTGATTCTCGCCGCTGGCGTCAGCCCAATCGTCAGCTTTGCCGCGACACACCATGGTCAGGACTCACGAAACACGAAGCTTCACGTGCGACAGAACGCACTTCCGCTTGCACTGAACACCCCAACTCCGACGCCCACGCCTACGGTGAGCGCGCTGCCAAGTTCATCGCCAGCACTCCAGTCGACGCACCAATCAGCGCTGGGCGACGATGACGAGTTCGGTGACGACGACCAGTTCGGTGACGAGGACCAGTTCGGTGACGACGACCAGGGCGATGACCTGGATGAGCAGGGTTCAACGGGTGTTGGCTCCAGCGACCACCACGACAGCGCTCATGATTCATCGGACGACGACTAGTAGGCAGCCGGTGCGGGACCCGTGGGCGACTTCGGGGACCGCACCGAGTCGGATGCCTCAGTTGACTGTGGCATCCGAGATCTCACCGGATGCCGGTGGAATTCAGCCTTCGACGGTGAGCGTGCTGCGCATGCTGGTGTGAAAATCGCAGGTCATGACATACGTGCCTGGTCGGGTCGGTGCCGTGAAGGTGACGGAGCCGTGACCCGGTACGCGCACGTCGACGCCACCGGTGGCCAGTGTCACCGTGTGATCGAGGTTGTCGGCGTTCGCCACCGTGACCTCCTGTCCGGGCTTGACGGTGAGCGCCGTGAACTTGTACGCCGAGATCGTCATATCCGCAGCGGCCTGAGTCCTGGCCGTTGCAGCTGCGCCGCTGTCGACGTTGGCTGCTGGTGTCGATCCGCATCCCGCCAGGACCATCCCCAGCGTCACGGCCAACGGCAGCGCCAGCAGTCGGTGACTTCCCATTTCGCGTCTCATGCTTGTGGATACGAGCACCGGGGTTGATTCGTTCATCTCGACGCATGCGCAGCGGCATTTCCTCTGCGAAGGGCCGACGCACTGCCGCCTTCGACTGCCGGAGTAGGCTGCACACCAGCGAAGGGGAGTAGCCCCCAACCGCGGAGTCGACATACTGGCCGAAAGGCCCGGTTCCGTGGGCCTGTGCAGTCTGCAGGCGGGCGAGACCTTCGACCTGACCATTACGCCATGGTTCGGGTCGAGGTGTCCTCCCCAGACATCCTTCCCGGCCTTTGACCGGAAGGACCCCAACACGTGAGTGCACTCCTGCTGAGCTTCGCCGTGATCTTCATTGCCGAACTCGGCGACAAGTCGCAACTCATGGCCATGACCTTCGCAACCCGCTACAGGTTCTGGACCGTCATCGGGGCCATCACCGCCGCTACAGCTCTGGTGCACCTGTTCTCCGTCGCCCTTGGCACTGTGGTCGGGGTCGCCCTGCCCACCGGACCGATCAGCATCCTTGCCGGCATCGCATTCATCGCCTTCGGCCTGTGGACGCTGCGCGGGGACCAGTTGAGCGAAGAAGAGGAATCCAAGGCCGAGCGCAGCAACCGCTCGGCCTTCCTCGCTGTTGCCGTCGCCTTCTTCCTTGCTGAACTGGGTGACAAGACGATGCTCGCCACGGTCACGCTGGCCACTACTGAGGGCTGGTTCGGCGTGTGGGTCGGTTCGACCATCGGCATGGTGGCGGCGGATGCGCTGGCCATAGGCGTCGGCGCACTGCTGGGCAAGGCACTGCCGGAGAAGGTCATCAAGATCGGCGCTGCAGTGCTGTTCTTCCTGTTCGGCGCCTGGCTGGTCTACGAGGGAATCCGGCAGTAGCCCGATGCGGTCAGCAGTACCAGGATCAGTCGCACTCGATGATCTTGTAGCTGCCCGTGGTGGTGCGCTTGACCTCGACCAATGCCTTGTCGGCCGCATCGATCAGCGTCTGCGGGTTCGTCAGTTCGCTTGCCGCAATGATGGCCGCGCCGAGGGTGATGCCAAGCGAGAGCCGCGCCATGCCGACCTTCAACGGCTCCTTGAATGCGTCCAGCATCCGCTCGCACAACGCCGACAATCCCTCGACGCCATCGACCACCGGAA
>JBAYUM010000025.1:0-17004 GCA_041675125.1 Candidatus Nanopelagicales bacterium
GCGAAGACACATCGAAATCTTGTCGCTACCCTGACCCTGTGACGAAGACCGCCATCACCCGCCGCCCCCTTGCCCGCCGCAGCACCATTGCCCTGAGTGTCCTGGCAATAGTCGCGATTCCAGCCCTGTCCGGCTGCTTCAGTGGCATCCAGGCCACGACGAGCGCCCAGGCCACCATGAACACCGGCAACGGTGCTCAGACCCTCATCGGGGACATCAAGATCCTGGACGCCACGATCGTCATGGGCGACAGCCCAGCCGATGCGATGCTCATCGGCACCATCGCGAACGTGGGCGTCACCCCTGACAGCCTGAACAGCATCGAGGTCGACGGCAAGCCCGTGACGGCCAGCCCGGCCTTCCCCGAGCTCAAGCCCGGCGACAGCGTGCCGTTCGGCTATGTGACCGCAACCATCAAGGTCCCTGTCCAGGGCCTGACCGGACCGGTCAGCACCTATGTGCCGGTGACGTTCAACCTCCAGAATGCCGGAACCAAGACCATTCAGGTGCTGACCGTGCCTGCTGTCGGCTTCTACGAGGGAATCGTGCCGATGGCGGGTGTGGTGGCTCCGGCTGCGGCACCGGAGCCGAGCCCCAGCGCCTCTGAGTAGGTCGCCCGTGAGGTGCGATCAGCCCTGGAAGCGGTAGCCCAGGCCTCGCACGGTGAGCAGATGCACCGGATGCGCCGGATCGACCTCGATCTTGGTGCGCAGTCTCTTGACGTGCACGTCAAGGGTCTTCGTGTCACCTACGTAGTCGGCGCCCCAGATGCGATCAATCAGCTGGGTGCGAGTCATGACCCGACCTGCATTGCGCACCAGGAATTCAAGAAGATCGAACTCCTTCAGCGGCATGGTCATCTGCTGGCCTCGCACGGTGACCACGTGACGATCGATATCGATGCGCACAGGGCCCTCTTCGATGACGGTCGGAAGCAGGTCATCGACATCACCATGACGGCGCAGCACTGCGCGAACCCGCGCAAGCAGCTCACGCGAGGAGAACGGCTTGGTGATGTAGTCATCGGCCCCGAGCTCCAGTCCCACAACCTTGTCGACCTCACCATCCTTGGCCGAGAGCATGATGATGGGCACTGCTGATTTCGCTCGAATGTGCTTGCAGACCTCGGTGCCCGAAAGTCCGGGAAGCATGAGGTCCAGCAGCAGCAGGTCTGCACCGTTGCGATCGAAGATCTCAAGTGCCTTATTGCCATCGGCGGCCACCTCGACCTCGTAACCCTCACGCTTGAGCATGAACGTGAGCGCATCCGAGAACGACTCCTCGTCCTCGACGATGAGCACCTTGGTCATGAACGTCCCTCTCCGATGGTCAATGACATCCCTATGCTGGCGCCCGATTGCGCATCATCATCTGCGGACTCTGATCTGTACATCGGAATGCGCAGAGTGAAGGTCGAGCCGACCCCAACCTCAGACCACACCGTGCATTCGCCACCATGGTTCTGGCACACATGCTTCACGATGGCCAGCCCCAGGCCGGTGCCACCAGTGACTCTGGACCGTGCGGGGTCCACGCGGTAGAAACGCTCGAAGATCCGATCGAGATCATTGGAGGGAATGCCGATTCCCTGATCCTTGACCATGATCTCCACCATCGAGTCGACCAGTCGCGAGTGAACGGCGACGCTGGTGCCATCGGATGAATAGGCGATTGCATTGACCAGCAGGTTGCGAAGTGCAGTCTGCAGCTGCCCGAGATCCGCATAGACGAAGGTCTCGGAGTCGTGACCGACCACCAGATCGATATCGCGCTGAGCGGCAAGCATGCCGACATCGTCGAATGCCCGGTCGATCAGCTCATCGACGTTCACCACCTGCGCATGACTGAGCGGATCATCGCCCTGCAGCCTGGAAAGGTCGATGACGTCCTGCACGAGATGCCCGAGGCGAGTCGCCTCGAGCTGCATTCGCTCGGCAAAATGTCGCACCTGAACGGGATCGTCGCTTGCCGACTGCACTGCCTCGGCAAGGACTGAGAGAGCACCCACCGGCGTCTTCAGCTCATGGCTGATATTCGCCACGAAGTCGCGGCGCACGGCATCTACCCTGCGCTCTTCAGCCAGGTCGTCGATGAGCACGAGGATCGCGCCTGTGCCCAGATCGGCCACGCGCACGCGAAGCTCGAGGAGTTCGCGTCCCAGCGGTGGCCGGCGGGCGCGCATCTCCTGCTCGCGGGCCTCGCCGTCGAGCGCCACCTTGGACACCAGCTTGGCGATATCGGTGATCGCGATGGCATTTCGGTTGACGATGCCCAGGGCCAGGCTGCGCGCGCTTGCCCGCAGGACGACGCCATCAAGATCGACGACGATCGAGGCCGACGGCAGTACCGCCAGGATCCTGGCGACCTCATCGGGAATCTCCTGGACATCCAAGGACTGCCCACTGGCTTCCTCGGTATGCAGGAGTTTGCTGGCCACATTGGAAGGATATGGACGCCAGGCAGCCAAGAGAAATCCTTCGGCTCGGAATTCCCAACCATTTGCCCAGGGTTCACCCGCCGCGCCCGTCGTTCACGATCAGGACAGATCCCGTTCAGGGTTTCGTCATATTGGACGATCAGGATGGGGCCATGGTTGCGTATGCTCCACGCCGGAAGGGAAGACGCATACCTGTGGCATATGCCAGCGATCTAGAGGCCGTGAACGCGGGTCTGGTGGAAGTTGCCGACCTCGTGGGCTCAGCCATGTTCGCAGCCACCCAGTCGCTCCTGAATGCCGACAACGACCTGGCGCAGGGCGTCATCGCCCAGGATGAGCGGATTGACATCCTCACTGCCGAGATCGAGGAGCGCTGCTTCGACCTCATCTCGATCCAGCAGCCAACCGATCGCGACCTGCGGATCCTGATCGGATCCCTGCGCATCGCCGCTTCACTCGAGCGTATGGGCGATCTGGCCTCCCACGTGGCCAAGCAGGCGCGCATGCGCTTCCCCAACCCCGTCGTTCCTGAGGAGCTGCGCGCCACATTCGAGGAGATGGGCGCCCTGGCGCAGGCCATCGTGATCAAGACCGCCCAGGTCGTCGCAACCAAGAATCTGACCCTGGCAGCCGATATCGCCGCTCACGACGAGGATGTCGACCGACTGCATCGCGAGCTCTTCCGGGTCGTGCTCTCCCCCACCTGGAAGCACGGAGTCGAGACCGCCATCGACATCACCCTCCTCTCGCGCTACTACGAGCGATACGCAGACCATGCCGTCTCCGTGACCCGGCGCCTCATCACGATCGTCACCGGAGAGCCATATGTCGGAGTTTCGCTGACAAAGTAATGCGTTTGTCACGCCCGCCCCTTTGTGTAAGGCTGCCCTGACGCCATGGCTCGGGAGGTGAAGATGACGCTGCGCAAGCTGCGATCGGTGCGATCTGCACCCAAGCGCGTTGCTCTGCTGTCAATTCACACCTCGCCACTCGACCAACCAGGAACTGGCGACGCCGGGGGCATGAATGTCTACGTGCTCGAGACAGCCCGCCAACTGGCCAAGGCCGGGGTCGAAGTCGAGATCTTCACGCGAGCCACCAGTTCAGATCACGAACCGGCAGTCCAGGTGGCTCCAGGCATCCTCGTCCGGCATGTCACCGCGGGGCCCTTCGAGGGCCTGCGCAAGGAGGACCTTCCAGGACAGCTCTGCGCGGTCACTGCGGGGGTGCTGCGAGCAGAGGCTGCTCGCCCCGAGGGCTGGTTCGACCTCATTCACTCGCACTACTGGCTGTCCGGTCAGGTTGGCTGGCTCGCCTCGGAGCGCTGGGGCGTACCACTCGTGCACACCATGCACACCATGGCCAAGGTCAAGAACTCTGATCTTGCAGATGGGGACTCCCCCGAACCGCAGGGCCGCGTCATCGGTGAGGAGCAGGTGGTCGACGCCGCGACTCGTCTGATCGCGAATACTGCCGACGAAGCAGCCCAGCTCATCAGCCTCTACGGCGCTGATCCCGCACGCGTCGATGCGGTGCACCCAGGTGTTGACCTGTCGTTGTTCAGCCCAGGTGACCCCGCAGCCGCACGAGCACGCCTTGGCATTGCGCCCAGTGCACGGGTTCTGCTGTTCGTCGGGCGCATCCAGCCCCTGAAGGCGCCCGACGTGCTGCTGCGGGCCGCCGCCGGGATGCTGCATCGCAATCCTGCGATGCGCGACCGACTGCTGGTCGTCATCGCCGGCGGGCCATCAGGCTCCGGACTCGATCGTCCAACAGCACTCGTCGACCTGGCACATGAGCTCGGGATCGCCGATGTGGTCCGATTCGAGCCGCCCTCGGATCGCACGACGCTCGCAGACTGGTACCGCGCAGCCGACCTGACTGTCGTCCCCTCCTATTCAGAGTCGTTCGGCCTTGTCGCTGTCGAGTCCCAGGCATGCGGAACTCCGGTCATCGCGGCTGCAGTCGGCGGTCTGCGCACGGCAGTAGCCGATCAGCGCAGCGGCATTCTGGTTGAAGGGCACGACCCCATGCACTACGCATCGGCGATGAGCAACCTGCTCGATGACCACGATGCGATGCAGGTGATGCAAGCGCATGCTCGGCAGCACGCCATGCAATTCGGCTGGGAAGCAACGGCTTCTGGGCTGCTCGAGTCGTATTCTCATGCCATGCGTGACTTCGAACTTCAGACCGCCCGCGTAGCTCAGTGACGGATCAACTGACGGTCACCGGGGCCATTCGCGACTACCTGAGCTCCAATGAGCTGGAGTTCGAGGAGATAGCCGGCCCCACCTTCGTGATCACGCTGCCCGGCGAGAAGAAGCTGAAGACGAATGTGGCCATGACCGTCGGGCCGCATGCAGTGTCCATCAGTGCCTTCGTCGCCCGCTGCCCGGAGGAGAACAACGCAGCTGTCCATGAATGGCTGCTGGAGAAGAACCGCCGGCTCTACGGAGTCGCCTTCTCGATCGACCAGTTCGGCGACATCTACCTCACGGGAAGGGTCGCCCTGGGGGCGATAGACGAGGATGAGCTCGATCGACTGCTCGGTGCAGTGCTGGAGTATGCCGATGAGTCCTTCAATCCGATTCTCGAGCTCGGATTCCTGGGCGCGATGCAACGGGAGTGGAACTGGCGCATCTCGCGCGGTGAGTCCACGGCCAACCTCGAGGCATTCCGGCACCTCCTCGAACATCCCGATGAGCAATAGCGCGACCTTGCGCGGCAAAATAGGGCCATGACCCCAAGCCAGGCCCCCTACACCCTCATTCTGCTTCGCCACGGCGAGAGCGAGTGGAATGCCCAGAACCTGTTCACTGGCTGGGTCGATGTCGATCTCAACGAGAAGGGCCTTGGCGAGGCGGTGCGAGGCGGTGAGCTCCTGCGCGAGGCCGGGCTCCTGCCTGACATCGTCTACACCTCATTGCTGAAGCGAGCCATCAAGACCGCGCAGATAGCCCTGGAGACATGCGATCGTCACTGGATCCCGGTCGTGCGCAACTGGCGGCTCAATGAGCGCCACTACGGCGCCCTGCAGGGCAAGGACAAGGCCCAGACACTTGCGCAGTACGGCGAGGAGCAGTTCATGCTGTGGCGTCGATCCTTCGATGTGCCACCGCCACCGATTGCAGCCGACGATGCGTTCGCCCAGACCCATGACGCGCGCTATGCCGCACTGCCGCCTGAGGCGCGGCCGGCAACTGAGTGCCTGGCCGATGTCGTCGAGCGCCTGGTGCCGTACTGGCAGGACGTCATCGTGCAAGAGGGCCTGCGCCTTGGTCGCACCGTCCTGGTAGCCGCCCACGGCAATTCGCTCCGAGCCCTGGTCAAGCATCTCGATGGCATTTCCGATGCTGACATCGCCGGCCTCAATATCCCCACTGGCATTCCACTGGTCTATCGCCTCGACGAGAACCTGCGACCGCTTGTCGCTGGCGGCGAGTACCTCGACCCAGAAGCGGCAGCCACCGCTGTGGCCGCAGTCGCCGCTCAGGGGAAGAAGTAGCTACCAGCGCTTGTTCAGGATCTCGATGATGCGGGGGCGCACATCGAACAAGTACACCATCGACGCGACAAGCCCGGCGATGCTCAGCAACTGCAGCGGGTCTCCCAGAACAAGTCCAGCGAGCGCTGACACCCCCGTGAGGATCAGCCACAGGACCTTGGTCTGACGGCCGACGGCCGGGAAGGCCTGTGCCGGCCTGCGAGCACAGTCGATGACGGCATAGACCTTCAGCACGAGGAACAGCACCCAGAGCGCGAGCAGGACGAAATTCTGGACTTGATAGAACACCTGAGCACGGTAGTCGATAGGCGCGGCCTGCATGCAATGCGTCGCCCAGGTCTGACAGGGTGCGCCGTATGAGAGCACTCGTTCAACGCGCTGCCGATGCCTCGGTCACCGTCGACGGCCAGATCCTGGGGAAGTTCGCAGGATCGGGATTGGTCGTCCTGGTCGGCGTCACTCACGGAGATGACGAACCAACAGCACGCAGGCTCGCCGAGAAGGTCCTCACCCTGCGCATCTTCGAAGGCACCGCAGGGGAGGTCTCGGCTCAGGACCTTCACCTCCCGCTGCTGGTGATCAGCCAGTTCACGCTGTACGCGGATACGAGGAAGGGCAGACGCCCCTCCTGGGATGCAGCCGCTCCCGGGGCAATCGCGGAGCCGCTCGTCGATGCCTTCGTCGCGTCGCTGCACGAGGTGGGTGCCACTGTTGCCACTGGCGCATTCGGGGCCGATATGCAGGTCAGGTTCACCAACGACGGCCCGGTCACCATCCTTGTGGAGCTGGATCCTCTACCGCCGAGATAGCCGTGCCCTGGTGATCGACGACCAAGGCCGCATCGACGGCCACATTGCGCTTGAGCATGACCAGTGCAATCAAGCCGAGCTCGCAGTGACGCACCGCCGTACCGATCCAGCCGACGGGCTTGCCTGCCAGGGCCACCACATCGCCATGAGCGGGCAGCTCCTCGGTCGAGCCGTCGAGATGCACGAGAGCCAGGCGACGAGGCGGTTGGCCGAGGTTGTGCACCTTCGCGACCGTCTCCTGCCCGCGATAGCAGCCCTTGTTGAGATGCACGGCGGAGATCAGCCAATTGACCTCATTGGGAATCGTCCGGTGATCAGTCTCGCAATTGACTCGCGGCATGCCTGCCGCGACGCGTAGAGCCTCCAGCGCCCAGGACCCGGCCTGTGGAGCGGCATCGAGGCGGTCCTGCAGCGCGGCTCGCGCGATGATCACCTCACGGCCCGCGAAGCCTCGCGAGGCAAAGGGCTCGGGCACCAACCACGTGGGCGACGACGCATCGACCTCGGGGATCGGCTCCCACACGACTGCATGGTCATCGCTCGCGTCGCGCACCTCGACTCGCAGCATGAACCTCATGCGGTCCAGGTAGCTCGCCAATGGGGTGGACTGTCCGGGTTCAGTGATGATCCACGCCGTTGCGCCGTCATCGACCAGGTGCATCTCGAACTCGACATGCCCATTGGGGCTCAGGATCAGCGCGAGCGCACTCTGGCCAGGCTGCAGTGCATTCACCAATTGCGTGGTCAGGTCATTGAGCCAGGTGAGCCGATCGGGCCCCGAGACGGCAAGCACGCCGCGGTTGGCCAGCTCGACGACCCCCTGGCCGCTGGCCAGCAGTCGCTGCTCTGCGAAGGGATCCCCGAAGTGCCAGGGCATGCCCTGGTCGAAGACTGATTCCGGCGGTAGAACGCGCATCAGTGACTCCGCAGCAGATCCTCGCCAAGCAGGCCGAAGCAGGATTCACATTCACCGTGGATGGCCATGTGCGAGATATCGGTGACGAATGCATGATCGCTGCGAAGTTGCGCGACGAAAGTCGCGGCGATGTCACCTGGTGCACTGGAGACCTTGCCACAGGTGTCGCACACGAGGTGGATATGCAGTTCATCATCGACTGCGTGATACGTGGGTGCACCGTGCCCGATGTGCGCATGCGTCACCAGTCCGACATCCTCGAGCACTTCGAGGGTTCGGTACACGGTCGAGAGGTTGACACCGGACGCAGTGCGCTGCACTTCGACGAGGATCTCCTCAGGCGTGCCATGACGAAGCCGCTCGACTGCTTCGAGCACGAGCTGTCGCTGTGGGGTGATGCGGAATCCGTGCTCGCGCAGGCGCTGGTCCCAACCGGTGTTCAAGGGGTTTCCTCCAGTGGATGCAGCGTCGCAGCGAGGTGATTGACAAGTGGCTGCCCCATCGCGGCCATGTCGAAGGTCCAGAGCAGCCGTCCTTCGACCAGCCCATAGAGACGCTGTCCTTCGACGTATTCCTTGGCGCTTTGCGTGCGAGCCACAAGATCCGTGCGCAACTCCGCCCGCGCTCCGGTGATGTGCGCCTGCTCTATCCCGGTGATCTCGACCCGGCCGTACCAGATCTCGGCATATCCGGTCGGATGCGACAGCTGCATCTCGATGTGATTGTCAGGACGAGGACGGACGAAACCTGACTCTGTGGCCAGCGGCCGAATCCGGTTGCCCTCATCATCCAGCAGCCAGCTGCGCGACCAGTAGGACAGGAACGGGCGCCCGTCGGTGCGAAATGACACCTCTTGGCCGAATCGGAAATCCTCGATCGTCGGATACTGCCCAGTGCCGACTCCGACCCAGTGCCCGATGAGCCACGACAGGGGTGCGAGCTCGGCAGCAACAGCGCCTGCCTCCATCTGGCTCAGCCCTGACTCGTGAAGAGCCGGAAGGCACCGGCGAAGGCGGCCCCGCCGACGAGCGCAAGCACCACGACAACCAGGCTCGTGTAGACCGTCTCCACCATATGAGGAAGCCTACCCCTCATGGATACTCATCCCATGAGGCAGTTGGTTGTGAAGGTCACCGCTGGAGCAGACGATCCCGAGCGCTGTGCTCAGGCGTTCACGGTTGCGTCAACGGCCGTGGCAGCCGGAGCACAGGTGAGCCTTTGGCTCACGGGCGAGGCGGCTTGGCTGGCGCTGCCTGGCCGGGCAGCGCAGTTCGAGCTGGCGCACTCGGCTCCCCTTGACGATCTCCTGAGGATTGTCCTTGGATCCGGAGCCGTCACTGTCTGCACCCAATGCGCGCTGCGCCGAGGGATAGCGCCTGAGCAGGTGATCGACGGGATCCGCATTGCCGGCGCTGCCAGCTTCGTCGAAGAGGTTCTCGCTCCGGATGCACAGGCACTGGTGTACTGAGAGTGATGCAACCGCCGATCAGACGCTGACGGAGCGCGCGAAGACGCGCTTGCCGATCAGATAGATCTCGCACCCAAGGCAGAAGCCGAAGGCTGCATTCAGGAAGGCCGCAGCCAATGCACCTGCGACGGCCACATACGCCACCGCGGTCACCCCGGCAACCAGTCCCAGCAGGGCGACTGCCGTGAAGATGAACCCCACGAGGGCCGCGAATCGCGGCGGGGCAGCAGCCTCGAATTCAGTGGCGGGAGCCAGGCGCGGCTGCACGACCTTGCGGAAGAGGACTCCGTAGGGCTGTGCTCGCAGGCCGACAAAGGCGCCGAGGGCAAAGACGATCGTCTGGATGGCCAGCAGCACGGCAGCAGTTGCACTGCCGATCGTGAGCAAGGCGACGGCAAGCACGACGACAGTGACGGCGGCCGCAAAGCGTGGCCCGCGGACATCGACCTCGACCGCCGGAGCGCAGATTGCTGTTTCAGGCATATCAGCAGGCTATTGACGGGGTACCCGGCCGGCAAGGCTGAGTTCAACGACAGCAAGCATCACGCTGCTGCAAAGGCTTTGCAGGTCAGGGCGCGGTGACCTGGCCCAGGGCAGCAATGACATCAGCCTTGCGGGGCAGGCCCACAGCCCTCTTGAAGATGACCCCCCGCGCATCGAGCACCAGCACGGTTGGAGTGCGGCGAATATCCAGCTGACGGACGAGATCCAGATGGGCCTCAGCGTCGATCTCGATATGGGTCGTGCCTGGCACCAGCGTGGCCGCCTCGTCGAGAATGCGACGAGTCGCCCGGCAGGGCTGGCAGAAGGCTGTCGAGAACTGCACCAAGGTGGCTTGCTCGCCCAAGGCCGAGCCCAAGAGGTCAGCGCTCAGGCGCTCGCCGCCGTGCTCTGCGGCTGAGGGCGTGGTCACGTCAACCTCTGGGTCGTCGTCTGCGACGGGCAGGGGCGCAGCGACGGATACCGACTTCATCTGGCCATCGGTCCTCTTGCGCCAGAGTCCGAAGGCGGTGGCTGCTGCGAGGACAGCGATCAGGAGGACGAATCCGAGCATCGTGCCATCCCCCATCTCGCCATCTCGTCAATCGTGGTCAGAGCAATTGCGGACTCAGCATGCCCGACGCCCTCCAACAGCCATAATTCGGCATCAGGATGGCCGCTCGACACTGCCGCTTCATGCAGGGCCTTGGGGTGCTCCACCGGGAAGTATCGGTCAGCAGTGCCATGAACCACCAACAACGGGGTACTGCCGAGCATTCCCGCAGCCTGGACGGGCTCTATGGGCCGCGGGTACGGCCATTCCCGCGGGTGGATGCGCGTTCGGCGAGAGCGCAGGATCAAGCGTCCCGTTCGCGTCTCGACCAGCCAGTGCAGGGCTCGCATGACCGAAGTGCCCCGGTAGTACCAGAACGCCGGACCGCTCACCGCGATCACCGCGTCGACCGGGGAGTCCACCTTGGGATCGCCGCTGGATCCATGACTGGCACTGAGGGCCAGCGCAGCCTGCCGGATCGCGACCGCCGCCCCCATGGAGAAACCGATGGTGATGACCTTGCGGTAGCCGAGCCCGCGGGCCCACCGAACCGCCGCATCCACGTCGAGCACCTCGAGCATCCCCACCGTCGACTCCCCGCCCGATCGGCCATGGCCGCGCAAGTCGACCGTGATCACGGATCCATAGCCGGTCAGGCGCGCAGTGATCGCTCGGACCTGGTCCTGGCGGCCGTGCCCGGTGAAGCCATGAACCACGACAAAGGCGGTATCGCCCGGGCCCGGGGTCAGTGTCCCGGCCACCCTGACCCCGTCGGTTGCCACCAACATGGCCTCGACGGGAACGCTCATGGGACTATTGTCCGCTCCACAGCAACAACGAACCCCCGGGGAGGTGTAGCAGATGCGGATCGTGCTGCTCACCCGTGCGCTGGAGTCATCCGCAGAGGTACTGCCTGCTCTCATGCTGCTGACCCACCAGGTGCGCACCCTGCCCGCAGAGCCGACTGCCCTGCTCAATGCACCTGAATGCGATGTCCTGCTGGTCGATGGCCGCCGCGACCTGCCAGCAGTGCGCGGACTCACGCGGCTCCTGCAGCAGACGGGGGTAAGCGCGCCCCTGGTCCTCGTCACCACTGAAGGCGGGCTCTCCGCCATTCAATGGGACTGGGGCATCGATGAAGTGCTGCTCGACACCGCCTCACCTGCTGAGGTCGAGGCCAGGCTGCGCCTTGCTGCCTCGCGCCTGACGCCTGAGCTCGATGCCATCAGCGGGAATCCCGAGGAGATCCGCAGCGGTGAGCTCATGATCGATGAGGGCACCTACACCGCGAAGCTTCGCGGCCGAGCCCTCGACCTGACCTTCAAGGAATTCGAGCTGCTGAAGTTCCTGGCCCAGCACCCAGGCCGGGTCTTCACCCGTGCCCTGCTCCTGCAAGAGGTATGGGGCTATGACTACTTCGGTGGCACCCGGACAGTTGACGTGCATGTGCGCCGTCTGCGCGCCAAGCTCGGCAGCGAGCACGAGGCGCTGATCGGAACCGTTCGAAACGTCGGCTACCGGTTCGTGCCCCAGCATCTCGATGACGCTTCCATGGCCGTGCTCGAGGATGAAGCGCTCGAGATCGGATTGAACTAGGCATGGAGGGCCTGCAGATCACCAATCGGCTCGATGCTGCCCAGATCGACCAGGCAGTCGAGCTCATCAATGCGATCTCGGCCCATGACGGGCTCTCTCCCATCTCAGAGCATGTGTTCCTGCATCTTCGTCACGGGGGCGACGACCAGGGCAAGCACTTCCTGCTGCATGAGGGCGGAAGGCTCGTCGGCTACGCCCATCTCGATGTCACTGACGAGGTCGAGGGCCCGAGCGCAGAGATTGCCATCGCTCCTGCTGCCCGCAGGCAAGGGCTCGGCACCGAGCTCATCACCGAGATCCTCCAGGCCACGCCTTCGCACAAGCTGCGCCTGTGGGCACACGGCGAGCAGGCCGATGCCGGCAAGTGGGCGCAGGCGATGGGATTCCGGCATGCGCGCACGCTGTGGCAGATGCGACGCTCACTCCTTGCCCCCTTGCCGCCGGCGAACTTCCCAGACGATGTCCTCCTGCGCCCCTTCATCCCCGGCCAGGACGATGAGGAGTGGGTGGCGCTCAACTCCCTTTCCTTCGCAGACCATCCCGAGCAGGGCGACTGGACCCTCGATGACCTGCACCGGCGGATGGCCGAGCCCTGGTTCTCGATCCCTGGCTTCCTCGTTGCGGCTGATCGCGTCACTGGCCGGATGCTCGGTTTCCACTGGACCAAGATCCATGGATTCATCGACACGCCCGAGCGGCAGCCGCATATTCATGACGCCATCGGTGAGGTCTACGTCGTGGGCGTCGACCCGACCCTGCAGGGCAAGGGCTTGGGCAAGGCACTGACCTTGGCCGGCCTGCACCACCTGCGATCCCGCGGGCTCGTGCAGAGCATGCTGTACGTCGATGCGACGAATACGGCCGCGATCACCATGTACGAGAACCTCGGCTTTGCCCGCTGGGATGTCGATGTGATGTACAGGTACCAAACAGAAACCTGACCGAAGCCATTCGTTCACCCTCTTGTGGAACGATGCAGGCGTGACGCAATCGACGCAAGTATGGCTCGACGACCGATTTCTCGATCGCGAGCTCTCATGGCTTGCATTCAACCAGCGCGTTCTGGAGCTGGCGGAGGACACGAACCTCCCGATGCTGGAGCGGGCCAAGTTCCTGGCGATCTTCGCCAGCAACCTCGACGAGTTCTTCATGGTGCGAGTTGCGGGCCTCAAGCGTCGCATTGCCACAGGCATCGCTGTTCGCTCAGCCAGCGGCCGGAACCCCAAGGCCGTTCTCGAGTCGATCTGGGAGCGGGCCCACTCACTGCAACGCGAGCACGCCATGGTGTTCCAGAACGAGATCCTGCCCGGGCTCCAGGCCAATGGCATCGAGTTGCTGCGCTATGAGCAGCTCACCCAAGATGAGCGCGTCTCGTTGAACACCTTCTTCCATGCGCAGGTGTTCCCTGTGCTCACTCCGCTTGCAGTGGACCCTTCGCACCCTTTTCCCTACATCAGCGGCCTGTCGCTCAACATGGCCGTCGTCGTGCGCAATCCCGTCACCGGCAACGAGCTCTTCGCCCGTGTCAAGGTGCCGCCGTCCTTGCCGCGATTCGTCTCACTCGGTTCGCAGCGCTTCGTGCCACTGGAAGACCTCATCGCCGCCCACCTCAACCAGCTCTTCCCTGGCATGCAGATCCTCCAGAATCACAGCTTCCGCGTCACTCGCAATGAGGATGTCGAAGTCGAGGAGGATGACGCAGAGAATCTCCTGCTCGCCCTCGAGCGCGAATTGATGCGCCGTCGATTCGGGCCACCGGTACGCCTCGAGGTCGAGGAGTCCATCGACCCCTACGTGCTCGACCTGCTCATCGGTGAACTCGATGTCACCGAGAACGAGGTGTTCCGGGTCCCAGGGCCGCTCGATCTCACCGGGCTGTGGACCTTCGTCAACCTCGATCGTCAGGACCTCAAGCAGGCCACCTTCGTTGGCCGAACCTCACGTCAGCTCCTGGAATTCGAGTCCTCGACACCGCCGGACATCTTCTCCGTCGTGCGTGAGCGCGATGTCCTGCTCCATCACCCGTATGACTCCTTCAGCACCAGCGTGCAGCTGTTTCTCGAGCAGGCAGCTCGCGACCCGCACGTGCTTGCCATAAAGCAGACCCTGTATCGAACATCAGGCGACTCACCGATCGTCGACGCATTGATCACTGCTGCGCAGAATGGCAAGCAAGTGCTCGCACTCGTGGAGATCAAGGCTCGCTTCGACGAGCAGAACAACATCGACTGGGGTCGCAAGCTGGAAGAGGCGGGTGTCCATGTGGTCTATGGCCTGGTCGGGCTCAAGACGCACAGCAAGGCGTCCATGGTCGTGCGCAATGACGGGGATCAACTGCGCCGCTACTGCCACCTCGGCACTGGCAACTACCACCCCAAGACCGCTCGTCTCTACGAGGACATGGGCCTGCTCACCTGCTCGCCAGAAGTGGGCGAGGACGTCTCGAACCTCTTCAATGTGCTGTCGGGCTACTCGATGAACACCGAGTACGCACGACTGCTGGTCGCACCGCATTCCGTGCGCACCGGCCTGATCGAGCGGATCGATCGTGAGATCGCAAACCACCAGGCTGACCTGCCCTCGGGCATCCGCTTCAAGTGCAATGCCCTCGTCGACGAACAGGTCATCGACGCCTTGTATCGGGCGTCGAGCATCGGCGTGCCCGTCGACATCTTCGTGCGCGGGATCTGCGCCCTGCGGCCAGGCGTACCGGGCATGAGCGAGTCAGTGCGCGTCATCAGCATCCTGGGCAGGTTCCTCGAGCATTCCCGGGCCTTCTGCTTCGAGAACGCCGGTCAGCGCGAGGTGTGGATCGGGTCCGCCGACATGATGCATCGCAATCTGGATCGACGGGTCGAGACCCTGGTACGACTCGTCGATCCGTCCGAGATCGCGTGGGTCAACCAGCTCTTCGACATGGCCATGAGCCCCGACTTCGCTTCGTGGCGACTGGATGCAGAGGGCGTCTGGACTCGGCGGCTGCTCGCCGATGACGGATCGGTGCTCGCTGACTACCAGGAAGTCCTCATCGCCCGCACCAAGAGCATCGGCACCCCATGAGCACACCCACGACCCACCGTGAGATCGAGCGCAAGTTCCGCGTTCACGCCCTGTTCACCTGGCCTGATCTCACAGGAGTCGTGGACGAGATCGAGGAGCAGCCCAGTGTCGAGATGACTGCGGTCTATCACGACACGCCCGACCTGACCCTGTTTCGCTGGCGCGTGACCCTGCGTCGGCGCGAAGGCGGTGCGGATGCCGGATGGCACCTGAAGCTCCCGGTCTTCGATGAGGCCGCAACGGTGCGCGATGAGCTGCACGCGCCATTGAGCGCCGGCGAGATCGGTTCGGTGCCAGCCGAACTGGCCGACATCATCGGACCCTTGGTGCGCGGCCAGCAACTCACGCCAGTGGTTCGCCTGCACACCAGGCGCACCCCGAAGCTCGTGCGCTCACTGGCAGGAGTGCCGCTTGTGGAGATGGTCGACGATGTCGTCACGGTCGTCGATGAGCAGGGTGCCCCGCTGGCCATCTTCCGCGAGCTCGAGATCGAGCTCCTCGACAACGACAATCCTGACGCGCTCGCCGCAATGGACAACCTCAGCGAGGCACTCATCGCAGTCGGCGCGACTCCTGGCACGACCAGCAAGGCAGCCGCTGCCTTGGGACCGCGGGCCGGGGCGCCGGCGGATGTTCCCGAACTGCCCATGCCCAAGCCGAGCGGCATGGCAGCAGACGCCATCCGGGCGACGATCGCTCGCCATGTGCGCGACCTGATCTTCGCCGATGTCGCAGTGCGCCGGGATCTTCCTGATGCCGTGCACAAGGTTCGCGTCTCGGCACGACGCCTGCGCAGCGTACTGCGCACCTTCGACCCGCTCCTGGACCATGCGTGGGCCCTGGCGCTGGAGGAGGAGCTGGCCTGGCTCGCCAATGAGATGGGGCTCATCCGCGACAGTGAGGTCCTGGAGGAGCGCCTGATCCGGCATGCCGGAGAACTCGACGAGCAGGATGCGCAACTGGCCATCCGCGAAATCCAGTCGACGCTCGATCGAAGGGTCGAGGTGGCGCGCGCAGGAGCCCTGGCTGCGCTGCGCAGTGACCGGCACACCTACCTGATCGAGGATCTGGTTCAGGCCGCACGCGCTCCCAGACTGCTCGACAACGCCTATCAAGCCTGCGAGGACGTGCTGCCGGAGTTGGTTGCGCAGTCCTGGCGAACCCTCGTCAAGTCCTGTCGCGGGTTGGAGATCTTCGGACCAGCCGGTGAATGGCACCGCGCCCGTATCAAGGCGAAGCGCGCGCGCTATGCGGTCGATGCCGTGCTGCCGATCTTCGCCGGCCCGGTTCGCAAGTTCGCCAAGGCACTTGCCGAGGTGACAGAGCTCCTGGGCGACCATCAGGATGCCTATGTCGCCCAGGAGTTCCTGCGCGAACTGGCAACTGCCGAGACGACGGGGGGTGCAGCGGGCTATGCGCTCGGATTGCTGCACGGCATCGAACTCGAAGCCGAGATGACCTCGCGATACGCATTCGTCGATATCTGGGAAGGCGCACGTCGGGCAGCACACCAATCGGGGCTGCTGTGAGTGACGTCAGTCAGCAGGTGACGCGACCGGTCCGGGCAGCCGGTGTCGTCCTGCTGCGCGGACACCAGGGCAGGTACGAGACCCTGATCGTGCATCGGCCGCACCGCAGCGACTGGTCCTTGCCCAAGGGCAAGATCGAGCCCGGCGAGCACGAGATCGCAGCGGCCGTCCGGGAATGCGATGAGGAGACAGGCGTGGAGGCAGTGCTCGGTGCCCGACTGCCCACCCAGAGCTATGTCGCACTCGGGCTTCCCAAGACTGTCGAGTACTGGGTTGCGCGCGAGCACGGCGAGGAGGAGTTCCTCCCCAGCGACGAGATCGACGAGACTCGATGGGTTCCAGTCGGGCAGGCCCGCAGCCTGCTCACGTACGAGCATGACGCTGATCTCGTGGAGCAGGCCTCGACCCTGCCACTGACCTTCCCGTTGATCGTGCTTCGGCATACGCAGGCAGTCAAGCGATCGGACTTCAAGGGCAAGTCCGATCTCGATCGCCCGGTGACAGGCAAGGGCCGAAGCCAGGCGAAGGCCCTCGTCCCCCTCCTGGATGCATTCGGTATCACGGCAGTGCACTCGTCTGATGCTCAACGCTGCGTGCAGAGTGTCAAGAAATTCGGCAAGGCAGCGCAGGTGCCCGTGCTTCCTGAAA
>JBAYUM010000026.1:0-16996 GCA_041675125.1 Candidatus Nanopelagicales bacterium
CTGGGAGCTCGTGTCCGGGACCGCTGCCTCTGTTGCCGTGCTTGCCGATCTCGCCTTCGCCTGGCGTTCGTGCCGTTCGGTGAAGTCCAATGCGATCCTGCTGGCCTGCGAAGGTGCCGCTGTCGGTGTCGGTATGGGACAGGTCAACCGCGTCGACTCGGCTCGGCTCGCTGTTGCTCGCGCAGGCGATCGGGCTGCCGGCTCTGTTGCCGCATCCGATGCCTTCTTCCCCTTCGCCGATGGCCTGCAGGTGCTGATCGACGGGGGAGTCACCGCAGTAGTCCAGCCGGGTGGCTCGGTGCGCGATGCGGAGGTCATCGAGGCGGCTAAGGCGGCCGGTATCACGATGTATCTCACTGGTACTCGCCACTTCTTCCACTGATGGGCGTCGTCCGCTGATGAATGTCGCGGACTCGCGCGTGCCGGTGTGGATTCCGATGGTGCTGTGCGTGACCGTCGGGATGCTGACTGCGCTGCAGTCGCGCATGAACGGCGAACTGTCGATCCGGATGCACAACGGCATCGAGGCAGCCGTCTGGAGCTTCGTCTCCGGGCTGTCGATCCTGATCGGGATCATGGTGCTCTCACGCCGGGCACGTTCGGGAGTCCTGGGTGTGCCCGCTGCGATTCGCCGTGGCGATCTGGCGTGGTGGCAGATCCTGGGCGGTGTCCTCGGCGGGTTCTTCGTGGCCGTGCAGTCAACCGTGGTGCCGGTCATCGGGGTTGCGGTGTTCACCATCGCCGTGGTCGCTGGGCAGAGCACGAACTCGCTGGTGGTCGACCGCATCGGCCTTGGCCCGGCAGGCAAGCAGGCCATCACCTGGCAGCGCCTGGTGGGCGCCGTGCTGGCTGTTGGCGCCGTGACGCTGGGCGTGAGCCAGCGCCTGTCATCGGGCAGCATCCCGCTGCTGCCAGTGGTCTTCGCCGTGCTCGGCGGCGCGCTGATCGCGGTGCAGGGCGCAACGAACGGCCGCATCTCCTTCGTGACCGGTCAGCCACTGTCGGCGGCCTTCCTGAACTTCCTGTTCGGCACGATGGTGCTGGGCGCATCGCTGGGCGTGGGCTGGGCCGTGTTCGACAAGGACGTGCACGGACTCTTCGTGGCTCCCTGGTGGGCCTACTTCGGCGGGATCATCGGCCTGGTCTTCATCGTCATCGCTGCATGGTCGGTGCCGATCATCGGCGTGCTGATGTTCGCCCTGCTGGCCATCTCCGGCCAGCTGGCCGGGTCGATGACCCTGGACATCGTGGCGCCGACCCCGGGCTCTGAGGTCACGCTCTCGCTGGTGGCGGGCGTGCTGCTGGCGTTCGTGGCAATCGGGATCGCGGCGGTCAATCGCACGGCTCGCGTTGAGTGAAAGCGGCGCGTGCCACCGCGCTTTGGGTTCGTTTCACATCAGAATGGCCCCGTGGCTTCCGCGATCCACCTGAATGACGTCAGCGTCACCCTCGGCGAGGTCCATGCCCTCCTGCACGTCGGGGTGTCCTTCGAGCGCGGCACGATCACCGGGCTGCTGGGGCCATCCGGATCGGGCAAGACCACGCTGATGCGGGCCATCGTCGGAACGCAACGGGTCACCTCCGGCAGCATCACGGCGCTGGACGCACCTGCTGGCTCAGCGGCTGCCAGGCCACTGATCGGCTACATGTCACAGGCCGCCGCGCTCTACCCGGACCTGAGCGTGCAGGAGAACCTCGAGTACTTCGCAACCATTCTCGACTGTCCGCGCTCGCGCGTCACCGAGCTCATCGATCAGCTCGAGCTTGGCCCCCGAGCGCACGCCATGGTGCGCGACCTGTCCGGCGGGGAGACCAACCGGACATCCCTGGCCGTGGCACTGCTGGCCCGCCCGCCGGTCCTGATCCTCGATGAGCCGACGGTGGGACTTGATCCCCTGCTGCGCCGGTCGCTGTGGCTGCTGTTCCACGAGCTCGCTGACTCGGGCACGGCACTGGTCGTGTCCAGCCATGTGATGGACGAGGCCCTGCAGTGCGATCGGCTCGTCCTGCTCCACCAAGGGCAGCTCCTCTACGACGGGCCGCGCGACGAGCTGGCCAGCAGCGTCGGAGCGGCATCGATCGAGGACGCCTATATCGCGCTGGCAACGAAGGGCCGGTCATGACCGCGCGGCGCACTTGGGCCACCGCCTGGCGCATCCTGGCCCAGATCCGCCATGACAAGCGGACGCTCGCGCTGATCTTCGTCCTGCCCACCGGGCTGCTGGGCCTGCTGGCCTGGATGCTGACCGAGTCACCCGGGTCCTTCAACTACTGGGGCGCTGCCATCCTGGGGGTCTTCCCGCTGATCGTGATGTTCCTGGTCACCTCGGTGGCAACACTGCGCGAGCGCACCAGCGGAACCCTCGAGCGCCTGCTCGCCATGCCGATCGGTCGCGGCGACATCCTCGGCGGCTATGCCATCGCCTTTGCGATCCTGGGCATCGGGCAGGCCGTCGTCGTGTCGGTCTTCACCTTCGCGGTCTTCGGCCTTGCGATCACCGGCTCCACCGTCCTGGTGGCCACGGTCGCGGTGGCCGATGCGCTGCTGGGCACCGCACTCGGACTTGCGGCCAGCTCACTGGCACGAACCGAGTTCCAGGCCGTGCAGATGATGCCGCTCATCCTGTTCCCGCAGCTCTTCCTGTGCGGGCTGCTCGTGCCGCGCGATCAGCTCCCTGTCGTGCTCGAGTGGCTGTCGTATGCCATGCCACTGACCTACGCGGTCAACGCAACCCGCGATGCGACCACGAGCACCGGCCTGAGCTGGGACTACTGCATCAACATCGCGGTGCTCCTTGGCTTCTCGCTTGCAGCCCTCGTGGGTGGGGGACTCACGCTGCGGCGCAGCACGAAGTAGTTGGTTGGCCGGTCGGCGGGGCTGGTCTGGACTTGATCAGCGCGTGACGCGATCAGCCGAGCCGCTCCTGCGAGGTGTCATAGTCGAGCAGTGCCTGCTCGCCGAACTCCAGGGCGTCGATCAGCAGCTCGACTGATGCCCTGGGCGCCGCGAGGGCATTGCGGATGTCCACGAAGGGCACTTCGACCCGGGTGCCATCGGGAAGCCGCCACACCTGCAGGCTCGCCTTGAACTCGACCAGGGGCAGAAGCTGCTCAGCCTGGGCCCGGCGTGCTCGAAGCGCAGTGGTGAGCGCCTCGTTCCTGCGCGTGAACTCCAGGTACTCATCGGCCTGCATGGAGGCATTGTGCCGATTATCGGGGCCTGGCGGGGTGAGAACCGCCGACTCGACGCAGGCAGTGACATCCGCTCAGGAGCCCGCATGCGTCGTCGGCATGACGATGGCGTCATAGGTCGCGGCATCGACCCCGAAATGCAGTGCGGCATCGCGTACCGGCAGATCGTGCTCCATCGCATACCGTGCGATGGCGGTGGAGCGCTCGTAGCCGATGACGGGTGACAGTGCCGTGATGACCATGACCGACCGGTCGAGATTGGCTGCGATCTGCCGGAGGTTCAGCTCGGCCCCCTCGACCAGGAAGTCCGTCAGATTGCGGGATGCGTCCGCAAGCAGCCTGGATGAATGCAGGTAGTTGTTGATGACGATCGGCCGGAACGCGTTCAACTCGAAGTTGCCCTCAGCCCCGGCCAGGGCCACTGCGGTGTCCAGGCCCATGACCTGGATGCAGGCCATCAGCATCGCCTCCAACTGGGAGGGGTTGACCTTGCCGGGCATGATGGTCGAGCCGGGCTCATTGGCCGGGATGCGCAACTCCTGCAGGCCGTTGCGCGGGCCCGAGGCAAGCCAGCGCAGGTCATTGGCGATCTTGAACAACGTGACGGCCGCCGATTTCAGCGAGGCATGGGTTCGGATCATCGGGTCGAGGGTGGCCTGCGCGGCGAAGGGATTGCTCGCGGGGCGGAAGTGGTAGCCAGTGGACTGCGCCAGGTGCTCGGTGGCGCGGTCGGTGAATCCGGTCGGTGCGTTCAAGCCCGTACCGACCGCCGTTCCACCAAGGGCTACCGCCAGCAGGCCCGAACTCGCCTGCACGATGTCATCCGTGGCATCACCAAGGGCCGCTGCATAGCCGGACCACTCCTGGCCCACCGTCAGCGTGGTCGCATCCATGAGATGGGTCCGGCCGACCTTCATGACATCGGCCCACAGGTCGGCCTTTGCCGAGATCGCCTCCTGCAGGGAGCGAAGGGCGGGAACGGTTCGGCGGGTGGTGCTGTCGTAGGCCGCGATGTGCATGGCGGTGGGGAAGGTGTCGTTGCTCGACTGGCTCATGTTCACGTCGTCATTGGGATGCAGGGAAACATCCGAGCCGGGCTCGACACCGAGGAGCTGATTGCCTCGGTTCGCGATGACCTCGTTGACATTGGCATTGGTGTGGGTTCCCGATCCGCTCTGGAAGACATTCAGCGGAAAGTGATCGTCCAGTGCGCCGGCGAGGATCTCGTCGCAGACCTGCAGTATCGCCGCACCCTTGCGCTCATCCAGGCGGCCGGCCTCGATATTGGCCAGAGCCGCCGCCCTCTTCACATGCCCGTAGGCTCGATAGACCTCGATCGGCATTCGCTCGATGTCGATGCTGAAATGCCGGAGGCTGCGCTGAGTCTGCGCGCCCCAGTACCGGTCGGCCGGAACCTCCACCGGGCCCAGGCTGTCGGATTCGATGCGCCAGCCACTGCGCCCATGCTCGACGGACTCGTCGGAGGCCTGGCGATTTGACGGATCGGTTCTCTCTGACATGGATGCACCTCACCTCTGCCTTCATGCTATTTGCGATGAGGCGCATGTCCAAGGCCTCGGCTCGACCATCGCGTCGACAGCGCCTGTCCTCTTGACAGGGATCCGCCGGGAGAGTGGACTCAAGCGCGAGGGACTTCGGTGAGGAGCGCTCATGAGCGAGAACAGTTTCGGTGCCTTGGACCAGTTGACGGTGGGGGCGGCAAGGTACGACATCTTCCGACTGGACCGCATCGTCGGAACGTCCCGACTGCCCTTCAGCCTCAAGGTGCTCCTGGAGAACCTCCTGCGCAATGAGGATCGAAGCCTGGTCACCGCCAGTCAGGTGGAGTCCCTGGCGGCGTGGAACCCGTATGCGAAGATCGCCACGGAGATCCAGTTCACTCCTGCGCGAGTCCTGATGCAGGACTTCACCGGAGTGCCGTGCATCGTCGACCTGGTGGCCATGCGCGATGCCATGGCAGCCGCGGGCGGGGATCCGGAGGCGATCAACCCACTCATCCCCACCGACCTGGTGATCGACCATTCGGTCATCGCCGATGCCTTCGGCCGCCCCGACGCCTTCCGCATCAACGCCGACCTGGAGTTCATCCGCAATCACGAACGCTATGAGCTGCTGCGCTGGGGCCAGCAGGCCTTCAATGGCTTCCAGGTCGTGCCGCCGGACACCGGGATCTGCCATCAGGTCAATCTGGAGTACCTGGCCCGAGTGGTGTTCACCAAGGACGGACCGGATCGCCCCTGCGCCTATCCGGACACGCTCGTCGGCACCGACTCCCACACGCCGATGATCAATGGGCTGGGCGTCCTGGGATGGGGGGTCGGTGGCATCGAGGCCGAAGCCGCGATGCTCGGCCAGCCGATGAGCATGCTCATCCCCCAGGTGGTCGGCCTCAGGCTGACCGGGGAGCTGGCTGCCGGCACCACCGCGACCGACCTGGTGCTCACGGTGGCCGAGCTCTTGCGGCGGGTCGGAGTGGTCGGCAAGTTCGTCGACTTCTTCGGCCCCGGGGTCGCACAGGTGCCATTGGCGACCCGCGCGACCCTGGGCAACATGAGCCCCGAGTACGGCTCGACGGTCAGCATCTTCCCGATCGACGCAGAGACGCTGAACTACCTTCGCCTGACCGGCCGGTCGGCGCACCAGATCGCGCTGGTGGAGGCCTATGCCAAGGAGCAGGGGCTGTGGCATGACCCCCAGCACGAGCCCGAATTCAGCCAGGTCGTCGAGCTCGACCTGCACGACGTCGAGCCCTCGATCGCCGGACCCAAGCGCCCGCAGGACAGGATCCCGCTGCGCGCGGTGCAAGGGTCGGTTCGCGGGCTGCTGGCCGGTCGGTCCCACGCCGATGCGGTGCAGGGGGGCCTCGACGACGCCTCGGCCGACTCCTTCCCCGCCAGCGACCCCATCGCCGTCAGCAGCCGGATCGGGCTCGATGAGCCGCCGCCGTCCAGTGCCGTCCGACAGCCGCGCAGCTGGCCCTCGAACCCAGCTGCGATCACCGTGGGCGGCACCGCTGCCGACATCGACCACGGGTCCGTTGTCATCGCTGCCATCACCTCCTGCACCAACACCTCGAATCCCAGCGTCATGATCGCTGCCGGGCTCCTGGCCAAGAACGCCGTCGAGCGCGGGCTGAGGACCAAGCCGTGGGTCAAGACGACCCTGGCCCCGGGCTCGCGAGTGGTGACCGACTACTACGAGGCCGCCGGTCTCACGGACTATCTGGATCAGCTCGGCTTCAATCTCGTCGGCTACGGCTGCACGACCTGCATCGGCAACTCAGGGCCGCTCATCGAGGAGGTCGGCACGGCAGTGCGCGAGAACGACCTGACGGTGGCCTCTGTCCTGTCCGGCAACCGGAACTTCGAGGGGCGCATCCATGCAGCGACGAGGATGAACTTCCTGATGTCACCACCGCTGGTGATCGCCTATGCGCTGGCCGGCAGCATGCAGGTCGACGTCCTGCGAGAGCCACTGGGACCGGGCCCTGACGGCGAGGACGTCTATCTTCACCAGATCTGGCCGACGGCCTCAGCAGTCCAGGCAGTGGTCGACCAATGCGTTCGTGCGCAGATGTTCACCGATGGATACGCCGACATCCTCACGGGGGATTCGCACTGGCAGGGCATGGCTGCGCAGGAGTCGAAGACCTTCGATTGGAACCCGGATTCGACCTATGTCCGCCGGCCACCGTACTTCGACGGCATGCCGACCAAGCCCGGGCCGCTGCGGGATATCAACGACGCCAGGGTTCTTGCCTTCCTCGGCGACTCGGTCACGACCGACCACATCTCCCCGGCAGGCGCGATCAGGGCCGACTCCCCGGCCGGCCGGTATCTCATCGAGCACGGCGTCCAGCCGCAGGACTTCAACTCCTACGGCTCGCGTCGGGGCAACCACGATGTGATGATCCGAGGAACCTTCGCCAACGTGCGGCTGCGCAACAGGCTGGTGCCCAAGGTGGAGGGCGGATTCACGCGCCGCCTTCCCGATGGGCCACAGGGCAGCATCTTCGACGTCGCCATGGACTACGCCCAGGACGGCGTGCCCCTGATCGTGCTGGCTGGGTCCGACTACGGTTCGGGATCCTCACGCGACTGGGCGGCCAAGGGCACGATGCTGCTCGGCGTTCGGGCCGTCCTGGCCACGTCCTATGAGCGCATCCACCGATCGAACCTGATCGGGATGGGCGTGCTTCCGCTGCAGTTCCATGACGGCCAGTCCGCTGACGCACTGGGCCTGACCGGGGAGGAGACGTACTCCATCCTGGGCCTGGAGGGCGCCCAGGAAGTGCCCGACCAGGTCAGCGTCCAGATCAAGTCAGGCGAGCAGGTACGCGACATCATCGTGCGGGTTCGAATCGACACACCTGCCGAAGCCTCCTACTACCGCCACGGTGGCATCCTGCGCTACGTCCTGAGGCAGCTGCTCGATCGCTGAGAGCAGCCGCCCCAGGGCCGGGAGCCTCTAGTACTCCCGTGGGAGACGCCCGTACTTCCGCTTCAGCTGCTCGATGGGATCTGCCTGCCTGGTCTGCTCGGCAGGACCGTAGACCGACAGCAGCAGCAGCTGCCAGCGGTACATGATGGAGTCGAGGAAGCCCCGAAGGCCGTGGCGCCTTCCGACTGGATGCGCATCCCACGGCTCCATGGCCGAGACGTGCCCCGCCGTGCCGACGACACGGGCGACGAACGCAGCATCCGAAGCCGGGATCTGGGGCCTGGAGTTGCGGATCTCCGGTGGTGTTCCCAACTGCTCGAGACCACCCAGGTCTGCCGGAGCAGCAGTGCCCTGCTGCGGTGCGGACCCTCCTGGTTCGCCTGCCTTGGCCTCGTACTCGTCGTCGGGCGGTTGCAGGAACATTTCTCTTTGCGTGAGCATGACAATCACCTCACCTTCATATCGATCACCTCGATGCTACGTCCGATGCCGGACCCGGACAAGGGTGCGCGATCAGGTGCGGACTGCGGGGGAGACCGCTGCCAGTTCAATGGTCCAGTTGCCCGCGACCCCACCCGAAGGAATACGGATCGGCAGCGCTGAGCCCGCTCTGGGTAGTTGCGTTTTCGAGGTGGGCCAGGCATAATGAATAACAAGCGAGAGGTTATTCAAGTGTCCACTTCCCTTCCCTCCTACAACGAGCGACTGCGTGCGGTGCGCGAGCGTGTGGGGGTTTCGCAGGAAGCAGCAGCCGACGCTATCGGTGTATCGCAGCCAACCTACTCAAGGATCGAGGACGGCACCCGGCCGCTGAAAGGCGATGAGCTCGTGATCCTGGCGGACCTCTTCGACGTGCGGGCTGCGGCGATCACCGGCATTGCAGTTGTGAGCGATCGTGCCCGTTTCGCAGCCCGCACAGATGGCTCGAACTCCCCAATGGTCACGATGCGTGATCGCCTCTACGCCTATCTGGAGCTGGACGCCTACCTCGCCGAGCACGGCTTCCCTGCGGCGTAATGAGCAACGAGACAGCGGCACGCGAACTGGCCGGGAGCTTTCGCCGCGATCATGGCCTGGATCTGGCACCAATCAAGGACATGTTCGAGTTGCTCCACTTGACCGTCGGTGTTGACGTCCTCAGTGTGAAGGCCGATGAAGCCGAGCACGGTCTGTCGATGACTGACACGGCAAGCGGGCGGGTTGTGATCGCGGTAGCAACAACTGTGCACCCGATGCGTCAGCGTTCGTCTGTTGCGCACGAGCTCGGTCACGTGCTTGCCGGTGACCTGGAACGCGACCTGGATGGCCAGCCGGGTGAGCGAAGCCCGTCAGAGATCCAGGCTGACGCGTTTGCCCGTCACCTGCTCCTTCCTTTGGATGCAGTGCGCGTTCGACTGGAGGGCCGATTCCCGATCGAGTTGGCCGATGTCTCCGACCTCGTGCAGGAGTTCGAGGTATCCCCGACGGTGGCTGCGATCCAAATGCGCGAGGCCGGCCATATCCACGCCGAGACCTGTTCCGATTGGATGGGAATGAGTACGCGGGTCCTGGCCGCTACGTATGGATGGCTGAGTCAGTACCAGGCACTCGTTAAGGCGTCGTCGCAACCGCATGCTCCGCAGGCGCTGATGGCACGCGCAGCTGCGGCCTATCAGGGCGGGATGTTAGGGATAGGCGAGCTGGCATTCTGGTACGGACAGCCAGCCACTGAACTGATGGAGGAACTGACGCCGGTGACCCCGCCCGAGCCGTTCGAGGACGACATGGGGGTCGGGGTTCCCCTGTTCCCGTCGTCGAAACCGCCCGTGTGAGCGTCCTGCTCGACGCTGGTCCGGCGCTCAACTTTCTCGCCGTCGGCCAGCAGAACCTACTCATCCAGATTGCCTCCCAGTCGGGACTGGATCTCCAAGCACCCGAGCGGATCGACAAGGAGGTTCTGGGGAAGGTGAACGACCCGAGATTCCAGCGGACTGGAGTCGAATCGACCTGGAAGAAGTTGAAGTTTGCGGGGCGATTGCAGATCCTGAGCGACGACATCACCGATCCCTTGTTCGCCACGGCCATCTCGCGCATCAGCGGTGTGCCCGCGTCCCAGCGGGTGCGCACCGGGAAGGATCTTGGCGAGATTATGGTCATGGCGCATGCATCCGTGCTGGTGCAGGCAGGCGTCGACGTGTACGTGCTGATGGATGAAGGTGACGGCCGCCAAATCGTCAAGCGCGAGCAGATGTGGCTCACCAGTAAGGGCGCGGTCGGTTCGCTTGTTCTATGGAGCACTCGACAGGTGCTGGAGCACGCAGCCAGCCAAGGCTGGCTCCCGGATGGATGGCAGAGGGTGTACAACCGGATGCGTCAGTTCGACGATGGACTACCTCGGCTGTAGCCAGGAGCCCACCCGATGCCGTTGTGGCGGGCGCACTTCGTGTTCTTTCTCATACCCGGGTCTCTCCGGGGCAGCAGTTCGTGGGCTGGGCCAGTCCAGCGGGGCGATCCGCGTGCGTCGCTCATTCCATGTGAGCGTCGGCAAGTGAGAGACTTTGCCGGTGACCGCGCAGATACTCGATGGCAAGGCAACCGCAGCTCGAATCAAGGGAGAGCTCCGCACTCGCGTCGATGCCCTTCGGGCTCGCGGGATCATTCCCGGCCTTGGCACCGTGCTGGTGGGCGATGACCCGGGCAGCCACGCCTATGTCGGTGGCAAGCACAAGGACTGCCAGGAGGTGGGCATCGCCTCGATCCGCATCGACCTGCCGACCGACACCTCGCAGGCCGATCTCGATGCCGAGATCCTGCGCCTGAATGCGGACCCGAATGTCACCGGCTACATCGTGCAGCTGCCGCTGCCCAAGCACCTGGACACCAACCGCGTCCTGGAGCTGATGGATCCGCTCAAGGACGCCGATGGTCTGCATCCGATGAACCTCGGCCGGCTCGTGCTGGGGGTGGAGGCTCCGCTGCCCTGCACTCCTCGCGGCATCGTCGAGCTGCTGCGCACCTATTCCGTGCCTCTTGAAGGCGCGCACGTGGTCGTGGTCGGTCGCGGCGTGACCGTGGGTCGCCCGCTCGGACTGCTGCTGACCCGTCGCTCGGAGAACTCCACCGTGACCCTGTGCCACACGGGCACCAAGGATGTCGCGCAGTACCTGCGCCAGGCCGACATCATCGTTGCGGCGGCTGGTGTTGCTCACCTGATCACTCCGGATGTGGTGCGCCCGGGAGCCGCCGTGCTCGATGTCGGCATCACGCGCACCGAGGCCGGGCTGGTCGGCGATGTCCACCCCGATGTCATGGAGGTGGCCTCATTCGTGGCACCCATGCCTGGCGGAGTGGGCCCGATGACCCGAGCCATGCTGCTGATGAATGTGGTCGACACTGCTGAACGTCTGTCTCGCTAGCCACGTGATGGGAGTGGGGGCGCAGTGAATCGAGACGAGAGGTGAGTACTCAATTCAGGATAGTGACGGTATGCGCGGCCAATGTGTGCCGTTCGCCGTTGCTGCGCGAGATCCTGAGCCGGGAACTGGCGCCGCTGGGTCCGATCGTCACCATCGCCTCGGCAGGCATCTACGCCCGCGACGGTGACGCGATGTGTGAGGCTGCTGCCGAATACGCCCACTTCACATCGACCGCCCAGCAGTCCAGCCAGGTGACTCCTTCGCTGCTTGCCCAGGCCGATCTCATCCTCACCGCCGACACCTCCCAGCGTGCCTGGCTTGCCCGGCTCCAGCCGTCGAGCCGGGCTCGCACCTTCACCGTCCTGCAGGCCGTCGGCCTGGCCCGGCAGATCTCGCGCATCATGGCCACCGGCTCCCTGCCGTTGTTCGCCCCAAGAATGCCCTCGGACCAACGTGCCCGGCTGAGCTGGTTCGCCGATGAGCTGGACGCCTCCCGGGGGTTGACCGAGGTCGGCGAGCCGCTGGACATCGATGACCTGCACGGAGAGCCGGATCATTCGTCGACGTTCAGGATCGTCGATCAGTCGGCCCGGCAGTTCGCGCAGGCCCTGCTCGCCTGTGCGATCCCGCAGAGGGAAGCCGTCCTGGGCGCTGTCAAGGCTGGTCGGTGACATGACCACGTTCGTCTGGGTCGCCGGTTCGGCGCTGGTGATCATGATCGCGATCGTGATGTTCTGGCTGCTGCGTCGAGAGGACGACGAGCCCAAGCCGCCGGCCCTGCCGCCCACGGCCCTGCCGCTGCAATTCCTCGGGCGCGTGGTCTACGGCACTGCGGGGCACGATCACCTTCGGCTCTCACTCGATCGGCGCACCTTCCAGTCCGCGTCCTTCGTCGAGATCACCGAGCGGCTGAACAGGCTGACCCAGGCCAGGCTCCCGGTGGTCATCGCGGTCACCGGCGCACACGAGTCCAAGGAATACGCCAAGGTCGCCGGAATGCTCGCCGTCACGATCGCGCGGGCTGGCTGCTCCGTCGTGATGGTCGATACCGATCTTCGGTCGACCGCGATCGAGGAGGTCTTCGGCATCGAGGACGCTGTCGGCCTGACCGACGTGCTCGCAGGCGTGCATCCGCTCGACGATGCACTGCTGAGCTGGGGACGAGAGCTGATCGAGGTGCTGCCGAACGGCATGATGCCGCCTGATCCGAGTGAACTGCTGGAGTCAGAGCAGCTGCGTGCATTCATCGCTGAACTGCGCGGCCGGTTCGATGTCGTCATCCTGCATTCCTCCCCGATCGTCGGGTCAGATGACTGCTCGCAGATCGTGGCACTCTCGGATGTCGTGGTGCTGGTCACCCACGATGAGCAGGTGGCACTCGAAGACCTCGCACAGGCTGTCGACTCGCTGGCTGCCGGCCGGACTGCACCTCTTGCATACCTGACCGTGTAGTGACCGGTCCGCCTCTCACGATGCGATCGCCGGGTCATCGTCCGGCTTCGGGCAAGGACAATGGCCTAGGGTAGGGCGCTATTCCAATGCTGAGATGAGGGTCGAGTGAGCGATCGTCGTGTCGCGATTTTTGGCCTCGGCTATGTGGGGCTGCCGCTGATTCGCGCCTGCATCAGTGCCGGCCATCAGGTCATCGGCTTCGACATCAATCGGCACGTGGTCACCAGCCTGCTCGACGGGCGCTCGCACGTCGACGATGTGCCCGATGCGGAGGTCGTTCGCTGGCTCGAGCACGGCTTCCTGCCCACCTCGCGCACCCGCGATCTCATCGATATCGATGTGTTCATCATCTGCGTGCCAACGCCGCTCGCAGCTGACGACAGCCCGGATCTCGGCTCCGTCGAAGCAGCGACTCGTGCCATCGCCGGGCGCCTGGACCTCGCGCGTCGGCCACTGGTCATCCTGGAGTCCACGACCTATCCGGGGACCACCGAGGAGATCCTCAAGCCGATCCTCGAGGACGCCGGCGGGCAGGCGGGAGTCGATTTCGCCCTGGCCTTCAGCCCGGAGCGCATCGACCCGGGCAACAAGATCTGGAGCTTCGAGAACACCCCGAAGGTGGTCGGCGGACTCACCGAGGGCTGTGCCGATCGGGCCGAGGAGTTCTATCTCACGATCACCTCTGAGGTGGTGCGCACCAAGGGCCTCAAGGAGGCCGAGATGGCCAAGCTGCTCGAGAACACCTACCGCCACGTCAACATCGCGCTGGTCAATGAGCTGGCCAAGATCAGCCACTTGCTCGGCATCGACATCTGGGATGTCATTGCGGCAGCCGAGACCAAGCCGTATGGCTTCCAGGCCTTCAGGCCAGGCCCTGGCGTGGGTGGACATTGCATCCCGATCGACCCGAACTACCTCGGCCATCGCGTGCGCACCGAACTCGGTCAGACCCTGCGCTTCGTCGAACTGGCACAGGAGATCAATGCCAGCATGCCGAGCTATGTCGTGCAGCGGGTCGAGCAGTTGCTCGCCAAGCATGAGGTGAGCCTCGATGAGGCTGAAGTCCTGTTGCTCGGCGTCACCTACAAGCCGGATATCGCCGATCTTCGGGAGAGCCCGGCTTTTGGCGTCGTGCGAGAGCTTCGCAAACGTGGCGCTGTCGTTCTGTTCCACGATCCCTATGTCGACGAGTGGATTGCCGACGGAGTCGCCGTTGAGAAGATCGAAGATCTCGCTGAAGGAACCAGGCAGGCCACGTGCACGGTTCTGCTCCAGACTCATGGCTGCTACCTCGAAGCCGCTCGCTTGATCCAAAGCCCACTACTGCTCGACACCCAGGGTCGGCTGGGCTCTGTCATAAATGAGCGCGAAATAACATGGACGAATCTCTAAGTCCCCTCTCTGGGCTGGTCTCCACGCGCAAGGCAGTGAGCGTGGCCTTGACGCTGCTCAAGCCTGGTGATCGCCGAAAGTACCGGCTGGTCGTCGCTGCGCAGATGGTCGCCTCGTTGCTCGACATCGTCGGCGTGCTCCTGCTCGGTGTCGTCGGCATGCTCGCGACTGCAGCGGTGCAGGAGTCCGGAATGCCGAGTGCATTGGCACCCCTGGCCCAGCGGCTTGGTATCGACGATGTTCCACTGATCACCCTGGCGGCAGGGTGCGCCGCCTTGGCTGCCGGCTTCCTGCTGTCCAAGAGCGTCATCTCCGCGCTGCTGATGCGCAGGATCTTCCGGTTTCTCGGTTCTCGGCAGGGGGAGATCTCGGCTCGGCTGACACAGCGTCTCCTGTCGATGCCATTGCTGGCCATCGAGCAGCGGTCCTCGCAGGAGACTGTGTATGCGATCTCGACCGGCGTGTACCTCCTGATCACCTCGATGCTGGGCTCGTTCGCAATTCTGCTCAGCGAGATGACACTGCTGATCCTGCTCTTCGCGACACTGGCGTTCGTCGACCCGTGGGTGACACTCGCATCGGTTGCCTACTTCGCGGCTGTCGGCTATGGACTGCATGCCGCACTGAGTGCCTGGGCCAGGAGCGTGGGTCAGTCGATCGGCGAGAGCGGCGTGCTTGGACAGCAGCGGCTGCAGGAAGCCATGGCTGCCTACCGGGAGATCGCCGTGCTCGGGCGACGACCGCAGTACATCGCCTCGGTGAATCGGCTCTGGACGATCTCGGGGCGGTCCAATGGAGACTCGCTGTTCCTCATGCAACTCCCGAAGATCGCCTACGAGACCGCCCTGGTCATCGGTGGGGTTGCGCTGGTCGCATGGCAGTTCGCCACGCAGGGCACCGTGCATGCCATCGCGACCGTGGTCCTCTTTGTCGCAGCAGGCTCGCGCGTACTGCCATCGATGCTGCGCATGAACACACTGGTGCTGGCGATCCGACTGGGAACCGGGCAGGCGAGTTCGCTCTTCCCCCTCATCAGGGACCTGGACACGACTGACAACGCGGTGGTCGAGGCAGTCGCGGTGACCTCCTCGGGTGCGCCGCTTGACTACTCCGGATTCGAGCCGACGGTCGCGGTTGATGCCGTGTCGATCACGTACCCGACTGCGGTGCAGCCAGCGCTCCTTGACATCACATTCGAGATTGCCGCAGGATCGAGGATCGCGATCGTCGGAACGACTGGGGCGGGAAAGTCGACACTGGCTGACGTGGTGCTGGGAGTTGTCACCCCCGATGCGGGGCGAGTGCTGATCTCCGGGCTGCCTGTTTCCGAGGCCATCAGTCGCTGGCCTGGGGCCATCGCATATGTGCCCCAGAACGTCGCGATGATCAACGGAACCGTGCGCGAGAACGTCTCGCTGGGCATCGACTCCGCTGAGGTCGACGACGAGCAGGTGTGGGGCTCCCTCGCACAGGCACACCTTGCAGACCTGATCGCGGCCAGGGCTGAAGGGCTCAATGCTCTCATCGGTGAGCGTGGCGTACGCCTCAGTGGCGGTCAGCGGCAGCGCCTGGGCCTTGCGCGTGCCCTCTACTCGTCGCCTCGCCTGCTGGTGCTCGACGAGGCGACGAGCGCGCTCGACGCGGAGACCGAGTCATTGATCTCCGACACACTTGGCAGTCTGAGTCGCCAGGTCACCATCGTGACCATCGCGCATCGACTTGCGACCATTCAGAACGCCGACTGGATCATTCTCCTGGAGGACGGGGTGATCAGGGACAGGGGATCATTCGCAGACGTTCGATTGCGCAATCCGTCGTTCGAGCGTCAGGCACGGCTCTCGGGGATGCCATCCGACGACTGACGATCGGGCGCTGGCACTCGTGATCGCCTGTGTGCGATTCGTTTCTGCCGGATGTGCACGAAGATCTGAGTGATCGCGGTCGCCCCCAGTGCAATGGCAAGCGGGTCGAGTTCGGCTTGGAATCGCTGGTTCTCGCCCACTTCCAGAAGCAGATAGGCCAGGCCCAGATAGGCCATGAGTCCGCCGACCAGGAGGTATGACGCGAATGCGAAAGTACGCAGGCGCACGCGAGCCAGACTGAGCAGGCTGAACAGGATCCAGGAAGCCATTGCAACGAGCGGTATCCAGGCTGTTCCGATCATCCAGAGCCTGCCCGTCCTTCCCAGTTTGTCCGTGTTGGGATGAAGGAAGGGGTAGTCAGCGCTTGGCCATGCAAACGTCACGATGCTGCCATGACTCGTGGTTACGGAACTTCGTACGAGTACGGCAACGGCCAGCGCTGGGTTCGTGCGCAATGCATGCGAGTCGAATTGAGCCCAGGCTTGGGCGAGTACGAGGCGATCGCGATCGTTGAAATTCGTGTCCCCGTTCGACCACATTGGAGTGTCGAGGATCTGCGATGCGGGGAGATCGAGTCGGGCATAGCCGCTGTTGAGACAGATGGGGTAGTGGGAGGAAGGCTGGAAGGAGCCGACACTCGAAAGCTCGACAAAGCACCGGTTGTCCTGGGTCACCTGCTGGACCTGGGCATCATCCATCGTGTGGATGAGCGCCTTCCCGTAGTTCTCAGCCGACCAGGACGACTGAGTGTAGGAGCCGAAGATGACGATGTTCTTCGCCGTCAGCGAGCCGATGATCAGGAACGCGAACGCGGACACGATGACAAGCGGCACCACGGATCGCTGGTCGCCCCGCAGCCGTTGCGAGCCGATCCAGATCACGGCTCCGATCCAGATCAGTGCAACCGGCCACACGAAGGACGATCGGATCAGGAACAGGCCCGTCATCGCGAGCACTGAGACAAGGAAGCCAGACTGACGCTGCAAAGTGCAACCGCGCACGACACCCCACGCGGTCACGACTAGGAGCGCGGCAACTGGCTGGGTGTAGAAGAGCCACAGCGAGTAGAACAGCGTGCCCGGCAGGATGGCCACCGCAATCGCGGCGGTGATCGCTGGGATCACGAGTCCGGTCCAGCGCCAGACCATGTCGGCGATCATCCAGAGTGCGATGCAAGTCAGTGCGAGCATCAGCAACTGCCACGCCAGCCAGGCATGGTCGCCGGTACGGTCGACGAGCGCA
>JBAYUM010000027.1:0-16498 GCA_041675125.1 Candidatus Nanopelagicales bacterium
CGATGACCCGCTGCTTCGACATGCCAGCACACGCTGCCCGCCATCACGGCCTCAGGCGATAAGCATGACGCGGAACACCCGATAAATATGTCTTGGAACAGCACACCTCGCGGTGTACAGAACAGGCGGAAGCCCCCTCGAATCGAGGGGGCTTCCGCCGTCCAGGTGGTACCTAGATGGGCCAGGGATAGGGCGTCCCCTCCGCAGCCTGATACACGATCCCCCGCTCGATCAGGTCATCGACCTCGCCCTCCGACCAGCCGAAGCGGGTCAGCACAGAGCGACTGTGCTCACCGAGCAGGGGCGGTGGCCCGTAGGTGCCAGGTCCCGAGTCTGAGAAGTCGATGAGGTTCCCGAACTGGGTCATGTGGCCCATCATCGGATGGTCATACGAGGCCGTGAGCCCCAGGGCTCGGTTGTCGGCGTCGTGCAGCACGGTCTCGCCACCACGCGTGTCCACTGCGATCTCCGCCGGCACACCGGCACCATCGAGCAGCGCCTGCCACACCTGCGCGGTGCGCGCCTCAAAGGCCATCTCGAGCACGGGATCCACGGTTGCCCGCGCCGCGACCCGCCCGTCGAACGTGGCCAGGGCCGTGTCCGCACCGAGCTCGGGTCGACCCACGGTCGCGCACAGTGCAGCCCACTGCGCCTGCGTCGTGGCGGCAACCTGGATCCAGCCCTCCTGCGTGCGGTAGAGGCGGTAGCAGGGCGACAGGCCGGTGAGCTCCTTGTCCATGCTCGGTCGCCTCGGGGCAGGACTGCCATCGGCGAGCAGCGCCACCTCGGACACGAACATTGCGCCGCCATTCAGCAGCGAGGTCCACACGTCCTGGCCCTGCCCAGTCACCTTGCGGTGGTAGAGCGCGCTGAGCACTCCCAGCACCGAGGCGAACGCATTTGCCGTGTCCGCCATGCCGAAGCGCAGGTACATCGGCGGGTTGCCCTGGTCGACTGCGCCGGCCTCGTACTCCAGGCCGAGCACTGCCTGATACAGCGGGTCGATGCCGCCGCTGATCGACATCGGACCGTCATAGCCGTAGGCGTAGGTGTTGCAATAGACGATCTCCGGGTTCCGCGCGGTGACCTGGTGGTAGTCGACGCCGAGGCGCGTTGCCGTGCCCTTGGTCATGTTGTGGTGGAGGACATCAGCTCGCTCTGCGAGCTTCAGCACGATCTCCTGGGCCTCGGGTCGCTTGAGATCCAGGGCCAGGTCCTGCTTGCCGCGCTGGCAGCCGATGAAAGGTGCGCCGTAGCGCATCGAGTCGCCGCGAGTCGGCTCGATCTTGATGACCTCGGCGCCGAGGTCGGACAGGATCATCGGGGCATAGGGGCCCGCGAGGAACTGGCCGAGGTCGAGCACGAGGACGCCTTCAAGTGGTCCGGGCATGTCAGTCTCCTTGGTGAGCCGTGGTCAGATGACGCCGGAAGCGGCGAGTCGGTCGAGTGCAGCGTCGTCATAGCCGAGCTCGGCCAGGATTGAGCGCGAGTGCTGCCCGGTTACAGGTCGTGGTCCGGCCACCTCGCTCGGCGTGCGACTCAGGACTGCGGGCGGACCGTACTGACTCATCAGGCCGAACTCGGGATCATCGACCTCGACGATCATGTTGTTCGAGCGCAGCTGGGGGTAGTCGAAGGCCTGCGTGGGCGACAGGATCGGATCGCACCCGATGCCTGCCTCGAAGAACTGCTCGACGAGGTCGGCTCGATCGCGCGTGATGAAGGCGGCACGCAGTCGCTGGCCGTGCTCGGCCCGGTAGGCGAGGTCGGTCATTATGCGCGCCGGATCGGGATCCTCGATGCCGAGGATGCTCTCCATCGTGCACGTGGCCTCACGTCCGACGGTGACACCCGCGTGCATCCACTCACCGTTGGCGCATTCATAGATCGAGACCTGATGAACACCTGGCGGATAGGTCTTCGCCATGACCAGCGAGTCGGGAGCATTGAGGTTTTCCACGTCCTGCCAGATCATCGTCGTGTAGGCGAGCACGCCCTGGTAGAGCGAGGTGGCCACATGCTGACCGCGCCCGGTGTTCTCCCGTGCGTGCAGCGCAGCGAGCACACCGGATGCCAGCAGGAAGCAGGCGCCCATACTCGGAATCTGCATGTGCAAATGGGCCGGGCCCGGACGCCAGGCCGGCTGCTCGTACTGCGCGCCTGAGCGCGCCTGCACGAGTGCGTCCCAGCCCGGACGCGAGGCATTGCGATGACCCTCGGGATAGGCCGGCACTGAGGCGTAGATCAGCCGTGGGAACTTCGCAGCAAGCTCGTCGTAGGACAGGCCCAGGGCCGCCATAGTGCCTGGAGAGAAGGCCTCGACCAGCACATCGGCCGTCGCGCATAGCTTGAGGAAGGCCTCCTTGCCCTCCTCCTGCTTGAGGTCCAGCACGACGGAGCGCCGACTGCGGTGCCACACCGGTGATCCGGGGGCATCGCGGAACGGATCACCGCCAGGCGGCTCGACCTTGATCACGTCCGCTCCCTGCTCGGCCAGCATGAGCACGCCGAGAGGGCCCGCAACGCCCCAGCTCAGATCGAGAATGCGAACACCAGCGAGTGGACCTGACACGACTTCCTCCTTGTGCCGATAACAAGAAAAGCTGCTGTGTCAGCAGCCCTTGCACGGGATATCGTGCCCCTTTCGACAACTCTCGGTACACGTTTTCGCGAATGAGATTCAGCGGACGTTACGATCGCAAGGTGAAGTCCCAGCCTGTCCGACTCGGATCAGGGTTGCGTGTGCTCCGCGGAGTCACGGCAGGCATCACGATGCTGCTCCTCACTGCCGCGGCTCATATCACCGCTTCGGGAACGGCGCCCAGTGCGGCAAGTTTTGTCGTGCTTGCGCCGGTGGCCATCGGGCTCAGCTCGGTGGCCCTGGAACGCCGACGAGGATATGTCTGGCTTGCGGTATTTGCAGTAGGCATCCAAGCCCTGCTGCATGTGCTGCTCTCGGTCACTGGCGCTCACGCCGCCATGCACTCCAGCCTGCTGCCCAGTCCCGGCATGACCCTGACCCACATCGGTGCCGCAATCACCACCGCACTCGTGCTCGCGCACGCGGATGTGCTGCTGCACCGTTGGATCGCCTTGGCTCGGACCCTGCTCTTCACCGGGATCTCGTTCGAAGCTCAGCCGCTT
Organism: Candidatus Nanopelagicales bacterium; assembly: GCA_041675125.1. GTDB lineage: Bacteria > Actinomycetota > Actinomycetes > S36-B12 > S36-B12 > UBA11398. Next base: position 3,145 of record JBAYUM010000027.1, read on the forward strand.
GCACCTGTTCACACCCTGGCCTATGACGATCCCAATGCCCACTACCTGCACGACCTCGACCACGCAGTCAGCAGGCGCGGTCCTCCCCCTGTGATCTGCTACTGATTCGCGCCTGCGTCCGATGCGCATGGCGACTGTTGCAAGTCATGATCACTTTGGAAGGCCCTTCATGAATACATACGTTCGCAAGATCAGCAGAGCACTCATCGGCATCGGAGCAATGGGAGCGGTGCTGCTCATTACGGCACCGGCTCAGGCTCATGGGCAACTCGTGTCATCAACGCCGACCAATGGGGCTGTGCTCGATGCCGCGCCCGCCTCAGTCGCCTTCACATTCGACGAGCCACTGCTGCCAGAACTGGACACGATCTCGATCAACACCGATACCGGCAAGAATCTGGTCAGCGCAAGAGTGGAACCCGTGGGTGACACCCTCACTATGCAATGGCCGACTGACATTGCTCCAGGCACTTACCAGGTGGCATATCGCATAGTTTCCGAGGATGGCCACCCCGTAACGGGCGCAATCACGTTCACCTTCGGCACCCCACAGCCGACGGCAACGACCTTCGCCGAAGCGGTTGACAATGTGCAGGAGGGTCCGCCATTGACCACTATCGCGACCATCGGTGCGATCGTGCTGCTGCTGCTCTCGGTGAGCCTGATCGTCGTACTGGTCAGGCGAGGGAACGGGAAGTGATCAGCCGCCGGCCACTGCGGGGATGATCGAGATCTGCGCACCGTCGGCGGTTGGCGATGCAAGGCCTTCGATGAAGCGCACATCATCGTCATTGACATAGATGTTCACGAAACGACGAAGCTGGCCATTGTCGTCGAGCACTCGGGCAGCAATGCCCGGGTAGTTCGCCTCGAGATCATCGATGACCTCCTGCAGATTCGCGCCTGTGGCTGCAACTTCGGCGTCACCGTTGGTGTACGTGCGAAGAATGGTGGGGATGCGGACTGTGGCGCTCATGCTTGGACCTCCGAGTAAGCAGTTTCAAAATCGTCATATGAGGGTGAGACGGTGATCGTTGGTCCACAGGTTGGAGCAACCGCATCCAGGGTCTTGAGCCCATCGCCCGTGTTGAGCAGCACGACCTCGGCCGCCGGATCGATCAGGCCATCGCGCAGCAGCTTGCGGTAGCAGCCGACCACGACGCCACCTGCGGTCTCGGCGAAGATGCCCTCAGTCTCTGCCAGCAGCCTGATGCCCTCGACCACTTCCGCATCAGACACGTCGGCGAATCCACCGTTGGTCCGCCGAACGACATCGAGTGCGTAGGGACCATCTGCAGGATTCCCGATGGCCAATGACTTGGCGATGGTGTTCGGCTTCACGGGCTTGACGAAATCCTGGCCAGCAGCGAAGGCCTGCGAGACGGGCGAGCAGCCGGTTGCCTGCGCACCGAAGATCTTCGTGTCGTGCGCACTTACCAGTCCGAGATCGACGAACTCACGAAAGGCCTTGTCGACCTTGGTGAGCAGCGAGCCAGAGGCCACAGGTGAGACCACGGCATCAGGCAGCCGCCAGCCGAGCTGCTCGGCGATCTCATAGCCGACAGTCTTGCTGCCCTCTGCGTAATACGGGCGAAGGTTCACGTTGACGAAACCCCAATTGCGCGAGGCAGCAACCTCAGTGCAGAGCCGATTGACATCGTCGTAGTTGCCGCCGATGGCTACCAGCACGCCGCCGTACACAGCCGTGGTCACGATCTTGCCGGCCTCGAGATCGGATGGCACGAACACTACGGATTTCAAACCGGCACGCGATGCTGCTGCAGCAACAGCGTTTGCGAGGTTGCCGGTCGAAGCACAGGCGATGGTCTCGAAGCCGAGTCGTCGCGCATTCTCAAGCGCCACGCCGACGACGCGATCCTTGAACGAGTGCGTCGGATTGCCCGAATCGTCCTTGACCCACACAGTCTTTGCCCCGAGTGCCGCGGCGAGATTGTCTGCCTTGACGAGCTTGGTGAATCCTGGCTGCAGGCCTGGACGATGGCCCGCGCCCGGCACAACTGGCAGCAAGGCTTCATACCGCCACATGGACAGTGGCCCGGCTTCGATCTGCTCACGCGTGAGCCCGCGCGGCTCATAAGCCACCTCCAGGGGTCCGAAGCATTCGAAACAGGCGTAACTCGCGTCAAGTGGATACAGTGCACCGCATTCGCGACACTTCAATGCGTGGGCGGCACCAAGACCGTGATCGGTGCCCAATGTTGCAGTCATAAAACGAGGCCTCTCTGGCTCATCTTCCCTAGGTACAGGTCGGAGTTGGCACCGAACTTCGATGGGCCTCGCGAACGAGTTATCGAATAGGTTGCCGGGGCTTCAACGGGCCGTTTCCCTCTGCCCCTCTGGATGAGGTATTCAGTTGTGGAAGCACTCTAATGCCAAGGCCTGCACGAGGACAAAGCGGGTTGGGAAGTCAGCTGCGGCGGCGAGTCAGGAGCCGCAGGCCCACCACGCCGACAACCACGCCGACGACGATCGCTATGCGCTTGGGATTGACCCCGCCGAACTCATCGGTGAACACCCCGGTGATCGCGTTGAGCCCCCGCTGGCGGATGGAGGCGGGCGTGAACTGCCCCTTGAGCTCTTCAACCGAGGCCAGCAGTTCAGTACGCGCAACAGTGATCTCAGCCACTAGCGCTGCGATTGCCTCATCCTTGGTCTCAACGGTGTCTATCGCCACACGGCTACCCTACGCTGCCTGACCTTGAGGTGGCCGCCTACGCTCTCGAACTGACGATATTTGTCAAATGCGAACACTCTGCAATTAGGAAATGAGTCAATTAAGGTTGCTCCATGACCCGATACCGGCTCCGTGCACCAGTCATTGCCGCAGCCGCTCTCTTGCTTGCCGCGTGCTCATCGAACTTGAGTGCCGAGCCGACTGCATCCGGATCACCCGCCAAGCTGATCATCGCGACCACGGTCTCGCCCATCACCTCGATCGCCTCCAGCATCGGCGGAGACAAGGTCACCATCGAGGGCATCGTCCCTGAGGGAACAAACAGCCACACCTTCGAGCCGGCACCCCAGGTTGCCGAACTGCTGAGCAAGGCCGATGTCATCTTCGTCAATGGCCTCAAGCTCGAGGATCCGACCCAGGAGCTCGCCCGAGCCAATATGAAGGACGGGTCCGAGATGATCGAAGTCGGCTCGAAGACGCTGCCCGAGTCCGATTACATCTACGACTTCTCCTTCCCCAAGAGCGAGGGCAAGCCGAATCCGCACCTGTGGACCGATCCCCCCTTCGCAGTGAAGTACGCGGCGGTCATTCGCGATGAGCTCACCAGGCGCGACCCGGCCAATGCCGACTACTACGCAGCCAACTACACCGCCTTCCAGAAGAAGGCCAATGAGCTGGCAGCTGCCTTGCGCACAGACCAGAAGACCGTTCCCGCAGGCAGCCTCAAATTGCTCACCTACCACGATGCCTATGCCTACTTCGCCAAGGATTTCGGCTGGCAGATCATCGGTGCCGTGCAGCCGAGGAACTTCTCCGATCCCACGCCATCAGAGGTCGCAGCACTGATCAATCAGGTCCGCGATCAGCAGGTCCCGACGATCTTCGGGTCCGAGGTCTTTCCATCCAAGGTGCTCGAGGAGATCGGTCGGGCAACAGGCGCTCGCTATGAGGACTCCTTGCGTGATGATGACCTGCCGGGCACTCCAGGGCAGCAGGACCACTCCTGGCTTGGCCTGATGAAGTACGACTACATCACCATGATCAAGGGCCTCGGCGGTACCGCGACGAACCTGGAGGCCATAAGCACCGCCACCAGCACCCCGGATACGGCAGCATATCCACAGTGACGGGCATCGGAGTCGGACCAGAGCTCATCAACCTCGACCACGTGGTGGCCGGCTACACGCATCACCCGGTACTGACTGACGTCACGTTTCATGTGCACGAGGACCAGTTCACGGGCATCGTCGGCCCATCGGGTGCCGGCAAGACCACACTCCTGCGGCTGCTGCTTGGAACCTTGAAGCCGATGAGCGGCGCCATCGCCAAGGATCCGAAGGTGCGCATGGCCTATGTGCCCCAGCTCGAGACCGTCAGCTGGAACTTCCCCATCACCGTGAGTGAATGCGTGCTGATGTCGCGCAAATCGACCAAGCAGCTGCCCTGGGCGAGCAAGGCCGAGAAGGCCAGCGTGGGCAACGTCCTGGAGCGCCTCGGCATCGCCGAACTGGCGCAACGACATATTCGAGAGCTCTCCGGCGGTCAGCAGCAGCGCATGTTCCTTGCACGTGCCCTGTTGCGTCAACCGCAGATCATGCTGCTCGATGAGCCGACCAGCGGCGTCGACGTCTCGACTCGGCACGATGTGCTCCACCTGCTTGCTGACTTGCATGAAGAAGGCGTCGCGATCGTGCTCACCACTCACGACCTCAACGGAATGGCTGCACACCTGCCGCATCTGGTGTGCGTGAATCAAGGCATCGTCGCCTCCGGCACTCCAGCAGACGTGATGACACCCGACGTGCTTGAGCAGACCTTCGGTGCTCGCATGGAAGTCCTTGAGCACCTGGGCATGCGCATCGTCGTCGACGAAGGACCACACCGCTCGGCGATGAGAGAGACCGGCTGACGTGGACACCCTGCTTGAGCCCTTGCAGTACGCCTTCTTCCAGAAGGGCCTGTTCGTCGCAAGCCTTTCCGGGGCCCTGCTCGGCTTCATTGGCGTATACATCGTGCTGCGCGGAATGAGCTACATCGGTCACGGCCTCTCGCATTCGATATTCGGTGGGTTCGCAGCAGCCCAGCTCTTTGCGGCCAACTTCTACATGCTCGGTGCCGGACTCTGGGGTATCGCCTCGGCACTTGCCATCACGAGCGTGACCAAGCGCAGTCGACTCGGTGCTGACGCTGCGATCGGCGTGATCACCACTGCCTCATTCGCCCTCGGTGTCGCACTGTTCGCCAAGTTCGGCACGAGCGGTCCATCATTCGAGAATGCCCTGTTCGGCAGCATCCTCGGCATCAGTCCGCAGCAGATCGCCGGACTCATCGCCGTCTCATTGCTCACCGGCGCCTTCGTGTTCCTGCGCTACCGCGCCCTGCTCTTCAGCACCTTCGATCCGGATGTTGCTGCCGTCTCCGGAGTCAATGTCTCTCGGATCGAGGCGATACTCATGGTCGTGCTCTCCCTGGCGATCCTGGCGACATTGACCGTCATCGGCGTGACTCTGGTTGCCGCGATGCTGGTGATCCCCGCAGTCATTGCACGCATGCTCACGGACTCCTTCGGCCGCATGCTCACCTACAGCACGATCATCGGCACGCTCTGCGGATTGACCGGCATGTACTTGAGCTACTACGCCGGCGTGCCCTCGGGCACCATGATCGTCCTCGTCGGAGCAGCCCTGTTCGTCATCGTGCTGGCATTCACCGGCAGTCGAGGCCTTCGTCGCTCTGCAGGTCTCGACGCGCACACGGATGCCTCGGCGCTGGCTCCTGCTGCCCGATGAACCAGGTCATCCTCGAGCACCTCGTGATGCGCTCGCCGACGCCCACTGCGCTCTCGCTGGACATCACGACATCGCACCTTCCCCGCCCACCATCGGCATGAGCGGATTACAGTGCTGCCATGGCTCTTGCACCCAAGGACACCGCGCCCGCATTCGCACTCAAGGACGACCAAGGCGAGACCATTCGCCTCTCGCAGTTCAAGGGCAAGCGAGTGGTGCTCTACTTCTATCCGGCGGCGATGACTCCCGGCTGCACGAAGCAGGCGTGTGACTTCACGGACAATCTCAAGCTGTTCGACAAGAACGACATGGTGGTCATCGGCATCTCGCCGGACAAGCCCGAGAAGCTCGCCAAGTTCCGCGAGCGCGACAACCTTGACGTCATCCTGCTGTCGGATCCCGAAAAGGAAGTGCTGACCAAGTACGGCGCCTTCGGCGAGAAGAAGCTCTACGGCAAGACGGTCGTCGGCGTGATCAGGTCAACGTTCATCATCGGCCCGACCGGCAAGATCGAGCATGCGCTGTACAACGTCAAGGCCACCGGGCATGTGGCCAAGCTGATCCGCGATCTCGAACTGGCGTAGCCGAGGCCTAGACTCCTGCTTCACGCGGAAGTGGTGGAACGGCAGACACGCGGCGCTTAGGACGCCGTGCTCTAGGGCGTGCGGGTTCAAGTCCCGCCTTCCGCACCAAGGAGTTAATGCGCTCGTGCCCCCGGCAGCAACTGCTCGATGACGGGCACAAGAGCCTGCAGCGCTCGCGCCCGATGGCTGATCGCATCCTTCTCATCGTCTGACATCTCGGCAGTGGTGACCTGATAGCCCAACGGGACGAAGATCGGGTCGTAGCCGAATCCATTGGTGCCTCGCGGCTGAGTCAACAGCGTTCCGTCGATCGTTCCCTCGACCACGCGCTCATCGCCGGCAGGAGTGACGATCGCCGCCGCACAGTGGAAAGCGGCACCGCGCCGATTCGCCGGAACATGGTCGAGCTGTGCGATCAGCAGGTTCAGATTGGCGACATCATCACCGTGAGTGCCCGCCCATCGAGCGGAGTAGATGCCCGGCATGCCGTTCAGGGCGTCGACCATGATGCCCGAGTCATCAGCGATCGCTGGCAGCCCGGTCACTGCGGCAATCGAGCGTGCCTTGATCAGGGCATTCGCAGCGAATGTGGTTCCGGTCTCCTCGACATCGGGCAGGTCGGGGAATTCAGCAGTGCCGACAAGCTCGATATCAAGACCCACCTGCTCAAGGATGCGCCTGAGCTCAATGAGCTTGTGGGCGTTCTTGCTCGCGAGAACAACCTTGACCGACATCGCGCTGCCTAGAGCGAAAGGAGCAGGGCGTCACGCTGCAGCTTGGTGAGCTGCGAGCAGCCATCTCCCGCGAGATTCAGCAGTTCGTCGAGCAGAGCGCGATCGAAGGGGGTTCCTTCGGCTGTGCCCTGCACCTCGATGAACCTGCCATTACCTGTCATGACGACATTCATGTCGGTGTCCGCACGCACGTCGTCGTCGTAGTGCAGATCCAGGCGCGGAACTCCGTCGATGATCCCAACACTCACGGCTGCGACTGAGTCGATCAGCGGATTGGTCTTCAGATGCCCCTTGTCCAGACCCCAGGCGACTGCGTCAGCCAGAGCGACATAGGCACCGGTGATGGCTGCCGTTCGCGTGCCACCGTCGGCCTGGAGCACATCGCAGTCGATGACGATCGTGTTCTCACCCAGCAGCGACATGTCGACCACTGCCCTGATGCTGCGACCGATGAGTCTGGAGATCTCCTGGGTACGACCACCCAGCTTGCCCTTGACCGATTCGCGGTCGTTTCGCTCATTGGTCGCGCGCGGCAGCATCGCGTATTCGGCGGTGACCCAGCCCTTGCCGCTGCCCTTCAGCCAGCGCGGCACTCCCGTGGTGAACGAGGCCGTGCACAGCACTCGCGTGCGACCGAATGAGATGAGGGTTGAGCCCTCCGCCTGCTCAAGCCAGCCTCGCTCGAAGGTTATGGGACGGAGTTCATGGTCGGCGCGGCCATCCGAGCGAGGTTGCACAGCAGTCATGGGGCAGAACTCTATTGCCTGCCTCCCGAGGGGATGCCGCCTAGCCGAAGTGGCCGACGGAACCGATCTCGGGTCCGAGGAACCTGCGGCCGAGCCGCTCGAAGGTCGCCGGGTCACCCGTGGCTATGAACTGGTGCACCGGCTCTGGCAGATCTGGGTCACGGACGAGATCGTGAGCTACCAGGGTTCGGAAGACATCCTTGGCGGTCTCCTCGGCACTGGACACGAGCGTCACGTTCTCCCCCATCACATAGGACAGGACGCCCGTGAGCAACGGATAGTGGGTGCAGCCCAGGACAAGGGTGTCGATATCCGCGTCCCGCAGTGGATCCAGATACTCGTGCGCAACCTCGAGCAGCTCCGTGCCTGAGGTTCGCCCCGCCTCGACGAACTCCACGAAGCGCGGACAGGCTGCGGAGACGATCTGCAACTGCGGAGCCGCAGCGAATGCATCGTCATAGGCACGTGAGGTGATGGTCATCTCGGTGCCGATGACACCGATGCGACCGTTGCGCGTCGCAGCAGCGGCCCGCCGAACCGCAGGGTGCACCACCTCGATCACCGGAACGTCGTATCGCTCACGCGCATCGCGCAAGGTCGCAGCGCTCGCCGAATTGCACGCGATGACCAGCAGCTTGACCCCGTCGTCGACCATGCGGTCCATGATCTCCAGGGCGAATTGTCGCACTTCGGCCAACGGTCGCGGGCCATACGGCCCACGAGCCGTGTCACCGACATAGAGCAGCGGCTCATGCGGCAACTGGTCGAGAATCGCGCGGGCAACAGTGAGGCCACCGACCCCGGAGTCGACGATGCCAATGGGAGCGTCAGCCATAACGACCCAAGCCTACGGCGCGGTAACGGGAAACCCCTGAGTTGATCCCTACGCTGTTACGTGGCTCACTGCCCAGGCCACGGGACTGGGCGCCGTCACAAAGGGAAACCATGTCTTCACCTGCGAATCCAACCCGCCCCATTGGCGTGCTCGTTGTCACTGTCCTGTTGATCATCGCCGGCGTATGGAACCTGTGGATCGGCTTTCTTTCGATCTTCTCCAGCTTCGGCGAGAACCCGACGTTCGAGGACTTCTACGGCATCGCTCACACCATCCCAACCTTCCAGCTGTGGATGTTCGGCCTGCTGTCGATCTTCCTGGGCCTCATCTACTTCTGGCTCACCAAGATGACCATGATCGGCTCTGCCACTGCGCACACGATCATCAGCATGTTCATGGTCATCAATATCGTGTTCGCATTCTTCCGGCTTCCGTATGGCTGGTTCGCCATCCTCGTCAGCCTGCTGGTGCTGCTCATGGTGAACACCAAGGCTGCAGTCGCCTGGTTCAAGCAGACGGCCTGACGATCCACCCACATCGGCGTCCCACCTACGGGTGGGGCGCCGACTGCCGTCAGGCCCAGAGTTGACCTTCGATGGCAGTTTCCGCCTCTTCGAGAGTGCCTTCATAGGCACCAGTCGAGAGATACTTCCAGCCACCGTCGCACACGATGAATGCGATGTCCGCACTCATACCCGCCTGCTGCACCTTCTTGGCAACACCCAGCGTCGCATGCAGGATCGCACCGGTCGAGATGCCCGCGAAGATGCCCTCGATCTCGAGGAGTTCGCGGGTGCGCCTCAAGGCATCGAGCGGACCGACGGAGAAACGACTTGAGAGCAGCGAGGCGTCATACAGCTCCGGGATGAAGCCTTCATCGAGATTGCGCAGGCCGTAGACCACTTCGCCGTACCTTGGCTCGGCAGCAACGATCTGCACATCGGGCTTGTGATCGCGAAAGTACCGTCCGACACCCATGAGCGTTCCGGTGGTGCCCAGGCCTGCGACGAAATGCGTGATCGAAGGCAGGTCCGCCAGCAGTTCAGGGCCGGTGGTGTCGTAATGCGCCTGCGCATTGGCCTGGTTGCCGTACTGGTAGAGCATGACCCAGTCAGGATTCTCGGCAGCAAGGCCCTTGGCGACGCGCACGGCCTCATTCGATCCCCCTGCCGCAGGCGACGTGATGATCGTTGCGCCCCACATCGTGAGCAATTGCGTGCGCTCGATCGACGTGTTCTCGGGCATCACGCAGATGAGCCGATAGCCGCGCTGCTTGGCCACCATCGCCAATGAGATGCCCGTGTTGCCAGACGTGGGTTCAAGTAGCGTGCATCCTGGCGCAAGGAGCCCGTCTGCCTCTGCCTGACGGATCATGTTGAGCGCAGCACGGTCCTTCACCGACCCGGTGGGATTGCGATCCTCGAGCTTGGCCCAGATCCGCACCTCAGGGGACGGCGAGAGCCGAGGCAGCCCGACAAGCGGGGTATGCCCTACCGAATCAAGAAGCGAGTCGAATCTCAAGGTGGTGGGTTTCAGCCGCCCGCAACAGCAGGGAGGATGGTGATGGCATCTGCATCGGCCACAGCGGTGTTCAATCCGTCGAGGAACCGCACATCCTCGTCATTGAGGTAGACATTGACGAAGCGTCGAAGTCCGCTGTCGTCGATCAGCCGCCCGCCGATGCCTGGGTAGTTGGCATCGAGATTGTCGATGACGCCCTGGAGGGTGATTCCCTCAGCGGTGACTTCCTTCTCCCCACCCGTGAACTCACGAAGGATGGTCGGCACGCGTACCTCGATAGCCATTCGTCCTCCTGGACAGTCGCAAAGTAGTTTTCGGTTCAACCACAGGGTAAGGGTGACCTTGCTGACTGACTACTGAGAATTCACTAGCTGCCAAAGTTTTGCAGGTCGGCGATTTCGATGGGCTCCTCGGTGACCTCGCCATTGACGATGCGAAACGACCGGAACTCATAGGGACCGTCGTCGGCACCGGTCTCCCGGGTGGACACCAGGACGTAGTGGGCTCCGGGCTCCTGAGCCAGCGAGATGTCGGTGCGTGATGGAAAGGCCTGTGTGGCCGTGTGCGAGTGATAGATGACGACTGGCTCTTCGTCGCGATCATTCATGTCGCGATACAGCCGGAAGAGATCCCCCGAGTCGAACTCATAGAACGTCGGAGACCGGGCCGCATTGACCATGGGGATGAAGCGCTCTGGAAGGTCACTGCCCACAGGGCCTGCGATCACGCCGCACGCCTCGTCGGGATGATCCGCGCGAGCGTGCCGGACGATCTGGTCAACGAGCTCCTGGCTAATGCGCAGCACGCCGGAAACCTTACGGCAGCATGATCTGCACCAGGGAATCCTGGAGGTAGGTCAGCCAGTCGTAGACGCCGACCATGGCCATTCTCGGATCGTCCTCATCGAGGTCGAGGACCTCGTCATGAAAGTCATCGTCGATCCCGATCCGCACGCCCAGCGCCAGCCGCACATCATTGAGGAATCCCATCCAGCTCGGCGCAAGCGCCACCGATAGCACGAGCTTGCTCCCTGATCTCTCGAGGCATTCCTGCACCCCCCGCGCATGGTCGAACTTCGTCTGGCGCAGATCCCGCTCCGTGAATCGACGGAACTCATTGGCGGCATCGGGATCGTCGCTATAGGCATCCGGAAAGAGCCGCATGAGCACGGGATCGTCTGGGCGCACTGCAGCGCTGTCGATGCCAATAGCACTCGCGAGCGGATCCGCATCGGGATCGGCCGGCTCCGGAGCAACCATCTCGACCATCTGCCCGCAGAGTGAGAGCAGCAGGATGCGCTCTACCTCGTCGAGGCGCAGCACGATGCGCCCATTCGATGTGCAGCTGAATCCGCCCGGCATCATTCGTCCTTCTGCAGCGTCGCCCAGAGACCATGGCCGTGCATGGCGTTGACATCGCGTTCCATGGCCTCACGACTCCCGCTCGATACGACCGCCCGTCCACGTTCGTGGACATCGAGCATCAACGACTCCGCCTTGGCCCGGTCGTAGTTGAAGTAGGTCATGAACACATAGGTGACGTACGACATCAGATTCACCGGATCGTTCCAAACGATCGTCACCCAGGGCCTGTCTGGCGATACGGCTTCGGTCGTCTGCTCGAGTTCAGCAGGAGCGATGGACATTGCCCAAGTGTCCCGCACGCCTTTGTCCAGGCGTCAGGCAGTGCTACCTCACCGTCACCTGGAACGGATCGGAGGCGCCAGCGCTCAGCGAGCCAAACGCATTCGCCACTGCACGATAGGTGTGAGCACCTCGTGACTTCGGCGCGGCGAAGATGACTCTGGCAACCCCCTGCGGGCTGGTGACCGCTCTGCCCACCCGCAGCCATTGGCCTCCCCTCTGCTCCTGCACGGCAACCACCTGACCTGTTTGGGCTGGCAGGGCGACAACACGAACGGCGATCCTCGACTTCGCCTGCACCCGGGGCTTCTTGGGATTGGCTCGCACCCAGGTAGCAACGCTCACAGGTGCCGGATCACTTGCCTGCTCGCCTCGGCCAGTGGCGGCGGGCACGAACACTCGCCAGTTGCCACCGGAAGTGAACGTCGGATTGAACATGACTGTTCCGTCAGCGGCGAGCGGCGCGGTCGCGACCTGCGACCAGGCGCCCTTGCCACCTGATTGGAACTGCAGGGCTGCATCGACGCCATTGACCGGCACGCCCTGGGATGTCACCGTCGCCGAGATCGGAGCCGCCGTGTTGAACAGGGCGCTGGACGGAGCCACCAGCGCTACGGCTGTGGCAGCCGGTGCGAGCTGTTGCGAGTAGGCGCGCAGCAGCGGCCACATATTCGGATCATCTCCGCCGATCGTCCAGAACCCTGCTGCATTCAGTCCAAGCTGCCCGACCAGTTGCGTGCGTACGAGCGCGGCCTGCGGACCCACCCACCACATGACTCGCTTCGCTGTGCAGGTCTGCTGGGTTCCGCTGCCATCCGTCCAGGTCACTGGCTTGTCGTACTCGATCCAGTTCTCGGCAGTGACGGCGTCCCACTGGATGTCCGCGTCGGTCTTGCCGAGTTTCTGCAGCAGGGGTGGGATCTCCGCCGCAGTGCTCGATGCCATGGTGGTGAGCGAGTTGTAGGCCGTCTTGGCACTGCCCGAGCTCGATGCACTTGGGCAGACACCGCTCAGGGCGAAGGCATTGCCGGTCTTCTTGGTCCAGGATCGGCCATAGGCCGGAATGCCGACGACCAGCTTGCTGGCCGGTGCCTGCGTCGCCGAATACTGCATCGACCTGGTCACCCAGCTAATAGGGGCGATTGCCCCAGGCGAGTTGTAGTGGAAGTCGTAGGTCATCACCCGAATGCGATCAGCTGCACTTGCGATCCCGCCGATGTTGTAAACCCAGTAGCCCTCAGTGCCACCGCAGGCATTGGTCGTCGAGCACGGACTCGGAATGGTGACCGACAGCAGTTTGCCCTTGGCGTGGAGCGCAGCACTGAGCTCATTGACGAACGCCGTCCAGTTCGGCGCAGTCGCGGCCCAGCTGCCACGACCATCGGCGAATGCGAACTGCTCATAGTCGAGGTCAATGCCATCGAAGCCACGAGCAGCCACCATATTCGCGATGTCAGCCACGTGTACTGCTCGCTTCGCTGGATCCGCAAGCGTCCTGGCCATGGTGCCCTTGCCAGAGCCGTCCGCGATGCTTGGCAGGATCGCAAGTCCTGCTGATCTCAGCTGGCCGACTGTCCAGGCCGCATTCGCCTCAGCACCCCCGAAATTCGGATTGAACACGACATTGACACCAGCTGGCCCCCCGGCCACTGCGGAGAACCAGAAGGGAGAGACGTCCTTCACGACATCGGCATTGGCCACCGCATTCGTCACGCCTGCAGGCTTGCCCGGGCTCGTCATCCAATACGGCATCCAGCCCGAGACGATCTTCGGGCCCGTCTGTGCTTGCGCTGCCGGCATGACAAGA
>JBAYUM010000028.1:0-16196 GCA_041675125.1 Candidatus Nanopelagicales bacterium
AACTGGCCGAGACCTGGGCATCCATGGTCTATGGCAAGCTCTCAGCCTCCCGGAATCAGGACATGCACGCCTAGCGTTAACACATCTGTTACTTAGTCCTGTTATTTGTGACCTGACCGAAATCAACTTTGTGCTCCAGGGAAATGTCCCCAGGGCAATCTCCTCCATGTCGACTACGCGACCGGCCACATGTTGTGGTTCGAAAGGAGACTGGAATGGAAACGGCGTTAGATACAGGCAACACCGCCTGGCTGCTCACGAGCGCAGCCCTGGTGTTGCTCATGATCCCCGGCCTCGCTTTCTTTTATGGAGGCATGGTTCGGCAGAAGTCCGTGCTGAACATGCTCATGATGGTCATGGGCGCGCTCTTCATCGTGGCTGTTCTGTGGACCTTCTACGGCTACGGCATGGCATTTGGGGTCGACTCGGCAGGTGAAGGCACCAACAGCCTCGTCGGCAATGTCAGCGACAACATCGGCCTCACATCACTGATCACTGACAACCCTGAGGCGGGCTACCCGGCGATGGCCTTCGTCGCCTTCCAGGCGATGTTCGCCTGCATCACGGTCGGTCTGATCGCTGGTGCGATCGCTGATCGTGCGCGCTTCGCATCCTGGATGGTGTTCGCTGCGATCTGGGCGACCCTCGTCTACTTCCCTGTTGCACACTGGGTCTGGGCAGCCGGTGGCTGGATCTTCGATCTGGGAGTCATCGACTTCGCAGGTGGCACGGCCGTCCACATCAATGCTGGCGCTGCAGCACTTGCTCTCGCTATCGTCCTGGGACGTCGCGTTGGCTGGCCCAAGACGCCGATGAAGCCTCATAACCTCACCTTGGTCATGATCGGCGCAGGCCTGCTGTGGTTCGGCTGGTTCGGATTCAATGCAGGTTCGGCACTTGCTGCGAACAACACTTCAGCAGTGGTGTTCTACAACACCTTCATCGCCACTTGCACCGCTGCTCTTGGTTGGTTGATCGTCGAGAAGATCCGCGATGGACACGCAACTTCGCTCGGTGCCGCTTCTGGTGTCGTTGCAGGCCTGGTGGCGATTACGCCTTCCTGCTCTGCCGTCACCCCGATCGGTGCGATGATCATTGGTGTCGTTGCAGGCGTGGTGTGTGCACTTGCCGTTGGCTTGAAGTACCTCTTCAAGTTCGATGACTCACTCGATGTGGTGGGTGTCCACCTCGTCGGCGGAATCATCGGTACGTTGCTCATCGGCATCCTGGCAACCGACGTTGCACCTGCTGGTGTCAATGGCCTCTTCTATGGAGGTGGGCTCGATCAACTGGGCAAGCAGTCCATCGGTGCCTTCGCAGTCCTGGGCTACTCGCTGGTCGTTGCTCTGATCATCGGTTACGCAATCAAGTTCACCATGGGCTTCCGCATCAGCGAGGAAGATGAAGTCGCCGGTATCGACCTGGCAGAGCACGCAGAGTCCGCCTATGAGTTCGGCGATAGCGGCAGTGGCGGTGTCTTTGCGGGTATGGGACATGCAGCACGGGCAGAGGAGATCTAGAGATGAAGTTGATTACCGCAATCATCAAGCCGTTCAAGCTTGAGGACGTCAAGGGAGCGCTTGAAACTGCTGGGATCCACGGTCTCACGGTTTCAGAGGCTTCGGGATTCGGTCGCCAGCGTGGGCACACCGAGGTTTACCGTGGTGCTGAGTACACGGTCGACCTGGTTCCCAAGGTACGCATTGAGGTCGTTGTCGACGACGCCGATGCAGACCGAGTAGTCGATGCAATTGTCAGTGCAGCGCAGACCGGGCGAATCGGAGACGGCAAGGTCTGGGTTTCCTCAGTCGAAGCTGTCGTCCGGGTTCGTACCGGTGAGCGCGGCGCGGACGCCCTGTAATTCACTAGGCAGATGATGCGCGCCGATGCTGAGTTCATCAGCGCAAGAGATGCCGTCGTGCGACGTCCTGGACCTTTCGGTCCAGGACGTCGCACTGCTTTGACTGAAATGACAGATGCCTGGCTTGCACAGGTCTTCGCTGCCTCTCATCCGCTGGCCGATGGGATCTGCCTGGTTGCGGTCGGCGGACACGGGCGCCAGGAACTGGCCCCTGGCAGTGATCTCGATCTCGTCCTGCTGCACCGGATCGATCCCCGCCGTGCAGCCGCGATCGCTCAGGAGCTCTGGTACCCGATCTGGGACGCAGGCCTTGCCCTCGACCACAGCGTGCGCACTGTCGCTGAAGCCAGGAGATTGGCCAGCGAGGACATCAAGGTCATTGTCGGTCTGCTTGACCTGCGGGTGATAGCTGGCGATGCCAGCATCGGCGAGCAGCTGCGCAAGGCCATCTATGCCGACTGGCGAGCCACGGCGCCCAAGCGCATCGGGGAACTGCGGATGCTGGTCGATCAGCGCCGTGAGCGCTTCGGTGAGCTGTCGACCATGCTGGAGCCCGACCTCAAGGAGGCGTACGGCGGACTGCGCGAGGCGACAGTGCTGCGAGCCATCGCTGCATCCTGGATCACCGATCTCACGCACGGCCATTGGCAGGAGGGCATCGACTACCTGCTGGATGTCCGTGATGCGCTGCATTTCGTCAGCAATCGCAGCAGCGACCTGCTCCTGCTCCAGGAGCAGGATGGTGTCGCTGCTGCCTTGGGGCACAGCGATGCAGATGAACTGCTACGCCGGGTGTACTCGGCTGCTCGCTCCGTGGCGTACTCCTCGGATTCGACCTGGCACCGAGTAGAGCGCCTGACGCGCCGCTCGCCCAGGTACACGGCACGCGCGATTCGCAACGGCAGCCCAGAACGCGTTCCGCTGAGTGACGGCGTGGTCGTGCAGGCAGGTGAGGTCGTGCTGGCGATCGAGGCGCGACCTGAGAAGGACCCCGTGCTGATTCTGCGAGCTGCGGCCTCTGCGGCACAGGCTGGCATACCCCTTGCCCCGCACACCGTCAATCGATTGGCGCAGGAGAGCAAATCGCTGCCTAAACCATGGCCTCAGTCGGCGCGCGACGCGTTCCTGTCGCTGTTGGGTGCCGGACAGTCGACCCTGCAGGTGTGGGAAGCACTCGACCAGGCCGGAGTGATCTCGCAATTGATTCCCGGCTGGGAGGTCGTGCGCTCGGCTCCCCAGCGCAATGCCCTGCACAGATTCACCGTCGATCGGCACCTGGTTGAGTGCGTCATTCAGGCGAGTGCCCTCACCCGGACCGTGGATCGCCCTGACCTGCTGCTGCTCGGTGCGCTCTTCCATGACTTCGGCAAGGCCCGCGAAGGTGATCACAGTGAGGTCGGCGCCGGGCTCGTTGCTGGCGTCATGAAGCAGATGGGGTACTCGGCGGCGGATATCGGCATCGTGGCGCTGCTCGTGCGCAACCATCTCCTGCTGGCTGAGACGGCAACGCGCCGCGATCTTGATGACCCGGCAACCGTGGCCTTCGTTGCCGACCGCATTCCTGATCCTCAGGTGCTGGATCTGCTGGCCGCCCTGACCGAGGCCGATGCGATTGCGACCGGCGCCGCGATGTGGAGCAGTTGGCGCAAGAATCTCATCGATGAACTGGTTCGTCGAGTGCACGAGTCCATCGCCGGAAGGGCGCTGCCCGAACCGCCGACGCTGACTGGCGAGCAGCAGCTGGCTCTCGCGCACGAGGGCGTATGGGCAGTGATGCAGGAGACTGTCGACGGCCACGAGTTGACGATTGCTGCACCTGATCGCATCGGCCTGCTGGCCACTGTCGCCGGTGTGCTGGCCATTCATCGACTGCAGGTTCGATCGGCACGAGTGATGACCGAGGGTGATCGCGCAGTGCAGGTCTGGAACGTGCAGCCGACCTTCGGTGATCCACCGGGCATCGATCAGCTCGGTGATGAGCTCCGTCGGGCCATTGAAGGATCATTCGATATCGGTGATCGCCTGCGCAAGCGTGATCAGGCCTATCGTCCGCAGACCCAGGCGGCGGCTCCGATCATCGACATCATCGAGGAGGCCTCCGAGCGCACCACGGTGCTCGAGGTGCGCGCTCATGACGCCCCCGGGCTGCTGTATCGGGTGACCCGGGCGATCGCCTCCACTGATGCGGCGATCACGGGTGCCAAGGTGACGACCCTGGGGTCCGATGCCGTCGACGTCTTCTTCCTCGTCGACCGGCACGGAAACCCGCTGAATCCGCAACATGCTGCCGCGGTCAAGGTGACTGTTCTGGGCGAACTGCTCCAGCCGTTACCCTGAGCCCCGTGTTTGGCAATCTCTCCGACCGTCTCGCAGTCACCTTCAAGGGGCTCCGTGGCAAAGGTCGACTCTCCGAAGCCGATGTTGACGCAACCGTCCGTGAGATCCGCATCGCGCTGCTCGAGGCCGATGTCGCGCTTCCGGTCGTGCGGGAGTTCTGTGCTGCGGTCAAGACCCGTGCCCTTGAGGTGTCCTCCTCAGGTGCACTGAACCCCGCTCAGCAGGTCGTCAAGATCGTCCATGACGAACTGGTCGCGATCCTGGGTGGCCAGACGCGCTCCCTGCGGCTGGCCAAGAGCCCGCCGACCGTCATCCTGCTCGCAGGTCTGCAAGGCGCCGGCAAGACCACTCTTGCCGGCAAGCTGGCCATGTCACTGAAGCGTGATGGGCACACTCCCTTGCTCGTGGCAGCCGACCTGCAGCGCCCGAATGCCGTTGATCAGCTCAAGGTCATCGGTGAGCGAGCGGGGGTGCCGGTATTCGCGCCTGAACCGGGCAGCGGTGTCGGGGACCCCGTCAAGGTCACTCGCGATGCGCGTGTCTTCGCCGAGCAGAAGCTGCATGACATCGTCATCGTCGACACCGCAGGCCGCCTTGCCATCGATGCTGAGCTCATGGACCAGTTGCGCCAGGTCAAGAGCGCGGCGCAGCCCGATGACGTGCTGTTCGTGGTCGACGCGATGATCGGCCAGGACGCCGTTCGCACTGCTGAAGAGTTCATGAAGAGCGTCGGCTTCGACGGTGTCGTGCTGACCAAGCTCGATGGCGACGCCCGCGGTGGTGCCGCACTCTCGGTCAAGAGCGTCACTGGTGCTCCGATCATGTTCGCCTCAACCGGCGAGAAGCTCGATGACTTCGAGGTCTTCCACCCCGAGCGCATGGCCAGCCGCATCATGGACATGGGAGATGTGCTCACGCTCATTGAGCAGGCTGAGCGGGTGTTCGATGCCGATCAGGCCGAGCGCATGTCCGCCAAGGTGGCCAAGGGTGAGAGCTTCACCCTCGATGACTTCCTGGAGCAGATGCAGGCGGTCAAGAAGATGGGCTCCATCGGCAAGGTGCTGGGCATGCTGCCCGGCATGGGCGAGATGAAGGCCCAACTGGACCAGATCGATGACCGGGACATGGACCGCGTGGCCGCGATCATCCAGTCGATGACCCCAGCCGAGCGCCAGGACCCCAAGCTGCTCAACGGGTCTCGTCGCTCCCGCATCGCCAAGGGCTCGGGCACGCAGGTCAGCGAGATCAACAGCCTCATGGAGCGCTTCGCCCAGGCCCAGATCATGATGAAGCAGATGGGCAAGGGCGGTGGCATGCCGGCCATGCCGGGTATGCCCGGATTCGGCATGGGTGGTGGCAAGAAGTCCAAGGGGAAGATGCCCAAGCAGGTCAAGGCGGCCAAGGGGGCCAAGGGTCGCAGCGGCAATCCTGCCAAGCGTGCAGGCCTGGGCTCATCGGACCCAGCCGCCGAATTGGCCCCCCCGAACCTGGGGTCGCTGCCGCCTGATCTGAAGAAGATGCTGGGCCAGTAGCCGGGTGTGCCGGGCGTGGTCAAGCCGGCATCAGGGGTCTGGCAGAATAGGCGGGCACTTGCACCGCCGAAGGACCCTCTCAACCCTAGGCGGGGCAGTCCGCAAGGTCTTAGTCAGCTGACGTGTCCCCACGCCGAGGCTGGCTCGCACCGCCTTACACAACAGGAGAAAGCCCACCGTGGCCGTAAAGATCAAGTTGAAGCGCTTGGGCAAGACCCATGCACCGCAGTACCGCATCGTCGTCGCTGATTCACGCACTGCTCGTAACGGGCGTGCCATCGAAGAGATCGGCATCTACCAGCCCCTGCAGAACCCGAGCCTCATCCAGGTGGACTCGGATCGCGTGCAGTACTGGCTCGGTGTCGGCGCGCTGCCGACCGAGGCAGTCGAGGCCATTCTCAAGGTCACCGGTGACTGGCAGAAGTTCAAGGGACTCCCAGGAGCCGAAGGCACCCTGCAGGTTGCGCCTCCCAAGGTCAACAAGATGATCGCCTTTGAAGCAGCTGTTGCAGATGCAGCCAATGAGCCGAAGATCGTCAAGAAGCCGAAGCTCGAGACACCGGCAGAGCCTGTCGCGGTTGCAGTCGTCGAGACCGTCGTCGCTGAGGCTGTCGTCGAAGCCGAGGCGGGCGAAGTTGCAGCAGAGGTCGCTGAGGCTGTTGCGGAGGAGATCGCAACCGAGTCAGAGGCCGTCGTGGTTGTCTCCGAGGACGCCCCAGCAGAAGTGACCCCGGCCTGATGCTCGAAGAGGCTCTCGGTCACCTCGTGCGCGGCATCGTTGATCATCCAGAGGATGTCAACGTGTCAGAGAAGTCCCAGCGTCGCGGTGCCACGCTCAATGTCAGCGTGAACCCCGAGGACATGGGTCGTGTCATCGGCCGTGGCGGTCGTACCGCAACGGCGTTGCGCAATGTCCTTGCCGCCTTGAATGGTGGCCGTGGCGTGCGTATCGACTTCCTCGACGTAGCCGAGCGCTAACTGACCATGCGCGTCGTTGTCGGACGCATCGGTCGACCTCACGGGATTCGCGGTCAGGTGACCGTCGAGTCACGTACGGACGAACCCGATCTGCGGTTTGTGCCCGGCGCGCAGTTTGTCATCGATGGACCGCTCCAACTGCTCACAGTTGAAGCGGTCCATTGGCATTCCGGGCGACTGCTGCTGAAATTCGAGGGTATTCACGATCGCACGTGGGCCGAGAGCCTGCGCAACACCCTCCTGGAGATTGACCGGCCCGAGGGCGAGCAGCCGGCAGACCCGGACGAGTTCTACGACGATCAGCTCGAGGACTGCGTTGTCGAGTCGCTCGATGGAACCGTGATCGGCAAGGTGACCGAGGTGATCCACCTGCCGAGCCAGGACATGCTGTCGGTGACCCGGGCAGATGAGTCGGAGGTGCTGGTCCCATTCATCGCGCAGTTCGTGCCGACGGTCGACGTCATCGCCAAGCGAATCGTGATCGATCCACCAGCAGGATTGATCGAGGATGTCGAGGCCTGATGCGCATCGACATCGTCTCGATCTTCCCTGAATACCTCGCGCCCCTGCGGCTTTCGCTCATCGGCAAGGCCGTGGACCTGGGCATCATCGACCTTCGCCTCCACGACCTGCGTCGCTGGACTCACGATCGCCACCACACCGTTGATGACACGCCTTATGGCGGCGGTCCCGGCATGGTCATGATGCCCGAGCCCTGGGGGGCCGCTCTCGACGAGATCCGAGGCTCGGGCGATACCCCGCCACGGCTTGTCGTGCCCACGCCTTCAGGTGCGCGCTTCACCCAGCCGCTCGCCAAGGAGTGGAGCGCGGAACCGTGGCTGGTGTTCGCCTGCGGTCGCTACGAGGGCATCGATGCACGCGTGATGCAGCACTACGCAGCGCGTGGGGACTGGTCGGGTGTCGCTGAAGTCACGATCGGTGACTATGTCCTGGCAGGTGGAGAGGTCGCAGCGATGGTCATGGTCGAGGCCGTCGGACGCCTCATCCCGGGCGTGCTGGGCAACAGCGTCAGCGCGGCCGATGACTCCTTCAGCATCAGCGACGATGGCGCGCTCGTCGAAGGGCCGGTCTATACCAAGCCACAGGAGTGGCGGGCACTGACCGTGCCCGAGGTGCTGATGAGCGGGCATCACTCCAACATCGCCGACTGGCGCAGTGCCCAGGCGCATGAGCGCACGCATCGGATGCGGCCGGATCTCTAGCTGATGGCCGTGGTCACCAGCGCCTGAGCCTCGAGTTGGATCTGCTGCAGGTGTGCCTTGTCCCGGAAGGACTCGGCGTAGATCTTGTACACATCCTCAGTGCCTGACGGCCGAGCCGCGAACCAGCCGTTCTCCGTGCTCACCTTCAAGCCGCCGATCGGCGCGCCATTGCCCGGCGCATTCGTCAGGATCGAGGTGATGGGCTCCCCAGCGAGCTCAGTGGCCTTCACCTCATTGGGCGACAGCTTGGCCAGTGCGGCCTTCTGCTGCCGAGTGGCGGGTGCGTCGATGCGTTCGTACACCGGGTCGCCGAACTGCTCCGTGAGCTGGCGATAGTGCGCCGAGGGCGAGACCCCGGTGACGGCGAGCATCTCCGAGGCGAGCAGGGCCGCAATGATGCCGTCCTTGTCGGTGGACCACACGGCACCATCGCGCCGCAGGAACGAGGCTCCGGCGCTCTCCTCGCCGCCAAAGCCCAGGCTGCCGTCGAGCAGGCCATCGACGAACCACTTGAATCCCACCGGAACTTCGAGCAGGGGCCGGCCAAGGGACGCAGCAACGCGGTCGATGATGCTGGAGCTCACGACCGTCTTGCCGATGCCTGCGGTCGGCGACCAATGCCGGCGATGATTGAACAGGTAGTCGATGCTGACTGCCAGATAGTGATTCGGGTTCATCAGACCGTCGGGAGTCACGATGCCGTGCCGATCCGAGTCAGCGTCATTGCCCGTCGCGATGTCGAACTTCGAGCGATTCTCGATGAGCGAGGCCATGGCATGGGGAGAGGAGCAGTCCATGCGGATCTGTCCATCCCAGTCCAGGGTCATGAATGCCCACGTCGGATCCACATAGGGGTGCGCGATCGTGATGTCGATGCCGTACGTCGCCGCGATCAAAGGCCAGTAGTCGACGCTGGCTCCACCAAGGGGATCCGCGGCGATGCGGAGATTGGCTCCGCGAATGGCCTCCATGTCGATCACCTTGGCAAGCTCGCCCACGTAGAGCTCGCGATAGTTGATGAGCCCCGTGGTACCTGCCGCAATGGCACTGCGCACCGGCATGGTCTTCACGCCCCGCAGGCCCGCCGCAAGATAGGCATTCGCGCGATTCTGGATGTCGTTGGTGATGTCCGAGCCGGCCGGTCCGCCATTGGGCGGGTTGTACTTGAAGCCGCCGTCACGAGGTGGGTTGTGCGACGGAGTGATGACCACGCCGTCGGCCCGGCCGGGATCTGCGGCCGACAGGCCGTTGTTGTGCATGAGGATGGCAAGCGAGATGGCTGGGGTCGGGGTGTGGCCCATTCCTGAGTTGAACTCGGCGTCGACGGTGACCCGGACCTCGTTGGCGGCGAATACCGAGATCGCGGTCGACCAGGCGGGCGCGCTGAGGGCGTGGGTGTCACTTCCCATGTAGAGCGGGCCGGCGATGCCCTGCTGCCCGCGGTGGTCGCATATCGCCTGGGTGATTGCTGCGATGTGGTCGTCGTTGAACGAGAAGGTGAAGGCGCTTCCTCGGTGGCCAGAGGTGCCGAAGCTGACCTGCTGCGCTGGGTCGCTCGCATCGGGGTGCATCGTGTAGTAGGCGGTGACGAGGTTGGGGACGAGCACCAGGTCGGAGTTCTGGGCGGGTTGGCCCGCTCGTGGATGCGTGCTCATGCGATTCCCCTTCGACGGCGTCGTCACATGCTTGCAGGAGTGCCGTGCCGAGGCGAGTTTGGGTTGCGGGCGCAGGCTGTGGCAGACTGCTCCAGCCCACCGCACCGGTGCTCTGCCACAGGGGACTCGGATGCCTGGGTAGCAATTTCCTCAAACCCCACCGTGGGAGACCTGTGGCTCCTGCAGGAAGCGAATGATCATGAAGACCCTCGACGCCGTAGACGCAGCATCACTCCGCACTGACCACCCAGAATTTCGCGCAGGCGACACCCTCAAGGTGCATGTCAAGGTCGTCGAAGGCAACAAGACCCGTGTCCAGGTCTTCCAGGGCGTGGTCATCGGCATTTCCGGATCAGGCATTGGTGAGACCTTCACGGTCCGCAAGGTCTCTTATGGCACCGGAGTCGAGCGCAAGTTCCCGCTCCACACCCCGATCATCGAGAAGATCGAGCTCGTGACCCGTGGCGATGTGCGCCGCGCCAAGCTCTACTACCTCCGTGACCTGCGCGGCAAGAAGGCGAAGATCCGCGAGAAGCGCGACAACGCACCGACCAAGTCAGAGGGCTAGTCCGCGAACCTGTGCTCAAGCACTCGCGGTGGGATCTGCCACTGACGTTGTTGGGGGCGCTGGTATTCGTACTTCTGGCCACGGCTTTCATCGCCAAGCCCTATTCGATCCCATCGGGCTCGATGGAGAACACCTTGCAGGTCGGCGACAGGGTGCTGGTCAATCGCATGGTCTACCACGTTCGTCCGATCGAGCGTGGTGATGTCGTGGTGTTCGACGGCACCGACTCGTTCGTCGCTCAGGACGCTGTTCCCTCACGCGATCCCGTCACTGGCCTGCTCACGACCATTGGGCAGTCGTTCGGCATCATCGCCCCCGATGGCACGGACTTCGTCAAGCGTGTCGTCGGTATCGCAGGCGATCACGTGCAGTGCTGCAATGAGCAGGGGCAGTTGCTGGTCAACGGCATCGCTCTGAGCGAGCCCTATCTCTATCCGGGGGATGCGCCCAGCGGCTTCGCCTTCAACGCGATCGTGCCCGAGGGCAAGCTGTGGGTGATGGGCGATCATCGATCGCAGAGTGCCGACTCGCGCGCGCACCTCGCTGATCCTGGCGGTGGAATGGTCGAGGAGTCCAAGGTCATCGGGCGTGTCATGGCCGTCGTCTGGCCGCCGAGCCGCTGGGGCTCTGTCACGATTCCCGAGGCGTATGCAAAGGTGGCTCAATGACTGATGAGCAGGAG
The DNA here is from genome assembly GCA_041675125.1 of Candidatus Nanopelagicales bacterium. GTDB lineage: Bacteria > Actinomycetota > Actinomycetes > S36-B12 > S36-B12 > UBA11398. The sequence goes on from JBAYUM010000028.1 coordinate 10,837, forward strand.
CCCAGAATCGAATCGAGACCCAAGAAGTCAAAGCCCGGGTTCCTCGCTGGGGTTCGCGAGTTCGGCATCGTCATACTCGCGGCGCTCGTCCTGTCGGCGCTCGTTCGCGCCTTCCTCGTGCAGGCCTTCTATGTTCCCAGCGAATCGATGCAGGACACGCTGATGCCCAATGACCGCATCGTGGCCTCGAAGATCACGACGCACTTCGGTGGTGTCTCACGCGGCGAGGTCGTGGTCTTCCGGGATCCGGGTGGCTGGTTGCAGGCGCCCGCACCGGGACCCGATGGCTTCCGCGGCCTCATCCACAACGCGTTGATGTTCGTCGGGCTGTTGCCAAGCGACAGCGGCAACGACCTCGTCAAGCGCGTGATCGGGGTGGCCGGAGATCGTGTGGTGTGCTGCGACAAGCAGCAGCGCATCGTGCTCAATGGGGTACCGCTGGACGAGTCCTACATCGTCCAGCCGACCAACCAGGTCGAATTCGATGTGACAGTGCCCGCGGACTCGGTCTTCGTCATGGGAGACAATCGCGGCAATTCGCGCGACTCGCGCTTCCATCTCGACGTGAACAGCGGCGGCGTGCCGGTGGGCAACATCGTGGGACGAGCCTTCGTCGTGGTGTGGCCGTTGAAGCGGTTCACCACGCTGGGGATCCCGGAGATCTTCGGCAATCCGGCATTGCAGAAGTCGAGCGCACCAGCTGCATCGTGATCAACCCAACCCTGCGAGTCGAGCGCGGCCTGTTCAAGGACGGCTATGCGACCCTGGCAGCGATCGATGAGGTCGGGCGGGGCTCCCTTGCCGGTCCGGTCAGTGTCGGAGTGGTGCTCATCGACGGTTCAACGCGCCAGACACTGAACGGCGTGCGGGACAGCAAGGACCTCACACCCAATGCGCGCAATGCGCTGGTGCCCAGGATCCGCGCCTGGGCGGTGGCCTGCTCGGTTGGTCACGCATCGCCTTTGGAGATCGACGAGTTCGGCATCATCGGGGCTCTGCGTCTTGCCGGACATCGGGCAGTGCAGCAGCTACCGATCGCCCCATCTGTCGTGCTGCTCGATGGAAGTCATGACTGGTTCACTCGGCCCAAACAGCCCTCATTCCTCGACTTGAGCTCGGACCTCCTCGACGATGTTCCGCCCGTGATCACGAAGGTGAAGGCCGACAGGACGTGCATGTCCGTGGCCGCAGCGAGCGTGCTGGCAAAGGTTCAACGCGATGCGCTCATGGTCCAGCTGTCGGGCCAGCATCCGGTGTACGGCTGGGCCGACAACAAGGGCTATGCATCGCCCGAGCACATAGCTGCCCTTGCTGCGCATGGTCCAACAGCGCAGCATCGGCGAAGCTGGAAGCTCCCAGGAGTGGGCAGCTAGTCGGTCAACTCGCCCTGCTGATAGTGAATGATCGGTATGGCGATCACGCTTTGTCGCGCTTGCAGCTGTGCCTTTGACCATGCGGCTCGTGCCTTGACCTTTTCCCCAAGCCCAGCACACCCCAGCTTGTCCACATGCCAGTGGGTGCATCTGGCTGTCGTGTCGCATAGCGGCCATGGTCATGGCCGGAGGTGAGCGATGCGACGCAATCAGGCGCTGGGCAAGTATGGCGAGGATGTCGCCGAGCAGTTCCTGCGGCGGCAGGGGATGGTCATCATCGAGCGCAATTGGCGCTGCGAGGTGGGTGAGATCGACATCGTTGCGCGCGAGGGTCACGCCCTGGTGATCTGCGAGGTCAAGACGCGAAGTTCGCATCAGCTGGGCACGCCAGCAGAGGCGGTCACCGCGCGCAAGCTGAGGCGGCTGCGCCACCTTGCCGCGAAATGGCTCGAGGCGCACCACGCGCATGCCCCCGAAGTCCGCATCGATGTCGTGAGCGTTGTTCAACCAGCCTGGGGCGCGCCGGAGATCGAGCACCTCAGGGCAGTCAGCGCATGACCCTGGCGCAGGTCTGGGGAGTCGTACCAGCCGGCATCAGCGGAGTCATGGTCACTGTCGAGGTCGATGTCGCACAGGGGCTGCCGAGCGTCGGCGTTGTCGGCCTTGCGCAGGCGCCAGTGGCTGAAGCTCGCTGGCGAGCGCGGTCGGCAATCGTCAATGCAGGATTGAAATGGCCCAATTCGCGCATCACCATCGGCCTGTCACCGGCCGACTTGCCGAAGAGCGGCACCAGCCTTGATCTGCCCATCGCGGTGGGGATCCTGCGGGCAACCTCGCAAGTGGCATCGCCGAACTCGTCTGCGACCTTCCTCGGCGAACTCGGGCTCGACGGCTGCGTCAAGCCGGTCACCGGTGCTCTTGCGGCTGCGATTGCTGCGCAACGCGCCGGACTGGAGCACATCTACGTGTGCCCGGGCAATGCCAGGGAAGTCAGTGCGGTGCCAGGACTCGCACCGATCATCATTCGCGACCTGGCACACCTTGTGCGCGTGCTCGACGGCACTGATGTCGGTGACGCTGCAGATTCAGCGCAACCCCATTCGACCCTGCCGAGGGAGTCCATTGACTTCGCCGAAGTCCGTGGGCATGACATGGCGCGCATGGCCCTTGAGGTGGCCGCGGCTGGCGGACATCACTGCGCAATGCTCGGGCCGCCTGGGGTTGGGAAGACGATGCTTGCGCAGCGCTTTGCCACCGTGCTGCCTGATCTCGACGATGACATGGCGCTCGACGTCACAGCTGTCCATGCTCTGTCAGGTCAGCTGCAGATCGGTCATTCGCTCATGCGCCGTCCTCCTTTCATCGCTCCGCACCACTCGATATCTGCGGCAGCGATGCTCGGCACGGTGCGCAATGGCATCCTCGTTCCCGGGGCACTCACGCTGGCACATGGTGGCGTGCTGTTCTTGGATGAAGCGCCAGAATTCGCCCGCCCCTGTCTTGAGGGACTGCGTCAGCCGCTTGAGCACGGCTCGCTGGCACTCATGCGCGTTGGCTCCGGCCTGCAGGCACCTGCCCGATTCCAGCTCCTCATCGCAGCGAATCCGTGTCCATGCGGTCTGAGCTTCGGGCGCGGCGAGCAGTGCCGATGCACTCCCATGGCCAAGCGACGGTATGCGGAGCGCCTTTCTGGCCCGCTCATGGATCGCATTGACATTCGCGTCACCATCACGCGGCCGACTGAATCGCAGTTGAAGGCTGGTTCGGGGGAATCCAGCTCAGACGTCGCGGCGCGAGTGCGACGAGCCCGCGAACGTGCGCGCTTGCGTTGGGGCCGGCAGCCGTGGCGATTGAATTCGCATGTGCCGGGCAGCGTGCTGCGTTCGCAGTTCGCGCCAGAGCCGCAGGCCATGACCCTGCTTGAGCGAGCCGAGGCTGCAGGTCTCAACCCACGGGGCAGTGATCGGGTACTGCGCATCGCATGGACCCTTGCCGATCTTGACGACGCACCCAGACCAGCGCTCGAGCATCTGTCGACCGCCCTGACCCTGCGCGCGGGCGGCGACGAATGAATCAGCAGCATGGAGCATTGCTGGCACTCGCGCATGTCGTGGAACCCGGTGACCACCACATGGGTCGACTCGTCGACCAGTTCGGTGCGCAGGCTGTCGTGGAGCGCATTCGCGCTGGTGCCGTTCCTGATCGACGGATCGAAGGCATGCAGGCTCGCCTGGCGCGATTCGAGCGCACCGAGGCACTCGATGCGCTCGAGCCTGCACAGGCTCGACTGATATTCCGTGATGATGTCGAATGGCCTTCCCAGCTCGACGATCTCGGGCCTGCTCGCCCATATGTTCTTTGGATCATCGGCTCGGCGAGCCTGCGCCTGGCTGCTCTGCGATCAGTCGCAGTGGTCGGTGCCCGCGCGTCAACCCACTATGGAGATCGGGTGGCTCGTGAGTGGTGTGGGCAGTTGAGCGATCAGGGATGGTGTGTGGTGTCCGGCGGTGCCTATGGCATTGACGCGGCCGCGCACCTGGGCGTCCTGTCCGCTGGAGGAGTCACCGCTTGCATTCTGGCCAGTGGTGTGGACGTGGCCTATCCCCGAGCGCATGCCTCGCTGTTTGCTCGCATCGCCGATACCGGACTCCTCGTGTCTGAATCCCCGATCGGAACCCAGGCGCGCAGGCAGCGATTCCTGACTCGCAACAGGATCATCGCTGCTCTCACTCGCGGAACGGTGGTCATCGAAGCAGCGCTTCGATCAGGCACCACATCGACCGCCAACGCAGCCCATGCCCTGAACCGGCCCGTCCTGGCGGTTCCTGGGTCGGTCGAGTCGCCTCTGTCCGCCGGCTGCCATCAATTGATTCGCGAGCAGCAGGCCGTGATCGCAACCGATTGGCGCGACATCCCGGAACTGCTCGGTGGTGAGGATGTGATCAGTGTCGAAGGCACTGGCCCCGTTTCCCGGCCCACCGACGGCCTGACCTCGACGCAAAGGCTCGTGCTCGATGCGGTTCCGCTGAGAGCCTGGGCAACTCTTGAGGAGCTCATCTACGCATCTGGGCTGTCAGCTCGCGAACTGCTTGCTTCCCTGGGAGTGCTCTGCGCAGAAGGATTCGTGACCCAGGAGGGCAACTCCTGGCGGGCAGCGCGCGTCTGAGCCGTGCACTGGCGAATTCTTTGCGACCATGAGCGAATGGCAGACGACGATGCTTCGACTGCCCCCGAGCTCGCCGAGGCGCTCGAGGGCTTCGTCCGTCACCTCACGTTCGAGCGTGGTCGCAGCGCACACACTGTTCGCGCCTATGCAGGAGACGTGGCCGGGCTGTTGAGATTCGCCACCGCACAGCAGTGCATGACGCCAGCGGATATCGACTTGAGCCTGCTGCGCAGTTGGCTGGGGGAGCAGTACGACCTCGGCCAGGCTCGCAGCACCATCGCGCGGCGTGCAGCATCCGTGCGGGCGTTCACCTCCTGGTGTGAACGTCGTGGACTGATCGCCAGTGATCCCGGAATTCGGCTCAAGAGTCCACAGGTGCCACTCAGGCTCCCGACTGTCCTCGATGTGGCGCAGGCCGAACGCGTCATGGATATCGCCGATCAGCAGGCGGGGGATGGCGACCCCGTCGCCGTTCGAGATCGCGCGATTCTGGAGGTGCTCTATGGCACTGGAGTGCGCGTGTCGGAGCTCTGCTCCCTGGACGTGGTGGATATCCAGTGGGAGTCACGCACCCTGCTGGTGTTGGGCAAGGGCCGCAAGGAACGCATTGTGCCGTTCGGCATTCCTGCTCAATCGGCGCTCACCACCTGGCTCGATGCTCGCCCGATGCTCGCCACCGCCAAGTCAGCCGAGGCACTCTTTCTCGGCGTGCGCGGGAAACGACTTGACCCCCGTGCGGCTCGAAGTGTGGTCGGCCGCTTGACCGAGGCGGCAGATGTCCCCAGATTGGCCCCTCATGGTCTGAGGCACTCGGCTGCAAC
>JBAYUM010000029.1:0-16141 GCA_041675125.1 Candidatus Nanopelagicales bacterium
AGCGGCATCGGTCGCCAGAACGGCATCGAAGGTTTCAACCAGCACCTTGAGACCAAGCTCATGGGCTGGATGGAATAGCGCAGCGCATCTCGGCCAGGTCAATCCACGTCATCACACTTCATAAACCTCAGTAAAGGAGTACACATGTCAGGTCGTGTCCAAGGAAAGGTCGCGCTGATCACGGGTGCGGCCCGTGGTCAGGGACGTAGCCACGCTCTTCGGTTGGCTCAAGAAGGCGCGGACATCATCGCAATTGACCTCTGCGAGGACATTGCAACGAACCACTATGCGTTGTCCTCGCAGTCGGATCTTGCGGAGACGGCTCGGCTGATCGAAGCCGAAGGGCGCAAGGTGGTCACCATCGTCGCCGATGTGCGGGAGCGCTCGGCAATGATTGCCGCTGCCAAGAAGGGCGTTGCTGAACTCGGTGGACATCTGGAGATTGTCGTCGCGAATGCAGGCATCTGCCCGCTTGGTGCTGATGTCCCACCGCAGGGATTCTTCGATGCCGTAGCCATTGACCTTGTCGGCGTCTATAACACAATCGAGGCTGCGTTCCCCTTCCTCACCGCAGGGGCGTCGATCATCGCCACGGGATCAGTCGCTGGCCTCATGCCTGGTGGCACTGACAATCCAGCAAATGGCCCTGGCGGAGCTGGATACTCGCACTCAAAGCGTGGAGTGGCTCGTTTGGTCCATGAACTCGCTCTCCAGCTCGGACCGGTCTCCATCCGCGTCAATGCTGTTCACCCAACCAATGTGAACACCAACATGCTGATGAGCCAGCCGATGTACAACATCTTCCGGCCGGATATCGAGAACCCCACCAAGGAAGACGCCATGGTGGCTTTCCCCTCAATGCAGGTCATGCCGATTCCGTATGTCGAACCGGTGGATATCAGCAATGCCGTGCTGTTCCTTGCCTCAGATGAGGCTCGTTACGTCACGGGACTTCAGCTCAAGGTTGATGCTGGCGCCCTACTGCGAGGGACCTCATCGGGCGCACCTGCCTAACAGGGAATTACCCGCAACGCCGTCAACACCGAGTAACGGGGTTACTGGCCGCCTTCCTAGGGTTGGCCAGTAACCCCGTTACTCATTGCAGCTTGATGAGGGGTACGCGCAATCACTTGGCCTAGAGAGCACTGACGGTAGCGATCGCCTCGTCGAATCCTGCCTTCTCCTGGAGCAACCTGCGTGTAGCCATGACAACGCGGGGCACATCGATCCCAACAATGCCTTCGAAGAATCCGTTGCGCCCGTAGAGCATGACGAGATTCGACTCTGATGCGCCCTTGCGAAGCGCATGTTGATCGCACGACCCCGAAGGCCACCCCAACGCCTGCAACTTGGAGCCGTACATGTCACTCCAGAAGTAGGGAGGCTCATTCAGTTCCGCCGGCGCGTCTTCGTCTGCAAGCAGGATATTGGTCGCGACGATTCGAGCCTGATCGGTTGCTGACGTCCAATGCTCGCGTCTTCCACCGCGGCCGTCAGTCGTCTGCCAATTGGCGACGTCCCCCACTGCGTAGATATTCAGCTCGGAAGTTCGCCCGGAGGCGTCGCAGAGCACGCCATCGGTCTCGACAACCCCTGACCCCGCTAGCCATTCTGTGGACGGAGTGATGCCAAGCCCTATGACGACCGTCGACGTCGGAAGGAATTCACCGGTCGAAAGTTCGACTCCCTCAATGGAACCGTCTCCGACGATATTCGTCACCAGGCTGTCACAGTGCAAGTCGACTCCGTGCGCTCTATGCATGGCCGCTACCTCGTGACCAACCTCGGAGCCAACTGCCATCTGAAGTGGGGTTGACAAGGCCTCTACGAGCGCTACTTCCACTCCGGCCTGTCGTGCGGATGCCGCCACCTCACATCCGATGAATCCTCCACCGATGACGACCAGACGACCATCCCGTTTCATTTCCTGGGAGATTCGCCGTGCATCCTCGAACGTGCGAAGTACATGAAGTCCGGGCCCAGGTGCCGCTCCCCGAAGGAGTCGCGGGTGCGATCCGGTCGCGATGACCAGACTGTCGTACCCCAAGAGTGAGCCGTCTGCAAGCGAGACGGTTGAAGACCGCGGATCCAATCGGACGGCGCTGGTTCCCGAACGGAAGTCGATTCGCAGGTCGGCGATCTCCCCTTCGGTTGCCAAGACAGGTAACGGGGAGCATTCGTCCTGGAGGACAGCCTTCGAGAGCGGTGGACGGTTGTAGGGCAGATTGCGCTCTGCGCCGAGCAACACGATCTTGCCGCGATGTCCCTGTGCTCGTAACTCCTCGGCGACCCGAAAGCCGGCGATTCCAGCACCCACGATTACGACGACACCGTCGGCCTTCATCGACTGATCTCCATTCTCCACAGTGGACGCGATTGGTTTGGTGGGTGCATTCCCCGAAAAGATTCGTGCGCAGTCTAGTGGTGGAAACAACACTTGCGTCTCGCAATTGAGACAGTGAGCCTAAATGTTTCGTCAGGGGGCCCATGGGTAGACTGGGTGGGAAAAGTGGATCTGGAGTCCAAGTATTCGTCTACTTTCAGCATTGGGGAATGCCTATGTCTCTTATTTCGGACGAGCAGGCGGCCACGGTCCAGCAGCGCCTCGACCAAGGGTTGATTGACCTGCTGGATGACATGGCCGGGGGCGAGTTGACCGCTTTGAGCGTTGATGCCATCGCTTCGCGATCTGGGGTCTCGCGCGCGACTGCCTATCGATACCTGGGGTCCAAGGACGATCTCCTGCGCCGCGCTGCAATGGTGATCGCCAGCGAGCATTTCACTCGTTGCCAAACCCTTCTCGAATCCACCACGACCGTGGCACAGCGCGTTGAGGAGATGCAGGTCTACACCTCTCGAGAGGCCGCTAAGGATCCCCGCCTCATGGACCTCATCACGGCGCCGAGAACCCTCGGGATAGCGAATGCATTTCGTGAGATGGTCTCCAAGTTGATGCTCGTTGCCCTGCAGAACGGGCAGTTGGACGGGCAGGTGCGCGACGACATTCCGGCTGATGAACTGCTCGACTGGCTTGTCCGCCAAGGCGGCGTCATGCAACTTGGTCTCATGGACGAGGACCAGACTCGGCTGTGGGTCCGAAGGTTCATCGTTCCGGTGCTGGACCCACCTGGAAATGTCGACGGCAGATTGCGATCGCAGGTCCGCGCGCTACTGGACGACGTTCAAGGGCGCCTGCAAGAAGTCAACGTCTCCATCGCTGCCGGTCGGTACACCTTCAGGGCCTAGAAATTGCGGGCACCAGCGCCCGGTCTCGTCAGCTCCACGGGGGATAATTCCGACATTTCGTGCGTATCACCCAGCTATCGCGACACGTCATGGAAGTGCTTGTGTTCCAACGCTCCCTTTCTGTGAAAAACCCTTGCCCTCGACAAAGTCCCTGCGTATGCTCCACCAAACACATCGGACAATTGAGCACTATTGTCTCGCAGGTGATACATCTTGAGGATGGGTCGCTCACGGTTGCAGCCCAGGGTTCCAACTAGAGCTTGGCGCAACAGGATGCGCAATTGCGGGTAGGTGTCGCGAAAGGAAAGCAATGACGTACGTCATCACTGCGGGCTGCATTGATGTTCTTGACCGCACGTGCGTCAAGGAGTGCCCTGTCGATTGCATCTACGAGGGCGCGCGGGCGTTGTACATCCATCCCGAGGAGTGCATTGACTGCGGCGCGTGCGAACCCGTGTGCCCCAGCGATGCCATCTACTACGAAGTCGAGTTGCCTGATGAGCTCGAGGCTCACCTCGAGGACAACGCACGATTCTTCAGCGAAGTTCTTCCTGGCCGCGACGAACCCCTTGGAAGCCCACTGGGTGCCAAGAGCCTAGGCGCCACAGGCGTGGACACAGATCTTGTACGCAATGCACCCCTTCGTGTGGAGCTCTGAGCAGCAGATCCTTCGCACGCATATTTGACATAGGCAGTCGACAACACTGTCGGCTGACAAGGAGACAAGGAGACCTAGATGGCTGAATATGGTTCAGGCACGGCGGCGATGGATCCTGCCACTGAGGCCAAGTTGCAGGCCTGGCAGCAGGAACGGTCCAGTGATCCTCGGGGCTACTACGCGAAACTGCGAGCTCAGTGTCCCGTGGATTTCGAACAACACCTAGGCGCCGGCGGCGACGTCACAGTCGCTACTGCGGCTGTACTCAGCCGCGGAGACATTGAAGAGGTGCTACGCAACACGAACATCTTTTCGAGTGAAATGGGAATCATGGGCAGTGAAGAGCCCGTTATCCCACTGGGTGTTGACCCACCATTGCATGCAATGTACCGCCGGGTTCTCGACCCACTCTTCTCTCCCAAGAAGATGGCCGCGCTCCAACCGACCGTTGCAGCGCAGGTCAATGAGATGATCGACTCGTTCATCGACAAGGGCGAAGTCGACTTCAGCGCAGAACTTGCCGTACCACTTCCATGCCTGACGTTTCTCGCGCTCCTGGGCCTTCCTGGCGAAGAACTTGATGCACTCGTGCGGTGGAAGGACATCATGATTCGCCCTGACATCGTGGCGGGAAGCCGCGAAGCCGGTGCTGAATTGCAGGTGCGCACGGCGGGTGAGATCTATCAGCGCTTCGGCATGGAGATGGAAGCGCGACGTGATGCCCCACGTGACGACCTGATCTCGTACTTCATGACTGTCAAGGTGGAGGATGGCCGCAATCTGACTGACAGCGAGGTTCTACGGATCCTGTTCCTGCTGCTGGCAGCCGGGCTGGATACCGTCACGATCTCACTTCAGGCGATCTTCAACTACCTGGCTGAGCATCCTGAGGCGCAGCAGTTGATCCAAGACGATCCAGATCAGATCGACAATGTGATCGAAGAGCTCCTTCGCTGGGAAACGCCAGTGCAGAACCTGACGCGCATCGCAAAGGTGGACACCGTGCTCTCGGGGTGCCCTATCCCCGCCGGCACACACGTCATCGCTGCCTTGTCCTCGGGCAATGTCAACGAGGAGAATCCGGAGTCACTCACCGTGGACCTCACCATGGGCGACAAGGCGCACCTCTCGTTCGGCGGCGGCAACCATCGATGCCTGGGATCGCACCTTGCCCGGATGGAATTGCGGACGGTCTTGCGTGAATGGCACAAGCGCATTCCCTCATACCGGATCAAGCCCGGGACACAGATCGAGTGGGTAGCTTCAAGTCTTCGTGGAATTGACTATCTGCCTCTCGAGTGGACACCGGCGAAGGGATGACGATGAAGGTTTCTATTGATGCGGATAAGTGCCAGGGGCATGGACGCTGCTACGAAGTGGCGTCGGAGGTGTTCACGGATGACGAGCGTGGGCGTGGTCAAGTGATCACTGCTCAGGTGCCCGATCACCTGCTTGCCCAGGTGAGGTCGGCGATCAACGCTTGCCCCGAGAAGGCAATCAGTCTGTCGGAGTAGGCATTGCCAACTGCGGATGCGCGGCACTCTCCCTGGTACGAGGTGCCGCGCATCCGCTTTGCTCCCGCCAGTCTCAGGGCCTACGGACGTAGCCCCCGTCCACATGCAGCACCTGCCCTGTGATCCACTCACCTGCTGGTGCCGCAAGCAACAGGAGCGCATTCGCCAATTCCTGAGGCTGGCCTGTCAATCGCGTCGCCGCGCGCGATTCCAATGCGTCTCGCACCGGCCCAGGCGGTGGTGTCAGTTTCTTGCCAGCCTCACTCTGCGTATATCCGGGAGCGATCGCGTTCACGGTGATATTCGAGGGACCGAGTTCTCGCGCCAAGGCTGTGGTGAGTCCGACGATGGCAAGTTTGGTTATTCCATACACGCTTTCAGCTGGGAACGCGCCAAGAGAGCTGATGCTGACGATTCGCCCTCCGCCGCGTGAACGCATGGAAGGCACAACGGCCTTTGAGAACTGCCAAGCCCCCGTCACATTTGCGGCGAATGCCGAGTCCCACAGTTCGCGGCTGAACTCGGTCACAGTGGAGCCAACGAGCTGCACCATGAGCGCTGCATTGTTGACGAGAATATCGACGCCTCCATACATGGCAATCGTCTCGGCCACTGCAGCCGAGACCGACCGCTCATCGGTGATATCGGCGCGAACGGCTGAGGCAATACCACCGGCCATTCGAACACGATGTGCGACCAGTGCCGCGCCATCGAGATTGATGTCCACGCATACGACAGCTGCTCCCGACTCGGCCAGCGTCATCGCGAATGCCTCGCCGATGCCACCAGCTGCGGCACCTGTCACGATCGCAACCTTGTTCTCCAAAGACCATTGGGTCATATCCATGAATGCAGTCCTCCTCTTTTTGTCGTTCCTCACTGGTGGCCCAATGGATGACAGCACGGCAGATGGGACAGGATCTTTCACGATGGAGGCATCTGACGTCTCAAATATGAGATATAAGAGTCGATAAATCTTGATCAAGGCAGTGGGCTGGTCCCCCTGGGTGCCTAAATAGGACAAATACTTGTTTGTTTATAACGAAAGAGTCACGAATATTCATGCGAGGGCTGACAAGGCTCGGAGTTATGACTACGGTCAGGCAATCTCAAAAAAGTGACATTCAACTATTCACGTCTCATATCTTGATGGCGTGAGACTTCCGAGACTCAAAGGAGATCCTATGTTCGGTTCATTCAGTGGCAAGGGCAAGACCGCCCTGGTCACGGGGACGGTCGGTGCCGCGATGGTCATGTCGCTCGCGACCACCGGCGCCTTCGCAGCCCCCACCCCCCAGCCCACAACGAAGACTGCATCGTGTGCACCGCAGGATGGAGTCACCGCGAACTCGGTGAAGTTCGCATTGCTGACCTCGGCTACTGGTGCCAATGCCTCCAACTTCGCCGGGTTCATCCAGGCTGCCAAGCTTCGCATTGCTCAGGAGAATGCCAAGGGCGGGGTATTCGGACGCAAGATCACAACGGTCGAACTCGATGATCAATCCAGCGGATCCACGCAGTCGCTGATGGCCAACAAGGCCGTACAGGACGAGAAGGCCTTTGGCGTCATCCAGATCACCACACAGGACACGATGATGCCGATCTTCAAGGCCGTTGGAATGCCAGTCATCGGCATCAACAATGGCCCGTCAGGCTCTACTGACCGCAATGCGTTCATCGCCACGGGTCCAGCATCGAATCTGTACACGACCAATGCTGGTGCGATTCGCATGGCTCAAACAGGTGCCAAGAAGATGGCTACCATTGCATTTCCGGTACCTGCAGCACAAGCAGCAGCCAACTCCTGGGCGGCGTCATTGCCGTCCCAGGGCCTGACTGAGGTCCTGCGCATCGGAGACGCTCCATTCGGTGCATACGACGCCACGTCGACCGCGCTGAGGATCAAGAGCTCCGGTGCCGAAGGCGTGTACCTGATCCTGCTCGTCGACGGAGGGGTGTCGGTCATGAACGCCCTCAAGCAGCAGGGCGTGACTCTCAAGGCTCCCTATATGGCTGGACTCTCCGACCCAGCGGTCATCGCCAAGGCAGGAACAGCTCTCGATGGCGTCATCGGATCGACCTATGGCACGGTGCCTGGTGGCGTGCCGGGGCGTCCAGGTGTGCGCACCTACATCAACGGTATGAAGGCTGTAGGCGCCAACCCCTATGGCCCGTCAGCGCCGTTGGGCTACGTCTCCGCCGACACCTTCATCAAGGGGTTGAAGCTTGCCGGTACCTGCCCGACTCGAGCCGGCTTGATCAACGCACTGCACAACGTGAAGTCCATCGACGGCGCAGGCCTACTGCCCGAACCGATCAACTACCGCCCCGGCTTGACACCGAACGGCAACCCTCCGACCTGCAGTTGGTTCATTGTGGCGCAGGGTGGCCAGATGATTCCTGACAAGAAGGCCACTTGTGGCCAGCTCATGGAGGTTGCAACAGGAAAGATCGTCAGTTGATCATCGAGTGAATAACAGGAGCGGGTGCAGGCCTTGGCCGGCACCCGCTCCTGTCCTTGTCCCACTCATTTCATGACAAATCACTTATACCTGGTACCAGGTCGGAGGAAATCTTCCGCAACCGTTGCATCACGTGATGCGTCTTGCTACCTTCGTCTCAAATACGAGACGCGTATTGCATTTGATCGCTTGATGGTTGCGTACCGCGTCGGCGATTCGGTTGAACAGGGAGGAAATCATCATGGGGAAGACCAAGACAGTGGAGCCGGCTCCGGTCACGATCGATCAAGGAGAGCAGTGTCCGGTCGCTCATTTCACGTGGGTTGGTGCGCCCCGGCCGGCATTGTCTGGTCACGCAATGATGGATGTCTTGCGCGAGGCGGGCCCGATCGTCGATGTGCCGTTCGTCAACACCCATTTCTACATGGTCACCCAACATGACACCGCACTGGAAGTGCTCCAGAATGCCAAGCTGTTTCCGCAGAATGTGCACAGCCTGGAAACCGGTGACCCGGTGAAGTACATCTTCATTCCCCAGCAGCTAAACGGGCAAGAACACATGCATTGGCGCCGCCTGCTTGCGCCCTACTGGTCACCGGGCAAGATCAACGCACTCGACGAACGCGTGCGCCAGCATGCGCGAGAGATGGTCGAGAGCCTGTACGCACTGGGTGAATGTGATTTCGTTCAGGACTTCGCGCTTCGGTTCCCGACGACGGTCTTCCTCGAGATGATGGGCCTGCCAGTCGAGCAGCTCGACACGATGCTCGAATGGGAAACAGCGATTCTGCACCCGGATGATCCTGACCCAGTTTCTGCCAGCGCGAAGGCTCAGGCCGCCCAAGGGACCGTGACCCAGTACTTCGCAGAGATGATCGCCCAGCGTCGCGCGATGGATCCAGCGGATCGCCCGGCAGGCATCGCAACAGACGCGCTCGACTGGCAGATCGATGGCCGCCAGGTCACCGACGAGGAGTTGCTTTCGTTCTATCTGCTGATGTTCATGGCAGGACTGGACACGGTAACCGCCGAATTGACCTACGGCTTCATGCATCTTGCGACCCACCCCGAGGACCGCCAGCAGTTGGTCGATCATCCCGAAATTGCACCCAACGTCACTGAGGAACTCTTGCGCCTCTACCCCATCGTCAACGTGCCTCGAGAGGTCACCGAAGACACCGTGATTGCAGGATGCCCTGTGAAGGCAGGGTCGACTGTGATCGTCAGCTTGCCTAGTACCGGGCGAGACGAGCACCAGCATCACGATGCGTTGAACGCTGACTTCGATCGCGACATGAATGCCCATCTCACATTCGGAGCCGGGCCGCACCGCTGCCTGGGTTCGCATCTTGCCCGTCACGAACTGACGATCGCTTACGAGGAATGGCACAGGATCATTCCGAACTACTGGATCGCCGATGGCCACGTCGCGACCGAGTCCACGGGCGGAATGATGGCCTTGAACTCACTGCCCTTGCAGTGGCGCCAGTAGGCACTCCGAAGCGAGGCTTTGCCGCACTGGGCCTGCTCCCCACATCATGGGGAGCAGGCCCAGTTGCTTAGGCGACTCGGGACGAATACGTCGTATCGTGCCGGGGTTGAACTAGTTGACGTTCCAGGTGTCGTGGCCTCGGAGCAGGCCTTGGAGATCTCCGGTTCCTCGTTTTGCTTGGATCGATGCCACCTGCTCACGCACGAGTCGGTCGTAGCTGGGGCGCTGCACATCGCGGAAGACGCCTATGGGGGTGTTCTCCAGCGAGTAGACGTCCGACAGGCGTGAGAGGGCGAAGGCCAGGCCCGGGTCGGTGGCGTGGGCGTCGTGGCGGATGAGGGCGTCGGTGCCGACTTCTGCGACGTGGACGACGTGGAGGTGTCCGTCAGGGGTGCGCATGACACCTTTCTCCTGCTCCTTGCCGAACCGAATGGGCTCGCCCTGCTCGAGGCGGATGAGGAGGTCGCCTCGGGTGTCGGGGTCCTTGAGGGGCTCCCAGGCGTTGTCGTTGAAGATGTTGCAGTTCTGGTAGATCTCGACCAGTGCGGTGCCTTCGTGCGCTGCGGCTGCGGCCAGGACGCCTTGGAGGTGCTTGCGGTCTGAGTCGATGGTGCGGGCCACAAAGGTCGCCTCGGCGCCCAGGGCCAGGGAGACGGGGTTGAAGGAGTGGTCCAGTGAGCCTTCAGGTGTGGACTTGGTGATCTTGCCCTGCTCGCTGGTGGGGGAGTACTGGCCCTTGGTCAGTCCGTAGATGCGGTTGTTGAACAGCAGGATCTTCAGGTTCACGTTGCGGCGCAGGGCATGGATGAGGTGATTGCCTCCGATGCTCAATGCGTCACCGTCACCGGTAATCACCCATACCGAGAGATCTGGTCGAGTGGTGGCAAGGCCGGTGGCGATTGCGGGCGCGCGGCCATGGATGGAGTGCATCCCGTAGGTATTCAGGTAGTACGGAAAACGGGAGGAGCAGCCGATGCCCGAGACGAAGACGATGTTCTCGCGCTCGATGCCCAGTTCAGGCAGAAAGCCTTGCACTGCAGCAAGAATCGCGTAGTCGCCGCAGCCCGGGCACCAGCGAACCTCCTGGTCGCTCTTGAAGTCCTTGGCGCTTTGGGGGCTGGTGGCCACCGGCACCAGGGACAGTGACGGGAACGTGCTCATGCGGGTGCTCCTTGGGTCTGGATCACTTCGAGGATGGCATCGGCCAGTTCCTCGCTCTTGAACGGCATGCCGCGCACCTGGTTGTAGCCGATGATGTCGACCAGGTACTTCGCGCGCAGCAGCATCGACAGCTGTCCCAGGTTCATCTCGGGAACGATCACCTTGTCGTAGGACGCCAGGATCGCACCGAGATTGCTCGGGAACGGATTGATGTGACGGATGTGGGTGCTGGCGATGGTGAATCCCTGACTGCGTACCAATCGGCATGCGGCGCCGATGGGACCGAAGGTCGATCCCCAGCCCAGGATCAGCACCCGGGCGTCCCCGGTGGGGTCGTCGACTTCCAGGGCAGGGATCGTGTCGGCGATACCGTCGATCTTGGACTGGCGGAGCCGGGTCATCGTGTCGTGGTTGTCGGGGTCGTAGGAGATCGCCCCTGAGCCATTGGCCTTCTCGATGCCGCCGATGCGGTGCTCCAGGCTTTTGGTGCCGGGGATCGCCCACGGGCGGGCCCCAGTCACCGGATCGCGCAGGTAGGGCCAGAACTCCGGGTTGCCGTTGGCATCCAGATGGTTGGGCGCGGTTGCGAAGTCAGGGTCGATGGTCGCGAAGGTTGTGGCGTCAGGCACCTGCCAGGGTTCGGAGCCGTTGGCCAGATAGCCATCGGACAGCAGGAACACCGGGGTGCGGTAGGTGATGGCGATGCGGGCCGCCTCCAAGGCAGCATCGAAGCAGTCCGATGGTGACTTCGGTGCGATCACCGGCACGGGTGATTCGCCATTGCGGCCGAACATCGCCAGGAGCAGGTCGGACTGCTCGGTCTTGGTGGGCAGTCCGGTGGAGGGTCCACCGCGCTGCACATCGACGATGATCAGCGGGAGCTCCAATGCCACGGCAAGCCCAATCGTCTCGGACTTCAGGGCGATGCCCGGCCCAGATGTCGTGGTCACTCCCAGCGCACCGCCATAGGAGGCCCCTAGGGCCGCTCCTATGCCGGCGATCTCGTCCTCGGCCTGCATCGTGATGACGCCGAACTCCTTGTGCTTGCTCAGTTCATGCAGGATGTCCGAGGCCGGAGTGATCGGATAGGCGCCCAGGAACAGCGGGCGCCCCGACTGCACCGATGCCGCGATCAACCCGTAGGCCAGGGCGGGGTTGCCGGTGATGTTGCGGTAGGTGCCGGTGGGCATCTGGGCTGGGTTGATCTCGTACTGCACCGCGAAATCCTCGGTGGTCTCGCCAAAGGACCAGCCGGCCTCGAATGCCGCGATGTTCGCGGCCAGAATCTGCGGTCGCTTGGCGAACTTTCCGTTCAGGAAATCGATCGTGCTCTCATAGGGTCGGCTGTACAGCCAGCACAGCATCCCCAGGGCGAACATATTCTTGGCTCGCTCGGCATCCTTCTTGGAGATGTCGATGTCGCTCAATGCGGCAACGGTCATCGAGGTCAGCGCCACCGGATGCACGTGGTAGCCCTCAAGTGAGTCGTCATCAAGCGGATTGGTCGCATAGCCGACCTTGTCCAGATTGCGCTTGGTGAACTCATCAGTGTTGACGATCAGTTCCTTGCCCAACGGGAGGTCACCGAGGTTGGCCTTCAAGGCCGCCGGATTCATCGCCACCAGCACATCAGGACTGTCCCCCGGAGTCATGATGTCGTGGTCAGCGAAATGCAGCTGGAACGCACTGACGCCGGCCAACGTGCCCTGCGGCGCCCGAATCTCCGCGGGGAAATCCGGCAACGTGGCAAGATCATTGCCCAGCCCCGCGGTCTCGGAAGTGAATCGGTCGCCCGTCATCTGCATGCCATCACCTGAGTCACCTGCAAAACGAATGATCACCTTGCTCAGCCGCACAACCTGCTTCACCACGAAGAACCCTTCTTCCAACTCCTGCCCGATTCTGGGCATCACAACTATGGGACCCTCGTTGCCGTGAGGACAATACCCCATCCGTCTCAACTTTGAGACAGAATCTTGACAAAGTTCACACCCCCACTGGAAGATGCTGTCGGACTGCCCCACGCCGAACATCCCCAATGACACGTGCTGTTGGGCTGTGCGCCATGATCGAAGTCGGACTCCTGAGAGGACGAGGCTTCATGATCGTCCGCATTCCCATGGTTGCCCTGGTCGTGGCGGTGACCTTTGCGGCACCGCCAGCAGCGCGTGCTGCTGGGCCTCCGACTTCCCAGACCATCGCCTCGTCAGCCCATGGGCGGCCGGTCATTGCCTCGCACTATGGCCTGGACGATGCGCCCGTGCGCCTCGTGGTCATCGGACAGATGCACGGCAATGAGCCAGCGGGCCGTCGAATCGTCAGTGACCTGTCGAGAATGGTGCTTCCTCCTGAGGTGCAGGTATGGCTGGTCTCCACCGTCAACCCTGATGGAGCTGCCAGGAGCAGGCGCACCAATGGTCGCGGGGTCGACATCAATCGCAATTTCCCCAATAGATGGGTGCGCACCACTGCGCGCTCGATCTACTACTCAGGGCCGCGTGCAGCGAGTGAACCCGAGACGCGAGGCGTGATGGCCTTCCTCAGCAGCGTCCGACCCACAGCGGTTATCTCCTTCCACCAGTCCTTCGGGAAGGTTGACGACCCGTATCCACGCAGTCATGCCGCTGCGCGGGAGTTGAGTCGGCTGATCAGGCTGCCGACCGCGGTTGTCCCATGCCCAGGTTCCTGCCGAGGCACGATGACCGGCTGGGTCAACGCTGAATTGCAGGCGATCGCGATAACAGTGGAGATGCGACGCCGGGTCAACCCCAGCAAGGCGCAGCATGCTGCAGCAGCTGTGCTCCGACTGGGCGCCTGGCTGGTGCCTGCACCATTGCCGATACCGCAGCCGACGTCATCGGCGACACCAGAGGCGACGCTTGGAGTCGCGCCAGGCGCCTTGCCCAGTTGAATCCCTGGCAGCTGCACAACCCGTCAGTCGTCGTCGCCGTCATGCTCGTGACTTGACTCCTGATCCCTCGAATCGCTCTTCGTCGAGTCCGACGAGTGGTGGTCGTCATCGTCATCGTCTCGAGAAGTGCTGCTCTTCGATCCACTCGCCCCGGAACCGGCAGGGCTGGTTGCCTTGGAGACGACCTCCCAATCAAAGATCACCCCGGTGGCCTTGTCGACGAAGCCGACTACGACGCTGCCATCAGCGGCCTGCACCTTGACGGCGAAGGAGTTGTAGCCCTGCCGGGTCGCGTCGGCGATGCTGAGCACAGTGCCCTTGACCTCCTTGAGCACCTTGGCACGCGCAGTGTCACTGGAGATGAGGCCGCCCGTCGCCTGCTGGGCTGCGGCACTCGGGCTTGTCGTTGGAGCTGCACTTCTGGAAGTCGACTTGCTGCTGCTCTTGGACTCTGCTTGAACCGACGAGGCCGTCTGCGCAGTCGTGCTTCGTGGGGCATTGATCCTTGGCAGGTCGCCTGGGGTGAAATCCACGCCTGCTGATGACTCGGGGGCGCTGGACGACACGAGTGAGATCGACTCTGAGGCGGTCGTGGTCTGCGCTGCATTCACGACAGCTACGGCAGCGGCGGTTCCGGCAATGAAGATGCCAGCTGTCGCAGTGGTGATTGCTATCAGTGTTCCTCGCGCCATGATGTCTCCTCGGGTTGCCTTGTGAGATTCAAGGTAGGTCAACGGTGCCCAAGTTGTGTCCAAGGGCGGGTTAAGCCTGGGTAAGGATGACGTGTTCGGCTGGGCCACCAAGCGACCGTGTGAATGACGTGCCACGATGGTCAGGTGCGAGTACTCGTTGTTGAAGACGATCAGTCGGTGGCCGAGCCCTTGATAGAGGGGCTTCGGCGCAATGGCTTCGAGGTCGAGCATGTGGCCTACGCCAGCCAGGTGCTCCCTGCAGTCCTCTCAAGCGCTGGCATTGACGTGGTGCTCCTGGATCTTGGCCTGCCCGATGGTGACGGCCTTGAGGTCCTGCGCGAAGTGCGTCGGCAAAGTGACGTGCCGGTCATCATCGCAACGGCCCGTGGCGAGGAGACCGATCGCATCGTCGGCCTGGAACTTGGCGCGGACGATTATGTGGTCAAGCCCTTCAGCGTGCGTGAGCTGGCCGCCCGTGTCCGGGCGGTCGGGCGAAGGCGGCGCATCGAGGCCACCTCGGATGCCGGACGCGTGATCGTCAACCGCTCGCGACGCACGGTGACGGTCGATGAGGAAGAGGTCGAACTGACCAGCAAGGAGTTCGACCTGCTCGCGGTGCTCGCGGAGGAGCCTGGGCGCGCCGTTCCGCGCCAGGAGCTGTTCTCGCGAGTGTGGGACCCGGTATGGGTCGGCACTGGCAAGACCCTTGACGTGCACATTGCCTCCCTGCGCAAGAAGCTCGGAGATCCGGCATTGGTGGAAACGGTGCGAGGTGTTGGATACCGGCTGGCTGATCGGTCAATGTGACCAGACGACTGGTGATGGTCATGACGGTCCTGGCCGTCGGCGTGGCCCTTGCCCTCGCAATCCCGATGGGCATCATCCTCTCCGGTGACATGCGTTCAGCCTTCATCTCCAAGCTCGAGGTCGACACGCTTGCAACCTCGACCTCGCTCGCACTCCAGCCCAAGTCGCAGTGGCCGGGGACAATCGCCAGTGCTGCCGACCGCACGGGGGCACGGGTGGTGATCGTCGACACGAAGCAGTCATTGGTGGCCGACAGCGATGAGACTGCCGTCGACCGGTCCTTCAATCGCCCTGAGATCCTCCAGGCGCTGAGCGGAACACTGACATCGAGTGTCAGGCCATCGGTCACCCTGGGAACAGACCTTCGCTACGTCGCGGCACCAGTGGTGAAGGGCGAGAAGATCATCGCAGCAGTTCGGCTCTCGCTTCCTGAATCCGACGTCATGTCATTGGTGCACCGATCGCAGCTCTGGTTGGCATTCTTCGTTGTCGCGGTCATGCTCATCGCCGCGTTCGTCGCATGGATCATCGCGAGTTCGATCGCTGCACCGCTGTCGCGCGTCGCCGATATCGCCGAGCGGCTTCCAGATGACCTGAGCCTGCGAGCACCTGAGGACGATGGGCCGCCCGAAGTGCAGGCCGTTGCCAGTTCGCTCAACCAGACTGCCGAGCGCCTGACCGGAATACTCGAACGGACGCAGGCAGTCGCGGCCGATGCCTCGCATCATTTGAAGACACCGCTGACAGGCTTGCGGCTGAGACTCGAAGCCATCGAAGACCTCACGGACCAGGATGAGATCCGCATCCAAGCAGAGCGGGCCACTGCCGAAGTCGATCGCCTGACCCACCGCATTGACCAGGTGCTCGCTCTGGCCAGAAGTGATACCGGGGCGGCCTTGCACGGTACGGCTGACGCCTCCTTGGCGATCGTGGAACGCCTCGATGAGGCATCGGTCATCGCGGTGGAGCGCGGGCTGGTCCTCGAATCATTGGTCGATCCAGGGATCGAGGTACTGGTGACTGCAGCTGCGCTGGCCCGCGTCATCGATGAACTCCTCGGCAATGCCTTCGCCTATGCGCGCTCACGCGTGGAGGTGACGCTCTCGGTACAGGGTGCCTTCGCCCAATTGGTGGTTGAAGACGACGGCCCGGGTCTGCCTGCCGAGGAGATGGGCACGATCTTCAACCGATTCGTGCG
>JBAYUM010000030.1:0-15843 GCA_041675125.1 Candidatus Nanopelagicales bacterium
ACAGCAGCCAGCCCGCCTGCCCTGCAGTCGATGCCCATAATGCCGACTGCCAGGTCGTGCCCCAGCCGCCAGGCGTTATCGAGTCATGCTGGCAGGCGATCGAGCGGATCTGCCACTTCGCATATGAGAGCAGCTCCGCACGCGTTATTGCGTTGACCGTCTTCCAATTGCTGGTGGTCAGCATGATCGCGGCCGCAAGTGCGACATTCGCCGATCGCCTGACTGACTCCTCAATGCTCTTGTGGGTATTGATGACGTCGTAATAGGGATACGTCACCTGACTGGCGACTCGCTTGGTCAGGTCATTCGTGATCGAGAATCGCAGTCCGTCCTGGACTGTCGCGAGGATCTCGGGCATTCCCGGCGACTTGGCATTGCCGTGGAGATCGGCCGCTGGCCGCACCCGTGCCGCCAGTTCAAGTGCTCGCTTCTCAGAGGTTGGCGTCGCTGTCGGGCAGCTGGCGATGCCGGTGGCCCGAGTTCCCACCAGAGCGGTCGCCCCGCTGGGCACCGGGAAGACCTCGTTGAACGGCTTGCTCAGTCTCTTCAGGGATCGACTCAGGATCCAGGTGGAGCTATCGCGCACCACTCCTGGAGTGTCAGTGCCGTCGCCATTCCAGTCTCCGACGACAGGCACATCCGTGGGCAGCCCGTACAGGAAGCTGACGACACCGTACTTCTCCTGCGGGTGCAACTCCAGGGTTGCACCCGGATCGAGCTTGATGTCCTTCCTCTTGACGACGCCGGAAACCCTGAGCATCCACGTTCCATCCGTGCGAACGACCCCGAGGTCGTCGACCCCGTCGCCGTTCCAGTCTCCGACCACTGGCCTGTCACCGGCTTGCCCGAATTGCACGGTCGCGGTCTTGTCCTTGTCGCCGTTGTACTGCCACAGCCAAGTGCCATTGCGATAGAACCCGACATCGGGCTCACGATCCTTGGTCATATCGCCCACGACGGGGACATCGCCGGGCTGGCCCGCGAACATCGTCACTGCCTTCCATGCCGGCGTCTTGCCGATGACCGTGTCAGTTGCATACCAAACGCCCGAGTCATAGCGCCCCGGAGTTGCAATGCCATCACCATTCCAATCGGCCATCAACGGCGTGCCAGATGAAGTCGCAGCAGTGGAGTGAACCGAGGCGGCCCGCATCCGCGGGCCTGAACCGACAAGGAACGCACCGGTCGCAAGATTGCCGACAGCTGGCACCGAGACCGGATGGTCACGCACGGTGTACTTGCCCACCGCCGGGAGCACGGGAAGTGGTGGAGCCGGCAGCATCCGCGATGCTGCCTGGGCAGGCACCATCGCGCCGACAACGGACAGGACAGTGGCGCCGACAAGGACAGGTGAGATCAATGAGCGCGACTTCACGCGCCGGGTGGCCTTGGTCATTGCAGCGAGCACTCCTGGCACAGGAGTGACGAACGCATCGGCACTTTCACGAGCGTCACCTGATTCGGCAGTGACTTCTTCAACGCCTGCAACTGCTCACCGGAAACCGTTCGGAACCAGTAGATGGCCATGTGCATGTCCGGGTGCGTCGCCAGCGCATTCATCACGTACGTCTTCGCATTCTCGTCGTAGGGGAAGGGAGGAAGGCTGAGGTAGAACGTCTGCTGATCCTTGCTCATGACCCCACTCAGGCTGGCCAGCCAGAGATTGGGAAGGTTGCCCGAGCCATCCCAGAGCAACGGCATGTCCTGGGGGTAGGGAACCGCCGCAAGCGCAGCGCTGACAATCGCCTCGCCGACCAGAGAGTTCTCGGCGCTCGCCAATCGCTTGGAACCCGCGGCGATACCTGGCGCTGCGGTGAAGCCGTCCTTGAACTCTGTTGGCTGCAGCCCGATGTAGCCGAAGGCCGATACTCCCAGCGCAAGTGCGATAAGCGCCGCCAACCACCGTTCGAATCGGTTCGCCGCGACCGATGCGATCACGAGGACTACGCCCACGGCCGCCATTGCCGCAAGGGTCGGGGCGGCGAACAGCAGCGCTGAGTTGAGGGTCTTCAGGACGTAGTAGCTGTTGAGCCAGGAGATCCTTGCCGAGCGCGCGCTGAGCACCGCGAGTGCAAGGAACGGCAGGATCGCCAACGAAGGCCCGGCTACTGCAACGGCCAGGGGACTGTGTCGGCGCCTGATGAGGATGAGGGCCAGCAGGGCGAGGACAACCGGTGCCGCGAGGGCGAGACCTACATTGAACGGGACCATCCCCGAGCTGACTGCCCCGAGATCTTGGGTGAAGCTGCCGGTGTCAGTGCCGGACACGTTCACGATCGCCCTGGTCTGCATGTACGTCGTGCCCGCAACCAGCAGCACGGTTACGATCGCCCACACCAGGCCCAGCCACCTCTTGCGCTGCGAGAGTGCGATCAGAACAACAACTCCCGCAGGAGCGATGCCGAGCACGAGCGGGGTCCAAAGGCCGATGACAGCGATGGAACCCAGCGGGACGAGCAGCCAGCCGATATCACGCGCGCTGTTGAGGCTGCGGCTGGCCAGATAAGCGGTGGATGCGGTGATGGCAACCGCCATGACGAAGTTCGTGAACCCCGCATTGAACAGCCCTGTGGGACTGCCAAGCAGTGCGAAGGCAGCGAAGGCAGCGATCGCGGACACCGTTGCGAACCGCACCAACGCGGAGCGTCCGGGCGCGAATGCCTGGGCAAGGCGCTTGGCGATGTCACCCGCTATCCAGGCAAGAGTGCCGATGCTCAGCGCGAAACTGATCGCAGTCCACTGCACATAGGGCCACAGCAGTCCGATGCGATCGAGCTTGACCGCCTGAGTCGCCTGGGTTGCAAGCGCCCAAAGCGTGGTGTGCAGCGACGGATACCACTGATTCCAGGCGATCGACCCATCCAGGGTCGGCCAGGTCGTCTTGCCCACTTCATAGGTGTTGGCGAAGGGGACGAAGTGGCCTTGGTTGTCCCAGCCCGTGAAGAACAGCCCGCTGACGATCTCGAACGCACTGGCCCCGATGTAGGCGCTCATCATCCAGAACGCGATGACCGCGACGAGGAGGCCCACCAGCACATCTGCAATCACCGGCTTGGGCACGGGCGCATGCTTCCTGAACCGCGGTACGTGCCTGAGCGCCATTGCTGCGATCACGAGCACTGCAAGGCCAATGCGCGCACTGGTCTGCGTGACAGGGACACCGCTGCCGCGGGGGATCACGATGGCAACCAACCCTGCAGTGACAAGGACACTGATGATGGCCCGCTCGGTCAGGGTCCTGCCCCAAGGGGGTGCGATCATCAGCAGCACAACGGCGGCAATGAAACCAACGGGCGGCAGCAGCCAGAGCAGCACGATGGCAGCGGCGGCCGATGCAGTGAGAGCAGCCTCAGGGCGCTTCATCAACTGCCCTTCTGCATGTTCACGACAACCGTCACGGGCCGATCCTGCACAGCACTGACCTCAGCCGTCTGCCCGTTCACGCTCATGCCATCAGTCTCAACTGGGTTCCACCCTGCGGGAGCAGTGACACGCACAGTGATCGTTGACGCCTTGAAGAGCGACTGGGGATCGGCGAGCAAGCTGTAGGTCAAGGAGCCGTTGGTGCTGAAGGTTCCCGCGGGGAGGTCGTAGCTCTCGGACACTGTTGACACCGCACCCGGTGCCGTCCATCCAACGATGCGAACGAGCTTCTGGTTGAAACCATCATTCACATACCCGTGACCGAACTGCTGATGATTCTTGAACGGACGCACGGCGAAGCCCGCCGGATAGATCGTCTGCATATTCTGCGCAGCGTTCGGCACATACATGATGTACGCAGCCTTCAGCCAACTCGTCTCGTAGCCGATGCGCTCGGGCGGACCCTCGGGGCGATCCTTCGGAGTGGCATTCGTCAGGATCACATCCTGAGTCACGTGCGCCGAGCCATCGGCGTTGATCGACGCATTCACGACGACGCGGCGCTCCTGGAACACATCGACCTTGCTCTGATTGCCATTCTGCGTGTAGACCGCCGACCAGTCCCCGGTGGCTGGTGCCGTAACAGTTCCGCCGGCTCCACTTCGGATGATGACCGATTCGAATTCCGGCTTTGCCATCCACACCTGGAAGTGGCGGCCGGGAGCAGTCTTGGCGACCGCCTTCGCAGCCGTCACCAGCTCATCACCGGAGAGCAGCTTCGCAAGCAGCTGATCCAGCAGTTCCTGATTGGCCTTCTGCCGGGCGACTGCATCGGCCTGACCGAACTTCTGGTAGGCGTCAACGAGCAGGATCTGGCCCAGCTTGTCACCCGTGACCTCGCCGTACGCCGCCGACTGAATTGGCCCCATCGCGTTGAGCACAGAGCCGATCGCAGTCAGGTCGATCGTCACCACGCCATCAACCTGCGGATAGTTGCCGCCCTGCCAGGCCCCGGCCATCTCCCGCGCGCTGTAGAGCATGCTCGGATGGGTATTGGTCACCACCATCGGCTGGAATCGAGGATTCGCGTCAAAGAACGGGTTGCCCGAAGGGCCCCACCACTGAACGGGTGCATTGAGCGGAGGGAACAATTCTGTGCTCGTCTGACCCTTGATCGGGATCGTGATGCGTCCTTGGTCGAACTCGACGAGGATCAGCGTCAGTGGCGCGCCACCCGAAGCGCGCATCTCGGCCTGGTTCCCGATGGCGATGAGATAGCGCTTTGGCCCATTGGCGCCGAGGGCATCGGGCAGCTGTGGCGCAAGGTCGACCAGGGCCTTCATGGCCTCCTGAATGGGCGCGATCGTCGTCAGGCCCTTGGCCTGCACGGAAGCAAGAGGACCGGACAGCGGCCCATTGGCCTGGATCGCCTCAAGGTTGTCGTAGGTACTGGAGATGCCGACGTCAATCGATTTCACCCGTGGTGGGAGAGCCTTGAGCGCATCGACGTCGATGGCTCCGTTGTTGAAGATCTTCGCGGCACCTGATTTTCCCGAGAGGTCGCCGAAGAGGGTGAGCATGTCACCGGTACTGGTGGTGATGTTCTCGGTTGCCGTCGCCAGCCGCTGCCAGTTGTGGACGGCCGAGTTGATGCCTGGCACCCAGCCGAGCACGGTCATATTGAACCCATGGGCAGAGTCACTGACCTTGACGGCCGCAGTCTGCACTTGTGAGAAGTCGGCCTGCGCCGCCTCGTACTCGCCATTGGAGATCTGGTCGGCGGCGCTGGTCAGGCTGGTTTGAAAGGACCGTGCACCAGTGCCGAGGGAGACGAGCGATGTGAAGACGGAGACCTGCAGCCAGCAGACCGCTATACCCACGATGATTCCCGCTGCAATTCCGAGCCAGACGCGCGGAGATACACGGGACACTTGGTGAGTATAGGTAAAGACGGGCAAATCCCCTTGCGATCAATCCCGTCGTGATGCGATTGAGACCACCTCAGTAGGCGCCATCACCCACGAGCACTGCCTTGACCGTCTTGGCCACGATGACCAGGTCGAGCGCAGGGGACCAGTGTTCGACGTAGTCGAGGTCCAGGCGCATCCGCTCATCCCAATCAACGTCCTTGCGACCCGACACCTGCCACAGGCCGGTCAGCCCCGGCTTGGTCAGGTGACGCCGGTGATCGGCATCGCCAAGGAGGGGCAGCTCGTCGACCAGCACCGGACGGGGACCGACCATGGACATGGTGCCACCGAGCACGTTGATGACCTGCGGAGTCTCGTCGATCGACCAACGACGCAGGAAGCGACCGAAGGGCGTGATGCGCGGGTCACGGCGGTAGCGCGTTGCGATGTTCTCATCCGGATTGCCGATGATCGCAGCGCGATGCTTGTCGGCCCCGACGTACATGGTTCGGAACTTGGCGACCTGAATCAGCTCGCCACCGCGGCCGACCCGCTCCTGGAAGTAGAACATCGGTCCGCGGCTGGTGAGCTTCACGCCGACTGCCGCGACGAGCATGAATGGCAGGAAGACCATCGACAGGATCACTGCGAACACCAGGTCGAAGGCACGCTTGATGGCCCGCTTGGGCCCAGTGAGGTGGGGTTCGTCAAGGTGCAGCAGCGGCAGATCGGCAGCCATGCGCATCGTGACGCGCGGACCGGCAACGTCACCGACGGCAGGTGCGACGAGCAGATCGACCCGAGGACCTTCCAGCCTCCAGGCCAGGCGTTGGACCACCCGAGGCCCGATCGCCGGCGATCCGGCTATGGCGACAGTGTCGGCGTCTTCCAGGGCGATGACTGCCATGACCTCATCAAGCCAGTTGTCGAGTTCATCCTCACCGATGCCGGCCGACGGCTCCTGAAGGTCGTCGACGACGGTGAAACCGGCAACGGGATCACGATCGAGCATGTCGATGATCTCTGACTTCTGGGGCTCGGCACCGATCACGACAGTGCGATGCAGGAAGTGGCCGTAGCGACGCTCATGGCGCAACCACGAACGCAGGATCCACCGCACTATGAGCAGCAGGATGAGGCCCACGACGAAGGTGATGAGGACGAACCCGCGGGAGAGATCGAGCTTGAGCGCGAACACCACGATGGCGACCGCACCGAACACCGTGGCCGAGGCGGAGACCACTCGCTTGAACTCCTCGGAGCCCACGCCGAGGATGCGCGTGTCATATGCGCCTCGCAGGGCCATGACCGCCATCCACGACAGGACCATGATGACAACGAGTGATACATAGGTCGGGTCGTTGATCTCGACATTGAACGGAATCGCCCAGCGAAGGATGAACCCGGTGATGCCGGCAACGGTGATCGCGACGAAGTCCCAGATGACAGCGCGCGTGGCGTAGACGCGCAGGGGATCTCGACGCAGATGCGGCTGGTCGCGACGCGAGTGGGCCGAGGACCAGCCGATGCGCGCCGGCGTGCGCAGGTGCTGGGTGGCGTCAGCGGGCAGGGAGCCGTCCTGGGTCACCTCATGCGTCATGACACCTCCCGCTGTTGCCCCAACGCTAGCAGCGCTGGACCGAGGTGAGCCGAACCCGAGGACTCGGCTCACCTCAGCCACGCTCAGGACTGAAGGTAGATCCGGACCGGAATCTCGGTGAGCGTGACCTGCGAGCCGCCAGCCACCTGAGAGCACTTGGCCGCTGGGTCGCACAGGAGCGTGCTGCCCTCAGGCGCTGTGTAGGCGGCAGTGCCGGTATTGGCCCAGGCCACTACCGACTTCTGGCCTGCCCGCGTGAAGTTGCAGACGACCGAGTCACCGGTCTCGGTGCACCCTTCGAAGCTCGATCCCACGACCCAGTTCTCCAGGGCGAAGAATCCCTGCTCGGCTGGGGCACCCGGATAGGCCTGGATCCCGAGAAGGGCATAGGGCTTCTGGGTCCAGATGTACCAGTACGAACGCGCCAGTCCATAGCGCAGGTCGTCGATGTAGGTGCGCACCACCCAGCCGGCTGCCTTCTCGCCCTTGATCTTCTGCGCGGGGATGGTTCCGGGACCGGCAAGACCGTAGTTCAGCTCGGTGTCCCAGATCGGCAGCGAAGCAGGCGCACCCGCCTTGGCGATTGCCGTCTTGGCCATCTTGATGAGCTCGCCGCGGGCCACAGGATCCCCATCGGCCTTGGGATACGTGTGCATCGCCAGCACGTCGACGGGCCACTTCAGCTTCGCCAGCTCGGCGAGGTACTTGGTGGCGAAGCCGTCGAATGCTGACTTCAGGCGCAAGGCCGGGGATGCCGACACCACGAGGGCTGCCGGGTCATTTGCCTTGATGATGTCGTAGGCGCGCTTGGTCATCTCGGCCAGCTGCGCCGGGGTGCCATTGAAGAACATCTTGAGATTGGCTTCGTTCCAGATCTCGTATGAGGTGATGCGTCCCTTGTACCGCTGGACGACCTGGGCGACCCAGGTATCCCAGTCGGCCATGTTCTTGGGAGCGCTGTTGGCACCCGGATACGGCGGGTACACCGGGCTGGTCACCTTCGAGGCAGCCCAGCTCGGCGTCGTGCCGAGCACCATCAGGATGTCCTTCATGCCCTTGGACTCGGCATTGGAGACGGCGCCGTCGAGATTGTGCCACTTGTACTTGCCCCGGCTCAGCTCGATCTGCGACCAGGCAGTGCCGTTGTCCCAGAGCCGAAGGGACCCGAAGGGAGCAGACGGCCAAGCCTCAACCTCAACACCCTCGACCTGCATGCCCACCAGGGCCGCAGGTACCGCATTGGCATCTGGCCCGGTCGAACTGGTCGACCCGCCAGTGTCCGAGCCACCCCCGCCGCAGGCGGCCAGGAGTGTCGCGACTGCGAGTGCTACTGCACCGAAGGCAACTGATGTACGGCGTTTTTGGCTGAGGTTCCGAACCATAGAGGCATGCTCCCAATCGTGACTTTGGTGCCGGTCGATACAGCGCTGCACTGGTTCAGTGCATCACATTGGACTGCTACGCCAGCCGGGACAGTGTACGTGCCACTTCCCGTCGTGGCCCAGGCGACAACTTCAGGATTGTTGTTGTCTCCGAGTTGGCAGAGATTCACTGCTCCGCTCGTGCAGCTGTAGAAGGAGCCATTGAGCCATTTCTCCACCGTCTGGAAGGCAGTGGCAGCAGGGGTCCCGTCATTCATCGTGATACCGACTCGCCCATCAGCCTGGTTCCAGAAGTACCAGTACGAGCGCGAGACGCCCAGTCGGACGTTGTCGAGATAGGTCTGCGCGACGTATGCGGCTGAATCGGCCACTCCCAGCTGTCGGCCCGGAATTCTTCCCGGCCCCTGGATGCCGTAGTTGACCTCGGTGTCCCAGAGCTCGCGGTCGGCCGGCACGCCGACCTTGCGCATGTCGGCCTGAGTCTTCTGGATGTAGCCGACGCGAGCCGCAGGCGTCTCATTGCCAGCCGGATAGGTATGCACCGAGACAGCGTCGATGGGCCAGCCCTGCTTCCTGAGGGCCTTGAGATAGGCCGGGAAGAACTTGTTGTAGCGTGCAGTGAGACGAACGGTGCTCGAGGCCGACACGACCTTGGCGGTGGGGTCGATCGACTTCACGATCTTGTAGGCCTCCTTGGTGAGGGTGGCCATCTGCTTGGGGGTGCCTGCCCAGTAGTTGGTCAGGTTTGCCTCATTCCAGATCTGGTAGGAGCCCACGCTGCCCTTGTAACGCGTGACCACCGCCGTGACCCACGACTTCCAGTCAGCGATGTTCTTGGGCATCGATGCGGCACCCTTATTGGGGTAGGTGCCCTGCTTGACATTGGAGGCCGCCCACTTCGGGGTTGAGCCCAGCACGATCATCGAGTTCGCGTGGGCCTTGTTGCCGTTGCCGACGGCGGCATCCAGGCCGTTCCACCAGTACTGGCCCTTGGACTGCTCGACCTGGCCCCAGGCCACACCGGAATCCCAGAGCCGCAGGGTGCCGTAGGTCACTGAGGGCAGGACGCCATCGGCGATCTTGGGCACGTGAAGTCCGAACATCGTCGGCTGCGCAGGGTTCGGTGGCGCCGCTTGGGCGGGGATGGTCATAGCTACTGAGCCGAGGACAGTGAGGCTGGCAACGGCCGCAACAAGGGCACGACGCATGGGGAGACTCCCGGGGTTGGGGCAAATGTCCTTCGACCCTAACCCAGATCCCGAGGAATGACCTTCAGCGACACCGCAGGACGTACAGGCTCTGCCCGTCGGTCTCACGGCCGTATTCGAAGCGGTCGACGGCAAGGCGCGCGGCATTGACGTGGTCCTCGAAGTGCCACCTGGCGAAGCGGGTGCAATGCAGCCGGCCCTTCCAGTCCAGGGGTCCGTAGCCTTCGGGATTCTCCTCCCAGCCAGGAACATCCTCCTCGACGAAGCAGGTGACGAAGGCCCTGCCGCCTGGCTTCAGGGCATCGCGGATCAGCGTGAGGTAGGCGGGGGTGTCCTCGTCATTCATGTGCGAGAACACCGAATACGCATAGAAGACGTCGACGCTGCCAGGTGCCGCAGCAAGGGTGCGCTCAGGCGATCCGTCGGGGTTGTAGCGCTCATTGCTCACATTGACGTAGGAGAAGCGAAAATGCGGCCCCGCAAGGTTCTCGTCAGCCCACTGGATGAGTTCTGGCTGGATATCGACTCCGTGATAGTCGGCGATCTGGCCGAAGTGCTCACGGACGCCGACGGCAAGTCGTCCGGCCCCACAGCCCCAGTCCAGGAGTGCTGAGTCCTTGGTCAGTCCGCAGTACTGCTCAAGGCGCTGCACATCGCCCACCGCGGTCTTGATGAAGGCCCGGTCGTTCTTGAAGTGCTTGCCGCCCATGCGGTACTTGCCCGGCGGTAGCGGGGTCTTGCTGCGGCGGTTGAACATGGCACAAGCCTAATCACTAGATCAGCGTCATCTCCCTGGCCTTCTCAGTGAGAAACTCGCGCACGCTCTCATGCGCGGCCTGATTGATGATGTTGGTCGCCTGCTCCCTCTGCGACAAGCCGAAGACATTGGCGATTCCGTTCTCGGTCACGACCGCACTGTGCTGAAAACTCGTCACGGGCTTGGTGATCATCGGAACGATCGTTGACACATCTGCCTTCGGATGCCAGGAAGGCAAGGCGATGAACGAGCGACCACCCCGCGAGTGCAGTGCTCCAACGATGAAGTCGGTTGAGCCACCAAAGCCTGAGAAGATGCGATTGTTGATTCGACTCGCATTGGCCTGGTCGAAGAGGTCGACCTGAAGCGCGGCGTTGACGCTTGTCATCTGCGCCTGGCGCGCAATGGCACCTGGGTCGTTCACTCGCTCCGTGCGCATCATGCGAATCGAACGATTCATATGCACCCAGTCATAGAGCTCCCGCGAACCGAAGATGAAGGTTGACGTCAAGGGGATCTCTGGATCCAGGGCGCCGGCCTTGTGCAGGTTCAACACGCCATCGCTGAACATCTCAGTCCAGATGCGAAGGCCCCTGTGGTGCGTCAATCCGGCTAGAACGGCATCGGGAACGGCTCCGATGCCCAACTGCATCGTCGAGCCGTCGCTCACGACAGCAGCGATGCGGTCGCCTATCACTTGGGAGACCCCGGAGATCTCTCCGCTCTCATGTGTGGTCACAGGCTCGTCCACCTCGACGAGATAGTCGATCTCGTTCTCGTATATCTGCGCATCACCATAGGTGTAGGGCATCTGGGGGTTCGCCTGTGCGATGACAATGCCGCCGTGCGCACGTGCAGCCGCGATCGCGGCCGGAAGAACATTGACCTCAGTTCCCAGACTCACGGTGTCAAAGCGGCGAGTAGAGGTGTGCAGCAGCACGACGTCGGGTCTGAAGTGGTCGCGAAAGAGCACGGGCACCAGGCTCAGTCGGCACGGCACGTACTCAAGGTTCTCCGCATCGCGCATTCCCGGCCCTACGAACGCGGTCTCATAGGTCACGCCCGGACGTGATGGCAGCCCCCTCTGCGCATTGAGGACATGCAGCCGGTACTCCTCCAACTGCGCGTCCAGTCCCCCAAGGAGCACATGCGGGGTGGCGAAGTTGCCCGACGCCACCACACGTGGATTCCTGGGCAGGCCGGCAAGGACGGTGGGCAACTGCTCAAGCGTGATGACTCGCATGCCTTCATTGTTGTCGCCGAGGCGGCTCACGGGAGCATCGGGAAGGTCGCGTCCCTGTGACAGAATGGACGAATGCTGCCTGAATTCGCCTGGGGCGACGTCAAGGTCTATGTCGCAGGGCATAACGGACTCGTCGGATCGGCGGTCGTTCGCGCGCTGACGGCTGCCGGAGTCGGCGAATTGATCGGCTGGCGATCCTCTGAGCTCGACCTGACCGACCGCCAGGCCACCTTCGATGCCATCTGCGAGGCCAAGCCCGACATCATCATCGATGCCGCCGCGAAGGTCGGCGGCATCATGGCCAATTCGACGCATCCCGTCGAGTTCCTGCGCGACAACGTGCTCATCCAGACCAACATCATGGACGCGGCACACGCCACCGACATCGATCGCCTGCTCTTCCTGGGCTCCTCCTGCATCTACCCGCGTCACGCCTCGCAGCCCATCCGCGAGTCCTCCCTCATGACCGGCCCGCTCGAGCCGACGAATCAGGCCTATGCCATGGCCAAGATCTCAGGCATCTTCTACATCGAGGCTCATCGCACCCAGTACGGCCGCCACTGGATCTCGGCCATGCCGACCAATCTCTATGGTCCCGGTGACAACTTCAATCTCGAGACCTCGCATGTGCTCCCAGCATTCATCCATCGCTTCCACGATGCGAAGCTGTCGGGCGCACCCTCAGTAACGGTCTGGGGAACCGGCACCCCTCGACGGGAGTTCATTCACGTCGACGACCTCGCCCAGGCCTGCTTGCTGCTGCTGAAGAAGTACGACTCATCTGAGACCATCAACGTCGGTCTTGGAGATGACATGCCTATCCGGGAGCTCGCCGAGACCGTGGCATCGGTCGTCGGATACCAGGGAACCATCGAGTGGGACACCAGCAAGCCCGACGGCATGCCTCGCAAACTGCTTGACACCAGCCGCATCAACGAACTTGGGTGGAAGCCTGAGATCTCGCTGCGTGACGGGCTGGCTTCAACCTACGAGTGGTACCTCAACAACTACGCATAACCGGAGGTCACGTGGCGGGCAACACCTCCGCGAATCCACCTGTTCAGGTACTCCTGGCAGGCCGCACTGCCGCACTCGTTCGCCTCACCTGCAAGCCGGGGTTGCGTCCGGCCCTCCTTGAAGTGCTGAACAATTACGTCGATCGACTCGACGAGGAGCCCGGCACTGAGATCTACACCTTGTCGATCGACCCGGACAATGACAGCCTCGTATGGATGTACGAGATCTTCGCCGATGAGGACGCCCAGGTGCAGCATCAGCAGGCCCCGGCTCTTGGCGACCTGCTTCCAGCAATGCAGGAACTCCTCGACGGCCCGCCGGCAGTCCTGCGCATGTCGCCATTGCGCCTTTCCCTGCAGGACACGGTTCTGCGCGACGAATTCGATTCACTTGACTGAGGCCATGCTGAGTTCTTCGACCGAGACGGTCGAGCAGTACCACGCAGTGCACGGACCCAAGTAGCGCCGACACCGCTAGCTGAAGGGCGCGCGCTGATCGAGTTTGATGCTGGCGCGACCCGCCGCACGCCACAGCCGAGCAGTCGCGTCCATGTCCTCATCGGTCACCAGGTTGCCCATCACGCGAAGGGCGATGGTCATCAGGAAGTTCGAGCGCATCCCCACCGGGCCCAGGGTGCTGATGAATCCCGGCACGGTGAGCAGGCCTGCGATTCGGCGAGCGATCGAGAAGGCGGTTCCGTACCGGATGCTCAGTTCCCCGGGCCAGATATGGGTGTAGTCCACAACCGCATTGTTCGAAGTGCTGGAGAGGATCTCGGCTGCGTGATGCCCGGTCTCCAGCCCGTAGTCGATGCCCTCGCCATTGAGTGGATTGACGCAGCCAGCGGCATCCCCGATGAGCATCCAGTTCGGGCCGGCAATATTGCTCACGGCTCCACCCATCGGCAGCAGGGCCGACGAGAACATGCGGAAGTCACCGTGGAGCTCCCAGAGCTTTCGCTGCTGCTCCGTGTAGAGCTGCGTGAGCGAGCGAAGGTTGATGTCGGCTGGACGCTTGGTCGTTGCCAGGGTGCCGACGCCGATATTCACCTCACCGTCACCCAGGGGGAAGATCCACCCATATCCGGAGAGCACTTCGTTCTGCTCGCCGCGCAGCTCAAGATGCGAGGAGATCCATTCGTCGTCGGATCGAGCACTGGTGATGTAGGCGCGCCCAGCCACGCCATAGGCGGTTTCCTTGTGCCACTCGCGACCGAGTTGTCGCCCCAACTGCGATCGTGCACCGTCAGCGACGATGACTCGTTTGCAGCTGATCTCCCTTGTGGCCTTCGCACCGTCGCTCCTGACCTCGAACGTGACCGACCCAATGCGCCCGTTCTCCTTGGTGATGCTCACAGCGCGATGCCCATCGGCTGTGCGTGCTCCAGAGTCAACGGCCACTTGGCGAATGCGCGCATCAAGCTCGGTGCGTGGAACAGCCGAGCCGTGGTCCGGCAGCGAACCGCCTGGCCAGGGCAGCATGAGCGTCTGGCCGAAGCCGGCCGCGCGAAGACCCCGGTTGCGGGGCTGGCTCTCGAGCCATCCTCCCAGGCCCAGATGCTGCAGTTCGGCGATCGCCCTGGGGGTCAGACCATCACCGCAGGTCTTGTCCCGCGGAAAGACCTGGGCATCGGCAAGGACCACGTCCAGTCCACTTCGCGCCGCCCAGGCGGCAGCCGCGGATCCCGCTGGTCCCGCACCAATGATGAGCACATCGGTCTGCGTGGGAAGTTCGCTTTGCACGCACCGATTCTCTCGCTGCGGAGATTGGCACGGTCAATTGGCCTCACCTAGGGTTCGCCTATGGCCATTTCTGTAGGCGACACCATCCCTGACACTGAAGTGCTGCAGATCCAAGACGGCACACCGGTCAAGCTCTCGACGAAGGAGTTGCTGGGCGATGGGCGCGTAGTGCTCTTTGCGGTGCCCGGTGCGTTCACCCGGGGCTGCTCAACCCTGCACCTTCCGAGTTTCGTGAACCGCGCCGCAGATCTCTCAGCCAAGGGTGTCGATCGCATCGTCTGCGTCTCAGTCAATGACGCGTTCGTCATGAATGCATGGGGACAGGTGCAAGGCGTGGGTGACCAGATCGTCATGGCTGCTGACCCACGCGGAGAGTTCACCAAGGCCGTCGGCATGGAGGTTGATCTGCCTGCTCTCGGTGGCTTGCGTTCCAAGCGGTATGCGATGGTCATCGAGAATGGCATGGTCACGCAGTTCCTGCCGGAGGAGGACGGATTGTCGGTGCTAGCCAGCACGGCAGAGTGCGTACTCGACGTTCTCTAATCCCCTGCACTGCTCCACTGCGATATACAGACTGGTCCAGTCCGATGGCGAACTACCTTGCCCGTCCCCTGACGACCTTCGGTGTCTTCGCTGCCGAACTCGCTGTACCAAGGGGAATTCATCCGATTCGTCATGCTTTCTCGTAACGGTTCAGTAACGATTGATGGCTAGCAGACGGCAAGCGGAGTTTGCCTACCACATATTCGCCTTTCACCGCCAACACGGTTGGGCTGGTGTTACCGAGGAGGATTCATGCTTCAGCACTCACGACATGCGCGCCGATCGACAGTTCTTGCTGTCGGTGCCAGCGCGTCCTTGCTTGTGGCCCTTGCTGCCAACAGCGCCACAGGTGCACCAACGCCAGCTCCTTCCAAGGCCGCCACGACGTCCAATGCGTCATGCCCGGCCGTACCCGGCGTTACGCCGACGTCAGTAACGATCGGCTGGATCGGTTCCAAATCCGGCCCGGCTGCCACCACCTTCATCGGCGCCTCCGAGGGTGCGCGGCTGCGCATCGACCAGGAGAACGCCAAGGGTGGCGTCTTTGGTCGCAAGCTCAAGCTGAACATCTACGACGATCAGACCAACCCCAGCAGCCAGGTGTCGCAGGCACAGAAGGCGATCGAGGACAATGTGTTCGGCCTGACGACCACGACCAGCACGGTGTCGATGTACCCGACATTGAAGGCTGCCGGTATTCCGATCGTGGGCTTCTCCAATGCAGCCTTCGGCACCGACCCCAACGCATTCAGTATCACCGGTGCGACCACATCATCGAATCCGGCTATTGCGTCCACTGGAATCCTGGAGAAGATGAAGCAGATGGGCGCGACCAAGATCGCGATCATCAACCACGCCAGTGCCAGCGCGACCGCAGGCCAGAATGCCCTGGCCAACATCGTCCCGTTCGTCCCGGGCATCACCATGGTGCTGCGCATCGCTGACTCACCCGCGGGTGCCCACGATGCAACCTCAGAGGCATTGCGCATCAAGAATTCGGGCGCTGACGCAGTCAACTACTCCGGCTTCATCGACGGCGGCATCTCACTGGCCCAGGCACTCAAGCAGCAGGGCGTCA
>JBAYUM010000031.1:0-15118 GCA_041675125.1 Candidatus Nanopelagicales bacterium
CAAGCACGCAGCTCGTGCAGCGGCGCTGCTCGCCCAGGGCCTTGACCCTCGATTCGGCGACGGCACCATGGCATTGGCTGAATCAGATGACGAATACGGCCAGGAAGTGATGTCTGAAGCATGACCGATGTCCCATATGAAGCAGTGCTCGATGCCCTCGAGGCAGAGGCCATCCACATCTACCGAGAGACCGCTGCGGCCTTCCGCAATCCGGTGCTGCTCTACAGCATCGGCAAGGACTCGTCGGTCCTGCTTCATCTGGCACTGAAGGCATTCGCTCCAGCGGCCATCCCTTTTCCGGTGATGCACGTCGACACCACCTGGAAGTTCCAGGAGATGATCACGTTTCGCGATCAGCGGGTCGCCGAACTCGGTCTCGACCTGAGGATCGCCCGCAATGAGCAGGGCATCGCCGAGAAGGTCAGCCCTTTCACGCATGGCACCCATGAGTACACGCGCATGATGAAGACCGTTGCCCTGCGTGAGGGCATCGACAAGTACGGATTCGATGCGGCCATCGGCGGAGCGCGACGCGATGAGGAGCGCAGTCGCGCGAAGGAGCGGGTGTTCTCACTTCGCGAGCCTGGGCACAGATGGGAGCCGCGCAAGCAGCGTCCCGAGTTCTGGCGCACCGCCAACACCTCGCTGGCCGAGGGCCAGACCATGCGTGTCTTCCCGCTGTCGAACTGGACTGAGCTCGACGTGTGGCGGTATATCCGCCGCGAGAGCATCCCGATTCCAACCCTGTACTACTCCAAGCCGCGACCTGTGGTCGAGCGAGATGGCGCGCTGATCATGGTCGATGACGAGCGATTCCCCCTGCGTGATGGCGAGCAGGTCGAGATGCGCTCGGTCAGGTTCCGCACCCTGGGCTGCTACCCGCTCACGGGCGCGGTGGAGTCACAGGCCGACAACATCGATGACCTCATCACCGAGATGGAGACCTCGCGGATCTCCGAGCGCGCTGGTCGGTTGATCGACGGTGAGGGCGGCGGTTCGATGGAAGCCAAGAAGGCGGAGGGTTACTTCTAAATGTCCACCATCACCCCCGTACTGCACCTTGTCACCTGTGGCTCGGTTGACGACGGCAAGTCGACGCTCATCGGTCGACTCCTCGTCGAGACCGAGAGCGTGCCCGTCGATCAGCTCGAGTACGCCAAGCGCACGCGCCGTGGCGGATCGACGATTCCTGTCGGCGAGGTCGACTACTCGCTGCTCACCGACGGACTCGAGGCAGAGCGAGAGCAGGGCATCACGATCGATGTCGCGTACCGTCACATGAACCTTCCCAATGGCCGTCGCGTGCTGATCGCCGATGCCCCGGGCCACGAGCAGTACACCCGCAACATGGCTGTGGCTGCCTCCAATGGCGATGTCGCCGTGCTGCTGGTCGATGCAGCCCGAGGGGTTCGCCCGCAGACGCATCGCCACCTGACGGTGTGTGCCCTGATGGGCGTCAGGACCGTCATCATCGCCGTGAACAAGATGGATCTCATCGACTTCGACCACGCAGCCTTCGAGGAGATCGTGGGCATCGTGCGCACCTCTGCCGCGCGCCTTGATGTCGAGGAGGTGCTGGCAATTCCGATGAGTGCCTTCACCGGCGACAACGTCACCAAGCGCAGCGAGGCCATGGCCTGGTATCACGGGCCGACCCTGCTCGAGGCACTTGAGCGGTGGGAGCCTGGCGCGGATCCCGAGGATGGGCCATTCCGTTTTCCCGTGCAGTACGTCGTGCGCGCCGAGGGGAACTTCCGCGGATACGCCGGAACAGTGGTCTCGGGCTCGGTCAGGCCAGGTGACTCGATCGTGGTCGCTGACTCCGGACGCACGGCGATTGTCGATCGAATCGTGGTCTATGGCGCAGATCTTGACCGCGCAGTTGCAGGCCAGGCTGTGACGCTCACGCTTGACCATGAGGTCGACGTCACTCGCGGTGACGTGATCTCCGGTGATGGGCAGTTGCAGCCTGCCGACCGATTCGCCGCCGACATGGTCTGGCTCAGCGAGGAGCCGTTGGCCCATGGTCGCTCCTATCTGCTCGTCTCCGGCGCCCGCTCGATCCCTGCGACGGTCACCAATGTGCGTAACCGGCTCAATGTGGTGACCGGTCATGAGGATGCGGCTCGTATCCTCGAGATGAACGAGATCGGTCGCGTGGAGATAGCAACGGACCGTCCGATCCCGATGGATCCGTACTCCATCTCTCGCGACACCGGTGGTTTCCTGCTCGTCGATCGCGTCACTGCTGACACCGTTGCGGCAGGACTCACTCGTCATGCGATGCGCCGTGCGTTCAATGTGGTTGCGCATACCTATGACGTCGATCGTCAGGCGCGCCAGTTGCTGATGGGCCACCCGGGCAAGGTGCTGTGGCTCACTGGCCTTCCGGGCTCCGGCAAGTCGACCATTGCCGATGCCGCCGTGCGCAGACTCCATGCGCTGGGCGTGCACACCTATGTGCTCGATGGTGACAACGTGCGCATGGGCTTGAACAAGGACCTCGGCTTCACCCCGGAGGATCGAGCCGAGAACGTGCGCCGGGTCGCAGAGGTGGCCAAGTTGATGATGGACGCCGGTGTGGTGGTCTTCGTCGCCCTCGTGTCGCCGTTCCGCTCCGATCGCCGGGCTGCCAAGGAGCTGTTCGATGACGGCGACTTCCTCGAGGTCTACGTCGACACACCGGTCGAGGTCTGCGCCGAGCGCGATCCCAAGGGCCTGTACGCCAAGGCTGCCGCGGGCAATCTGCCGAACATGACCGGCGCTGGACAGGATTACGAGGCCCCTGAGCACCCTGATCTCATCCTGCACGGGGTCGGGGATCTTGACGCTTCGGCCGAGCAGGTCGCCCGGGCGATCCTCGGGGAGTGACATACTCGGCGCCTTATGTCTGGTCCGAATACTTCATTTGATCCCAAGCAGGTCTCGGCGCTGAGCGCTGAATCTGTTGATGCAGTCGTTGCTGAGGCGCTTGCGGCGATTGCCGCGGCCCCAGATCTGGCGGCCCTGAAGGATGTGCGGCTGGCCCATGCAGGCGATCGCTCGCCATTGGCGCTGGCCAACCGTGAGATCGGCGCGCTGGCACCCGCAGCGAAGGCCGAGGCAGGCAAGCGCATGGGGCTGGCGCGTCAGCAGGTCAAGGCCGCTCTCGATGATCGGGAGGCCGAGCTCCAGCGCCTGCGCGATGCACAGGTGCTGGCCGAGGAGACCGTTGATGTCACGCTCCCGGTCGATCGGCAGCCCTTGGGAGGCAGGCACCCGCTGACCACGCTGATGGAGCGCATCTGCGATGTCTTCATCGCGATGGGCTATGACGTTGCCGAGGGTCCCGAGGTCGAGGCCGAGTGGGTCAACTTCGATGCCTTGAACCTGCCGCCGGATCATCCTGCGCGCACGATGCAGGACACCTTCTACGTCGAGGCGCCCGACAGCGGTGTCGTGCTGCGGACCCAGACCTCGCCGATCCAGATTCGAGCCATGCTCGATCGCCAGGTGCCGATCTATGTCGTCGCGCCCGGCCGGGTGTTCCGCACCGATGAGCTCGATGCCACGCACACACCGGTCTTCCACCAGGTCGAAGGGCTTGCAGTCGACGAGGGCATCACGATGGCCGATCTCAAGGGCACTCTCGACCACTTCGCCCAGGAGATGTTCGGCGAGGGCATCCGCACCCGCCTGCGGCCGTCATATTTCCCCTTC
Organism: Candidatus Nanopelagicales bacterium; assembly: GCA_041675125.1. Taxonomy (GTDB): domain Bacteria; phylum Actinomycetota; class Actinomycetes; order S36-B12; family S36-B12; genus UBA11398. The sequence goes on from JBAYUM010000031.1 coordinate 3,700, forward strand.
ACCGAGCCAAGTGCGGAGATCGATCTCCAATGCTTCGTATGCCGAGGGGAATCGGTGAGCAATCCGGACAAGCCCTGTCGCACCTGCGGCAGCGAAGGCTGGATCGAATGGGGCGGGTGCGGGATGGTCAATCCGCGGGTGCTGCAGGCGGTGGGCATCGACGCCCAGCGCTATCGCGGCTTCGCCTTCGGCATGGGAATCGAGCGCACCTTGATGTTCCGCAATGGAGTGACCGACATGCGTGACATGGTCGAGGGCGATGTGCGATTCACCCGGGCCTTCGGATTGGAGTCCTAATGCGCGCGCCTATTTCGTGGCTACGCGAGTTCGTCGCAATCCCATCCGATCAGGATGGTCGTGCGGTTGCCGAGAGGCTCATCGATGCCGGCCTTGAAGTCGAGACGGTCGAGAGCCTGGGTGCCGGGGTCGAGGGACTGCTGGTTGTCGGCCGCGTTGCGGGCATCGAGGAGCTCACGGAGTTCAAGAAGCCCATTCGCTGGTGCCAGGTCGATGTCGGTCTGGAGCATGGGGGAGTGCGTGGCGTCATCTGCGGTGCTCGGAACTTCGCCGAGGGCGATCACGTCGTCGTCGCGCTGCCGGGCACGGTGCTTCCAGGAGGATTCACCATCGCCCAGCGCGAGACGTACGGCAAGCTCTCCGACGGCATGATCTGCTCCGCGCGCGAACTCGGTCTCGGTGACGACCACGACGGCATCATGATCCTGTCGCACGATGCTGGAGTCGGGGTGGATGCGAAGCCGCTCCTGGGCATCGGCGAGGAGATCCTCGATATCGCGGTCACGCCTGATCGCGGCTATGCGCTGTCCATTCGCGGAGTTGCCCGCGAGCTGGCCATTGCCTATGGCATCGATTTCATCGACCCCGGTCTTGAGCTTGCCGATCTTCCGGCGCCTGCAGCGCAGGGCGTGCCGGTCGAGTGCGCATCGGATGACCAGTTCGCATGTGGCCTGTTCACCTTGCGCACGATCACCGGATTCGATCCCAAGGCCGCTTCGCCCGACTGGATGCAACGTCGGTTGACGGCATCGGGCATGCGACCTGTCTCGCTTGCTGTCGACGTCACCAACTACGTCATGCTCGAGCTTGGCCAGCCGCTGCATGCCTTCGACATCGACAAGTTGCAGGGCAGGGTTCGTGCGGGGCATGCTGCTGAGGGCACGAAGCTGGAGACCCTTGATCATGTGGTGCGCACGCTGAGCAGCGATGATCTGGTGATCCTCGATGACCGTGGCGCTATCGGCCTGGCGGGCACCATGGGTGGCTTCGCAACGGAGATCGACGACAGCACCACTGCGATCGCCCTGGAGGCCGCTCACTTCGACACTGGCGCAGTTGCGCGCATGGCACGACGCCACAAATTGTCGTCAGAGGCCTCGCGTCGGTTCGAGCGCGGTGTCGACCGCGTGCTCGCGCCGTATGCGTCAGCTCGCGCTGCAGCGCTGCTCATCGCCTATGGCGGCGGGCAGTACCAGGGAATGACGGCGGTTGAGGCCCCCTATGAGCCCCCGATCATCGACCTGCCGTCCACTGAGCCCGGTGTGATCGCCGGCATGCCCATCGACAAGGGCATCGTGGTGTCGCTGCTCGAGGCGGTCGGCTGTGAGGTCGATGCCACCTGGGATCTGCTCAAGGTGACCCCGCCGAGCTGGCGATCGGACATCACGGATCCGGCCAATCTGGTCGAGGAGGTGATTCGGCTGGTGGGCTATGACGAGCTGCCGTCGACGCTTCCGACTGCTGCCGTCGGCCACGGCCTGACGGTGTCGCAGCGCCTGCGCCGCCGCGTGGGCATGGCCCTGGCTGCCCGGGGTGGGGTCGAGGTGCTGAACTATCCCTTCGTCGGGGTTGCCGAATGCGATGCGCTGCGTTTCAGCGAAGCAGATGTGCGTCGATCCAGGGTGCGCCTTGCCAATCCACTCAGTGACGAGCAGCCGTACATCCGGGCATCGATACTGCCCGGGCTCGTGGCGGCTGCCCGGCGAAACCTGAGTCGCGGCACCGAGGATCTCTTCATCTTCGAGCTCGGTTCGGTTGCCCGCGGCCCGCTGGGTGCCACGGTGCCACGGCCGAGTGTGGCCCAGCGACCAACCGATGAGGAATGGTCGTCAGTGCATGCCATGCTGCCTCGTCAATGCACCTCGCTCGGAGTCGTGCTCGCAGGCAATCAGGTTCCACAGACGTGGGCAGGGCCGGCACGAGCCTTCGAGTGGTCCGATGCATTGGAGGCCGCCCGCGTCATTGCCGACACTGTCGGCGTTGAACTCGATGTCGTGCAGGGCGACGACGCAACCTTTCATCCGGGCCGCTGTGCGAGCCTTCGCATCGAGGGCGTCAGTGTCGGAGTCGCTGGTGAGCTGCATCCACGCGTCGTTGAGCAGTTGGGACTTCCTGCACGCACCTGCGCCGTCGAGCTCGAGTTCGATGCGCTGGTTGCCGCAGCGCCGCCGGCTCGAACCGCGCCAGCGGTTTCCGCCCAGCCGGTGGCCAAGGAGGACATCGCCCTGGTAGTCGCCGACACGATTGCGACGAAGGCCGTTGAGCAGGCGATCGTCGATGGGGCAGGCCCCCTGCTGGAGTCACTGCGCCTGTTCGACGTCTATCGCGGTCAGCAGGTGCCGGAGGGCTTTCGCTCGCTGGCATTCGCCCTGCGGTTCCGCGCACCTGACCGCACCCTGGACGCAGCCGAGATCGCCGCGGCCCGCCAGGCGGCGATCGATCTCGCGCATGAGCGGCTCGGTGCCACCCTGCGCGGAGCCTGAGCGGACACCCCCTCCTGCATAAATATGCGCGTATGCGTATACTCGACACATGGTGAAGATCAGTGTCGCGGGTGCTTCGGGCTATGCGGGCGGTGAACTCCTCCGGCTGCTCCTTGGGCACCCGGAGGTCGAACTGGGCAGCATTGCCGCAGGAGGCAAGGCCGGGGAGCGCATCGTCGATGTGCATCCCAATCTCGTGGCGCTCGCTGATCGAACCTTCGACGCCACGAGTGCCAAGGCGCTTGCCCAGGCTGATCTCACCTTCCTGGCACTGCCGCACGGTGAGAGTGCAGCGATCGCCCTCGAGCTTGGGTCCGGTGTCGCTGTGGTCGATCTCGGTGCTGACTTCCGGCTGGCAAGCGCTGCGGCCTGGGAGGCCTTCTACAAGATCCCGCATGCCGGCACCTGGACCTATGGCCTGCCCGAGTTGGACGGCAATCGGGAGAAGATCGGCAAGTCCCGTCAGGTGGCGAATCCAGGCTGCTACCCGACAACCGTCGCACTTGCGCTTGCGCCATTGCTGGGCGCCGGGCTGATCGAGACTGCTGGCATCTCGGTGGTGGCTGCCTCAGGCACCTCCGGTGCCGGACGCAAGCCGGCTGACGCCTATCTGGCCTCGCAGGTGATGGGGTCGATGTCGGCCTATGGCGTCGGTGGAGTGCACCGGCACACGCCTGAGATCGAGCAGTCGCTCTCGCGCGCAGCAGGGCAGGACATCACCGTGTCGTTCACCCCACTGCTGGCCCCCATGTCGCGGGGCATGCTCTCAACGTGCAGTGCCCAGATCAAGCCCGGTGTCACTGCTGGGCAATTGCGTGGTGCGCTGGCTGATGCCTATGCGGACGAGCCGTTCGTCATCGTGCTCCCCGAGGGCGTGCTGCCCCAGACCTCATCGGTCTACGGCACGAATGCGGCGCAGTTGCAGCTGGTGCCAGATGAGCGCGTTGGCCGGGTCATCGTCCTTTGTGCCGTGGACAACCTCGGCAAGGGTGCCGCAGGGCAGGCCCTGCAGAACGCGAACCTCATGCTCGGATTCCCCGAAACCCTCGGGCTGACTGCAAATGGAGTAGCACCATGAGCGTGACTGCTGCACAGGGATTTCTCGCCGCCGGGGTGAAGGCGGGCATCAAGTCATCGGGAAACCACGATGTCGCGCTGGTCGTCAATCAGGGGCCGCTGTTCACGGCTGCCGGCGTATTCACCAGCAACCGCTTCAAGGCTGCGCCGGTGCTCTGGTCGCAGCAGGTCCTCCTCGATCAGGAGCTGCGGGCAGTTGTGCTCAATTCAGGCGGCGCTAACGCCTGCACCGGCCCAGACGGGTTCGCCGACACGCACCACACTGCAGAGCATGCGGCACGAGCACTCGGTGCCCTCGGCGCTGAGGTCGGCGCAGGTGAGATCGCTGTCTGCTCGACGGGCCTGATCGGTGAGCGTCTGCCCATGGACAGGATCATTGCGGGCATCGACGCAGCGACTGCCGCACTTGCCGATGACGGTGGAGATGATGCAGCGCTTGCGATCATGACGACTGACAGCGTGCCGAAGAAGTCCGAGGCAACGCATGGTGGATTCACTGTTGGGGGCATGGCCAAGGGGGCCGGCATGCTGGCGCCGGCCCTGGCAACCATGCTCGTGGTCATCACCACAGATGCCGTCGTCGATGCGGAGGTCGCCGAAGCCGCACTGAGGACAGCGACGAGCCTGAGCTTCGATCGCATCGACTCCGATGGCTGCATGTCGACCAATGACACCGTGCTGCTGCTGGCAAGCGGGGCCAGTGGTGAGCAGCCCGATGCTGAGACGTTCACGCAGGTGCTCACCCAAGTGTGCTCAGACCTGGCCCAGCAGCTCATCCACGACGCTGAGGGCGCGTCCAAGGACATCAGGATCACCGTTGAGCAGGCGGCATCGACGGATGACGCACTCGAGATTGCTCGAGCGATCTCGCGCAGCAACCTGCTGAAGTGCGCCATCCACGGCGAGGATCCCAACTGGGGTCGGGTACTGGCTGCCGCGGGCACCACTTCGGCCGCATTCGAGCCAGATCGGGTCGATGTCGCCATGAACGGCATCTGGATCTGTCGCAATGGCGGTCTGGGTGAGGATCGTTCGCTCGTCAGCCTGGCGGGACGCGAGGTCGAGATCAAGGTGCTCCTGCGCGCTGGCGCGAGCGAGGCGACCATCTGGACCAATGACCTCACTGCCGACTACGTCCACGAGAACTCCGCGTACTCCACCTGAGAGGCACACATGACTGACCTGGAGCAGGCTTCCTCGAAAGCTGCCGTGCTGGCCGAGGCCCTGCCTTGGCTCGAACGGTTCCATGGCGCGACAGTTGTCGTGAAGTACGGCGGCAATGCGATGACCGATGATGAGCTCAAGGCCGGATTCGCTGAGGACATCGTCTTCATGCGGCTGGCCGGCCTGCGCCCCGTCGTCGTGCACGGCGGTGGGCCCCAGATCAGTGCCATGCTCGAGAAGCTCGGTGTCGAATCGGAGTTCAAGGGCGGCCTGCGTGTCACGACTCCTGAGATCATGGATGTGGTCGGCATGGTGCTCGTCGGGCAGGTGCAACGAGAGCTCGTCGGACTCATCAATGACCATGGTCCCTTTGCGGTCGGAATGTCGGGGGAGGATGCGCATACCCTCATCGCAGAGCGTCGCGATGCGAACATTGATGGCGTTGCCACCGACATCGGGCTGGTCGGCGATGTCGTCGAGGTGCGGCCGGACTTCGTCGTCAAGTTGCTGGATGACGGTTTCATTCCAGTGGTCTCGACAGTTGCGCGCGATGTCGATGGCACCGTGCACAATGTCAATGCCGATACGGCCGCAGCGGCCCTGGCCCAGGCGCTGGGCGCCGCGAAGTTCGTCGTGCTGACCGATGTCGAAGGGCTGTACGCGAACTGGCCGGATCGCGATTCGATCATCCGTCAGATCGACGTCGAGGATCTGCGTCTGATGCTTCCCTCCCTCGAGTCCGGCATGGTGCCCAAGATGGAGGCATGCATTCGGGCGATCGACGGGGGAGTGCCGCAGGCGCACGTGATCGATGGCCGCGTCGCTCATTCAGTCCTGCTCGAGGTGTTCACCAATGACGGTATTGGCACGATGGTCTATCCGAGGAAGTCATGATGTGGAGTGATCGCTGGGAAGCCAGCATGATGAAGAACTACGGACGCCCGCCCTTGCTCCTGGTGCGCGGCAAGGGTTCGCGCGTCTGGGACGACTCGGGCAAGGAGTACATCGACCTCATCGCTGGGATTGCGGTGAATGCGCTCGGCCATGGACATCCCGCATTCGTGCAGGCGATCACCGATCAGCTCAACACCATCGGGCACACGAGCAACCTGTATGCGACAGAGCCGGGATTGCACCTGGCTGAGCGGCTGCTGCAGCTCAGCGATGCACCCAGTGGATCGCGCGTGTTCTTCTGCAATTCGGGGGCAGAGGCCAATGAGGCTGCCTTCAAGCTGAGCAGGCTCACGGGGCGCACGCATGTGGTCGTGGCCACCGGAGGCTTCCACGGGCGCACCATGGGCTCCTTGGCGCTGACTGCGCAGCCTGCCAAGCAGGATCCGTTTCGGCCCCTGCCAGGTGAGGTCACTGTGGTGCCCTACGGCGATGCGCAGGCCCTGGCGGCGGCAGTCACACTCGAGACTGCCGCGGTCTTCCTCGAGCCGATCCAGGGCGAGGGCGGCGTGATCGTGCCGCCCCGGGGCTATCTGGCTGCAGCTCGTGCCGCATGCGATGCGCAGGGTGCCCTGCTGATCCTCGACGAGGTGCAGACGGGCATCGGCCGCACTGGTGCCTGGTTCGCATTCCAGAACGAGCAGGTGATGCCAGATGTCCTCACCCTGGCCAAGGGGCTCGGCGGCGGACTGCCGATCGGTGCGCTGATCGCCTTCGGCGACGCTGCGAACCTGTTCACGCCGGGCTCTCATGGGTCCACATTCGGTGGCAATCCCATCTCGGCACGGGCCGCGCTCACGGTGCTCGAGGTGATTGAGCGAGAAGGACTGCTCGAGCAGGTCTGCGCATCGGGCGAACGGCTTGCAGCAGAGCTGCCGGCACTGTCCCAGGGGCTGGTGCACTCGGTCCGCGGTGCTGGACTGCTCCGGGCGGCAGAGCTCAATGGCGTGCTGAGCAGCGATGTCGATGCGGCCCTGCGAGCAAATGGCCTGCTGGCCAACGCCGTTGCCCCGAATGCGATACGCATGGCGCCTGCGCTCAACATCTCCACTGCAGACCTGGACGAGGTCTGCGTGCGGTGGCAGTCGGCCTTCCAGGATCTGGCGGCCAGGTGATGAGCGCGCCCAGGACGATGGCCGCTCGACGATCGCGCATCGAGGCGTTGATCGAGGAGGGTTCCATCAGCTCTCAGGAGCATCTGCGATCGGTGCTGGCAAGTGAGGGCATGGCCGTCACTCAGGCGACACTAAGCCGTGACCTGGAAGCCCTTGGTGCGGTGAAGACTCACGACGCGGCGACCGGCTCGCGATACCTGATCTCGCGAAGTCCGGTCGTCACGCACCTCGCTGTGCCAACCAGCATCAGCCGGGTAGTGACCGACGTGCTCGTCGGAGCCGAGCCGGCACAGAACATCGCCGTTCTCCATACCCCGCCCGGTGCTGCGCACTATCTCGCGGGCTATCTCGATCGCGCGCACTTCGATCAGATCGTTGGCACCGTCGCAGGCGACGACACGATCATGGTCGTCATGCGAAGCGAGACGGCCGCCCAGGAGTTCTGTGCCAATCTGCTGTCGCTGGCCGACCGCCGCGGGGACAGCATCGCAATCGATCCACAACAAAGGAGAACCTCGTGACCGAAGCTCAGCCAACCCGACTCTGGGGCGGACGCTTTGCCGATGGTCCCTCGGATGCCATGGCGGCCTTGAGTCGCTCAGTGCAGTTCGACTGGCGGCTTGCGCCATATGACATTCAGCAGACGCAGGCGCACGCCAAGGTACTGCATCAAGCTGGCTTGCTGACCGGTGATGAGCTCAGTGCAGTCACGAGTGCGCTTGATGAACTCGATCACGAGATCCAAAGCGGGGCAGTCGTGCCTGACGCCCAGGACGAGGATGTGCATACTGCAGTCGAGCGCAATCTGATGCTGAAGCTCGGTGAACTGGGCGGCAGGCTGCGCGCAGGTCGCAGCCGCAATGACCAGGTCGCAACGGACTTCCGTCTCTATCTGCGAGATCAGGTGAAGTTCATCGCACAGGAAGTCATTGCACTGCAGGAGGCATTCCTCATCCAGGCCAAGCAGCACATCGACACGACCTCGCCAGGCTTCACCCACTTGCAGCATGCGCAGCCGGTGTCCTTCGGCCACGAGCTTGCCAAGCATGTGCATGGGCTTGCTCGCGATCTTGAACGACTGTCCGACTGGGACAAGCGCGCAGCGCGCTCTCCGCTCGGCGCTGGAGCGCTGGCCGGGTCATCGTTGGGACTGAATCCGCAGAGTGTTGCAGTGGATCTCGGCTTCGACGAGGCGCTGGCGAACTCCATCGATGCAGTGAGCGACCGCGACTGGGTTGCCGAGTTCCTCTTTGTCGCGGCGATGATCGGCGTTCACCTGTCGCGCATGGGCGAGGAGGTCATCCTGATGACCTCGCGTGAATTCGGGTGGGCTCAGCTCGATGATGCCTGGTCGACGGGATCCTCGATCATGCCGCAGAAGAAGAACCCCGATGTCGCTGAGCTTGCACGGGGGAAATCAGGTCGACTCATCGGCAATCTCACCGGCCTCATGGCAACGCTCAAGGGACTGCCCTTTGCCTACAACCGCGATCTGCAGGAGGACAAGGAGCCGGTGTTCGACACGGTTGAGCAGCTGCTGCTCGTGCTGCCTGCAATGACGGGCATGATCGCAACCCTGCGCTTCAACACGGCAGCCATGGCCGACTCCGCGCCGCAGGGTTTCGCCCTGGCGACTGACATCGCCGAATGGCTTGTCCGCGAAGGAGTGCCGTTCAGGGAGGCGCATGAGATCGCAGGCGCCTGCGTGCAACGAGCGGAATCGCAGGAGGTCGAGCTCTGGGATCTCACCGATGATGACCTCACGTCGATAAGTGCGCATCTGACCTCGCAGGTGCGCGAGGTGCTTTCAGTCGACGGGTCCTTGAACTCTCGCAACGCCTTCGGTGGCACGGCGCCCGAACGCGTACGCGAGCAGTTGGCCCAGTTGGACCTGCTGCTCACTCGCGAACGCCAGCGGTGGTCGATCTAGCCGAACCAGCACATCTCGTTGCGCCGCAATTGCTGGGCGCGACGATCATCTCGCTTGTCGGAGATATGCCAGTGGTGCTGCGAGTGAGCGAGGTAGAGGCCTATGGCGGGATGGGCGAGGATCCTGGATCCCATGCCCATCGCGGACCCACTCCGCGCACTCAGGTGATGTTCGGACAACCCGGTGCTGCCTACGTGTACTTCACCTATGGGATGCACTGGTGCCTGAATGTCGTCACCGGCCCGCCAGGCGCTGCAGGTGCGGTGCTGATCCGTGCGGGCGAAGTCGTCAATGGGCTCGAGATCGCCCGACAACGGCGCCCCAAGGCCCGAAGCGACCATGAACTGGCAAAGGGGCCGGCCCGCCTGTGCGCGGCTCTGGGCGTCGATGGGAGCATCAATGGCATCGATCTGCTGGATCCACAGTCGGCTGTGCGAATCGAACTTCCGCAATCGCCGGTCGAGGAGTTCGGCGTGAGTGCCCGCACCGGCGTCGGGGGCCTGGGCTCAGGCACCCCTTGGCGATTCTTTCTCCTTGATGATCCAACCGTGAGCCCTTATCGAGCTGCCGTGCGCCGTGCGTAAGGATGTTCCCGTGATCGACATCATTGATGAACTGTTGTGGCGCGAGCAGATTGCACAAAGCACGGACCTGGGTGCCCTGCACGCTGTCCTGTCGGCGGGGTCGGTCACGCTGTATTGCGGTTTCGATCCGACTGCTCCGAGCCTGCATCTCGGAAACCTCGCGCAGATCCTCACAGTTCGCAGGTTTCAGCAGGCAGGCCATCGCCCCCTTGCCCTGGTCGGCGGGGCAACCGGGCTGATCGGCGACCCCAAGATGACAGGGGAGCGCACCTTGAACTCCGCTGATGTGGTGCAGGAATGGGTTGGCCGCATCCGCGCCCAGCTGGAACGGTTCTATGACTTCGACGGGCCAAATGCCGCCATCGTGGTCAACAACTTCGACTGGACCAAGGACATGTCCGTTCTTGAGTTCCTGCGCGATATCGGCAAGCACTTCAGCGTGAATCGGATGCTGGACCGTGAAGCGGTCGCTGCTCGATTGGCCAAGGACGGCATCTCGTACACGGAGTTCAGCTACCAACTGCTGCAGTCCTTTGACTACCTCGAGCTCTTCCGTCGCTATGGATGCGTGCTGCAGACCGGTGGATCTGATCAGTGGGGCAACATCACTGCTGGCGTTGACCTGATCCGTCGCACCGAGCAGACCTCGGTGCATGCGCTCACGACGCCGTTGCTCACCAAGGCCGATGGCACCAAGTTCGGCAAGACCGAATCCGGAACCGTGTGGCTCGATCCTTCGCTCACCAGCCCGTACGAGTTCTTCCAATTCTGGCTGAATGCGGACGATCGTGACATTCCAAACCTGTTGCACACCTTCAGTTTTCGCACTCGGGACGACATCGCTGCACTGCTGACCGCAACGGTGGACAAGCCACACGAGCGGGCCGCTCAGCGTGCCCTCGCTGAGGAGCTCACCGACCTGGTCCATGGAATTCCCGAGCGCGTGGGGGCCCAGGAGGCGGGCCGGGCGCTGTTCGGCCAGGGCGACCTAGGCGGGCTCGCAAAGGCGACACTGGCTGCTGCCCTGCGCGAGGCCGCATATGCCCAGGTGCAGGCCGCAGAGGTCGTTGACGGCCTGCTGCCCAGCGTCGACGAGCTCCTGGTGCGCTGCGGCCTGGTCTCCAGCAAGTCCCAGGCACGAAGGACTATTGCCGAAGGCGGCGCCTACGTGAACAATGGTCGTGTTAGCGAGGAAACGTGGCAACCATCCACGGCGAATCTGCTCCACGGCGAGTGGCTCGTCCTGCGCCGAGGCAAGAGATCCGTCGCGGGAATCCAGGTTGTTTCTGGTCTTTGAAGAGCCTTGCAGGGACCCGATTTGACCGGTTGCCCGGCGGTGGCATAGTGTTCCTCTTGCCCGCGAGGGAGGAACGGACACCAAGCCGCACAGCGCTTCTTGCACTGTTTGCGCCAAGCTAGGCCGGTTCATCGCGAAGCATCGTTTGACCAAGTTCAACACGCCGAAACAGGCGATTTGACCTAGTCAGACAAAATCAGTAAGTTTGGAATGTTGCCCCAAAAACAAGGCGAAAGCCAAGTTGTTGGTGCGCGTCCGTACCTTGAGAACTCAACAGCGTGTTACATGTCAATGCCAATACCCCGTTCTGGGGTTTAGCAGCAATGCTGAAAACCAGACGGATTCCTTTGGTAGTACAGAACTAATTAGAGCAAGTCAGCTCTGTCTGCCGGTTTCAAAACAATTCATTTATGGAGAGTTTGATCCTGGCTCAGGACGAACGCTGGCGGCGTGCTTAACACATGCAAGTCGAACGGTGAAGGGGAGCTTGCTCCCCGGATCAGTGGCGAACGGGTGAGTAA
>JBAYUM010000032.1:0-14688 GCA_041675125.1 Candidatus Nanopelagicales bacterium
GGAAACCATTGCCGTACTCGCTGATGGGGCACTCATTCGTCAGCTCACCGAGTCTGATGCGGATCTCGCCGAGGGGCGCGTGGAAGATCTCAACGTGCTCGCTGCAGCCATGCAAGCCCGCTCGACGGGTGCATGACATTTAGATGTACGCGCTCGTCATTACTGCCACGGCACGGCGTCAACTCGCAGAAGGGCTTCCCTCGTCGATCGCATTCGCCGCGTACGAATTCATCGTTGGACCACTTCTGGACAATCCGCAACGAGTGGGCAAGCAACTCATGCCGCCGCTGGCCGATCGACACAGTGCGCGGCGCGGCACCTACCGCGTCATCTACCGTATTGATGACGCTTCGCGCACGGTGACGGTTCTTGCGATCAGTCCTAGGGCTGACGCATACCGAACACCGTGATTGGATCAGTGCCAGCCTTGAAAGTAGGCGGGGTGGGTGCGGGTCTGCACCCCCAGGGGAGTGCACGAGGGGTGCAGAAATGATCATTTGTGAGGGCAACCCGCGGGGCACGCAACCCAGTGATCGTGCATCCTCTGTTTCTCCCCGCTACAGTGCAAACGGGCATAGCCGTCCATAACGGACAGGTTGTGCCCGTTTTGCATGTGTTCTGACGCCGCTGCGTGGAGTAAGTCAGCGGTAAGTCAGCAGGATATGTCGTTGTACGAAGGTGTCAGGTTCCTTCGCCTGTGCCTATGGTCGTGGACGGCAGCTCCTTTAGTCGAGTTCTCGTTGTGCCTGGCATCTCCTTCAACGGCGTCGAGTGCCTCGGTATCGCGCAACTTCGCTGGCTCGAGCTCGCTTCACCCGGGAGCGGTTGCTGATTATCGGTACTTGTAAGTATCTACCGACTATCTGTAACATTGGGGCATGGGGACGGAAGCTGCGGCGGCGCTGCGTCTGGGGCGTAAGTCTGGGCTCCTGCGCAGCCGCGATGCGGTGGCGGCTGGCGTGAGTCGCACTGCACTGTCACGCCTGGCTGCACGCGGTGACCTCGTGTGGGTGAGTCGAGGCGTCTATCAACTTCCGCAAGGCCCGCGAGCAGATCCGATCGCAATCCTGTGCGCGACGCATCCCAGCGTGGTGGTCTGCCTTACATCGGCCCTGGCGATGCACGGTCTCACGACCCAGTCGCCGCTGCAGGTGTGGATGGCCATTGGCAACAGGGCTGCCGTTCCACGGATCGAGTACCCGCCGCTGCAGGTGGTGCGCATGAACGAGGTGAACCTGCGCGAAGGCGTGCAGGAGGAGAACATCGACGGCGTCACGGTACGAGTGACCTCGCCTGCTCGCACTGTGGCCGACTGCTTCAAGTTCCGCAGTCGCGTGGGTCTGGATGTTGCGATCGAAGCGCTGCGCTCAGCATGGGAGTCGCGCACTGTCACGATGGACGAACTGTGGCAGGCCGCCGGTCACACGCGGATGACCAACGTGATGCGTCCCTATCTGGAATCACTCGTATGACGCCCACCAACCTGCCTGCATCCATCCGAGCACGACTGAGGAATCTCGCCGAAAGAGATCGCATCGACTTCGGTGCCATCCTCACCCGGTACGCGCTCGAACGCATGCTCTATCGCATCAGCATCGGAGAGCACCGAGACGAGTTCCTGCTCAAGGGAGCGCTGCTGTTCGACGTGTGGTTCGGCACCCCGTCCCGACCCACGCGGGACATCGACCTTCTTGGATTCGGCCCAGCGGATAGTCAACGCATTGGCGACGTGTTCCGAGCAGCCTGCACACTCGACTTTCCCGACGGGATCGTCTTCGCGCCCGACACCGTGACGACGGCCGACATCCGCAAAGAAGCGGGCTACCCCGGAATCAGGGTCACGATGCAAGGCGACCTGGACGGTGCGCTGATGCACGTCCAAGTGGATGTCGGCTTCGGTGATGCCGTCACGCCCCAGGCCATGGCCGTGACCTTCCCGGTGCTGCTCGAGGAATTGCCTTCCCCGGTCCTCAATGCCTACCCGAAGCCCACGGTCATCGCTGAGCGCTTCCACTCGTGCCCGTGAATATGGGTGGAACCTCCGTAATCTTTGGCTACTAGGGCTCCCGATTGACGGTCCCAATAGTTCAACGGTGTCAGGGAGACGGTATCTCGCACTTTCGGGTTCCGGGACACATCACTTGGTCAACCAGACCAGGGGCAGACCCTGGCAGTTGAAGTTTGACTCCCACGTCAACTCGTAGACGCCGAATTGATGATCACCTCGACGCACTCACTGCTCGTGAAATGGCCCTTAACGAAGAGCGAAGACCAGAGCATCCGTAACTCTCGCACACAGAGAACACCGACCCAGCGAATATAACGGAATGGAGTGTAGTAAATTGGTTGTAGTCCCACACCGTGACGAAAGAAGAATCTGAGATGGTCGACATGGATGCACTGCTTGCGCAACACGCAATCACTGCAATTCACTTCGGGGAAAACCGGATGCAGCACATCTCCTCAGAACCCAGGACGGTGTCTCGAACGTGATCACCAGCATCGACATCAAAGATCTTGCCTCCGAGTATGAGGCGGCCACTTCCCGATTCATTCGGGCGGCCGGTTGCGTCCCTGTGGGTTTCCTGGACGCAGGGCGCCCGGACGGGTGGTCAGTTCGTCAGATCATTCATCACCTGGCCGACAGCGAAACCCTGGCATACATCGCCCTGAGGCGGCTGCTGACTGAGCCAACAGGTTCCCTCATCCTCGGATTCGACGAAGACCGCTGGGCGCGAACCCCCGTCCTTGGATATGCAGAACTCCCCGTTGGGAATTCCCGTGCAATCTTCGAATCAGTGCGAGCGTCATCCCTCGATCTCATTCGCCGATTGTCGATCGAGGACTTGGAGCATGTGGGGCAGCACAATTCAGTCGGCATCTTCTCGGTTCGAGCCTGGCTAGTCACATACATCGCCCATCCTCGTGAGCACGCAGACCAGCTCGAGCGAGCCCGGGAGAGCAATCCGTGACCTTGCAGCACGAGTGGAGGAGCCCGTGACGAGCGCGCGGCCCCAGACCAGCTCCATTTCAGGATGCACCCGCGAATGACGAGGACGAATAGAGAACTGATGTCAGCTGAAACTCAGAGCCCTGCGATTCCGCGGCCAGACACCCTTCGTGATGCGTTGGTGTCGCGAATTGTCATCGCTGACGGCGCGATGGGCACCATGCTCCAGGACGCGAGCCTCTCTTTGGCCGATTTCGACGGATTCGAGGGGTGCAATGAGATCTTGAACATCACCCGTCCGGATGCAGTCGACGCCGTGCATGAGGCCTACTTCAAGGTTGGCGTCGATTGCGTGGAGACCAATACCTTTGGCGCCAATTTCTCCAATCTCGGTGAGTACGACATTGCAGATCGCATCTATGAGCTCTCCGTAGCCGGCGCTCGGATTGCGCGCAGGGTTGCAGATCGCTGGGCGACGGCTGCTCGACCACGCTGGGTGCTGGGATCTGTTGGGCCGGGGACCAAACTGCCGTCACTCGGGCATGCCCCCTATGCGCAGTTGCGCGACGCCTACCAAGAACAGGTCCGAGGTCTCATCGATGGAGGCGTCGATGGCATTCTGGTGGAGACCTCGCAGGACTTGCTGCAGGCGAAGGCGGCAATAGTCGGAGCCAACCGGGCAATGACAGCTGCGAACGTTCGGTTACCGCTGATCGCCCAGGTCACCGTGGAGACCACTGGCACCATGCTGCTGGGCAGTGAGATTGGTGCGGCATTGACCGCTCTCGAACCTCTTGGGATAGATGTCATCGGGCTGAACTGCGCTACTGGACCCCGCGAAATGAGCGAGCACCTGCGCACTCTGGCCAAGACGGCAAGCGTCGGCCTGTCCTGCATGCCCAATGCCGGACTTCCCGTACTGACATCCGATGGTGCCTATTACCCCTTGACTCCGGGGGAGCTTGCCGATGCGCTCGAGACGTTCACGCAGACCTATGGGGTTGGCCTTGTCGGGGGATGCTGTGGAACAACACCTCAGCATCTTGAAGCAGTAGTTGAACGCCTCCATGGGCGCGACCTTGCGGTTCGTGAAGTGAAGCATGAGGCTGCAGTGGCCTCTCTCTACCAGCCTGTGACGCTGCGTCAGGACACCACGTATCTCACCATTGGCGAGCGAACGAATGCCAATGGGTCTCGCGCATTTCGTGACGAGATGCTGGACGAGGACTGGGACGGCTGTATCGAGATCGCTCGCGCACAGATTCGCGACGGTGCCCACGTTCTTGACCTGTGCATCGATTACGTCGGTCGCTCAGGTGTTGAAGACATGCGGCAGCTTGCAGGTCGATTGGCCACGGCAAGCACATTGCCGATCATGCTCGATTCCACGGAATTCCCTGTCATCCAGGCGGGCCTGGAAATGCTGGGTGGAAGGGCGATCATCAACTCCGTCAATTACGAGGATGGCGACGGGCCTGAGTCGCGATTCGGCAAGATCATGCCGTTGGTGGTCGAGCACGGCGCCGCAGTCGTCGCCCTCACGATTGATGAGGAAGGGCAAGCACGCACAGCCGAATGGAAGGTGCGAGTAGCCGAGCGTCTGATATCGGACCTCACACAGAATTGGGGAATGTCTGTCGAGGACATCATCGTTGACACCTTGACCTTTCCCATTGCAACAGGCCAAGAGGAGACCCGACGCGACGGAATTGAAACCATCGATGCGATCAGGATCCTGAGCGACCGATACCCCAGTCTCCACACCACGCTGGGATTGTCCAACGTTTCCTTCGGGCTGAATCCGGCTGCCCGTCAAGTGCTCAATTCGGTATTCCTTCACGAGTGCGTCAACGCAGGTCTTTCCACCGCCATCGTGCATGCATCAAAGATCCTTCCTATGGCGCGTATCCCGGAAGAGCAGCGCGAGGGAGCGCTGGACCTCGTGTACGACCGACGCGTCTATGACTCTGATGGCAACATGACCCATGATCCCCTGGCCCACTTCCTGAGCTTGTTCGAAGGCGTTGAGGCGAAGTCGCGCAATGCATCGCGCGCGGAGGAGCTGGCTGCATTGCCATTGTTTGAACGGCTCCAAATGCGCATCATCGATGGCGAGCGCATCGGCCTGGAAGCCGATCTCGACGCAGCACTCATGGAACGGTCCGCACTTGCCATCGTCAATGACACGCTGCTGGAGGGAATGAAGACCGTCGGTGAACTCTTCGGTTCAGGGGAGATGCAGCTGCCATTCGTCCTGCAGAGTGCAGAAGTCATGAAGAAAGCAGTCGCCTATCTTGAACCGCATATGGAACGTAGCGATGAAGCAGGCAAGGGAACCATCGTTCTGGCCACGGTCAAGGGCGATGTCCACGATATCGGCAAGAACCTGGTTGACATCATCCTGAGCAACAACGGCTTCACGGTCAGAAATCTCGGTATCAAGCAACCCATCAACATGATCTTGGATGCGGCTGTCGAGCACCAGGCCGACGTCATTGGGATGAGCGGACTGTTGGTAAAGAGCACGGTCATCATGAAGGAGAACCTGCTGGAGATGAATTCCCGGGGCATCGCCGGGCAGATTCCCGTGATCCTCGGCGGCGCCGCACTCACTCGAGCTTTCGTTGAGCAGGACTTGGCGGAAGTCTTCGATGGTGAGGTCCGATATGCCCGCGACGCATTCGAAGGCCTGCGCCTGATGGACACCGTCATGGCGATGAAGCGAGGTGAACCCGGAGCTGCCCTTCCTGAGGCGCGGAAGCGGCGCGTCACCGCACGCGCCCACGTGCACCTGACAGCCCTCGAGGACATGCCCGCACGCTCAGATGTGGCAACAGATATCCCGATACCTGTGCCACCATTCTTTGGCGACCGTGTAGTTCGAGGAATTCCGTTGGCTGACTTTGCGCCCTATATCGACGAGCGCGCCTTGTTTCTGGGCCAGTGGGGACTCAAGCCCACTCGAGGCGATTCCAATGGTCCCTCATACGCGGACCTGGTCGAGACAGACGGCCATCCTCGACTACGCATGTGGCTTGATCGAGTCAAGACGGAAGGCGCCATCGAACCAGCTGTCGCATATGGCTACTTCCCGTGTGTCAGTGACGGCGACGAGCTTGTGATCCTCTGGCATGAAGGACCGCAAGCGGGGCAAGAGCGCACTCGCCTGCGCTTTCCACGCCAACGCAGAGACCGGCACCTATGCATCAGCGACTTCTTCAAGTCCCAGGAATTCGGGGAGATCGATGTTGTCGCGTTCCACATCGTCACTATGGGTGAGCCCGCATCCGTAGCGACTGCCAAGCTCTTTGAAGCCCATAGCTATCGTGACTACATGGAGTTGCACGGCTTGTCAGTGCAACTCACCGAGGCCCTGGCTGAGTACTGGCATGCCCGCACTCGCGAGGAGCTCGGATTGTCGATCGAGGATAACCCCGATATGGAAACGCTCATCGCCAAGCAGGGGTACCGCGGTTCGCGCTACTCATTTGGCTACCCAGCATGCCCTGAACTGGATCAGCAGGAAATCCTGGTCGACCTACTCAAACCAGAAAGAATTGGCGTAATCCTGTCTGAGGGTTTCCAGTTGCACCCGGAGCAGTCAACCAGCGCAATCATCGTGCATCACCCCGAGGCAAAGTACTTCAACGCTACGTGACGTGGTGATTGTGCGGGACACGTTCTCGCGTGGTGTCGAGGCTACGACAATGTATGCCGCTTGAGAAGGTCGTCTGCGCGACTGAACTCCTGGATCACGTCGGCTGCGGTTTGAATGTTCTTGACGAGCCCGACGCCCTGTCCAGCATCGATGCAGGCGGTGTCATAGTTGCCTTCGGCGAGAGCCCGGGCCATCTGCAAGGCAACGAGGAAGTCCGTTTCGAGGTACTGCTCTTGTCCCTCCCAATTGTTCAGGAACGTGTTTCGCAGTGCTCGTTCACCGAATTCGCGCGGCCAACGGGCTTGCGCTGCGATGTCGAATGCGTGCGTGTAGACCGTGTCGGTGTCCTGGGCCCCGACGAGTCGTTCTCTCGCCACCGTGCCTGTCATCGACTCGACGGTGGCGGTGAACGCAGTCCCGACCCATGCGCCAGCGGCTCCGGCAGCGACCACAGCGGCCAGGCCACGCGCATTGCCAATCCCACCCGCCGCCACGACGGGTATTTGAGCGACTTCGAGCACTGATTGGAGCAGGACGAGCGTGCTGACGTCATTTCGACCATGTCCGCCGCCTTCCGCACCGCGGGCGATGATCAGGTCCACATCAGACTCGGTTGCGAGGCAGGCCTCCTGGTGGTTTCCCACCGCGGTTGCCACGAGCATTCCGGCATTCCTGAACTTGGCGATGTGACCCTCATGCGGTCCGTAGCAAACAGAGACCAAACTTGCGCGGGACTCGAGCACGGCCTCCTCCTGTCCTGGGTTCAAGGGCAGCGCCCATGCCTGCAACCCCACTCCAAAGGGCCTTCCGCTCTGGGAGGCTATGGAGCACTGCTCTCGAATCCACTCAGGTGGTGTTCGATCCCCAACACCAACCATGCCCAGGCCACCTGCCGCAGAGACCGCGCCAGCCAAGTGGCCTCCGGCTACTCCGGCCATCGGTGCGCAGATCACAGGAACTCCGAGGTCAAGTCGTTCGGTAAGCCAAGTGCGCATCGGATCTCCTTGGTTCGAATGGCCAGAAGGAACAGAGGGAGCAACTGCATTGGTTCATCGCACGGAGAGGCCACCGGCAAGTGAGTGTCGCATGCGGGAGGCGGTGATGGCAGCGCCGACGGCCAGAGGAATGAATGACGCAAGGACCGTGAGTGCGAGCAACGCTGCACCGATGCGAAGCATGTCCTGTGGCGCAAGCACGACGATGAGGAGTGCAAGGTTGATGACCGTGATTCGCACTGTCGCGGCTCGGTCAAGGATGCCATTTGTAGCGCGAGCAGTAGCGGGTCCACCGCCGAGAACCACAGGTATCAGGAAACTCAGGGCGCCGACGAGCAATTGAGCCGCGAACCCAACCAGGAGCGGTCCCGCGAGCCTGTCGGCGCTTTCTGCGGCAGACTCCCAATCCTGGGCATTGGCCAGGATCCATACCAAGGCAACAACGGCTGCGAGGTACCACACTGCTGCCGCAAGAACCGATCGGGTCGCGTAGGTGGTTGGTGGACGTCGCCTTGTCACTTGGCCAAGTGAGCGGCCTATCCAAAGCAAGCCGACGACGTAGGCAGTGATCCCAATTGTCGCGGCTCGGGGTTGAGATGTGAGCGCACCAGCCGCGGCGCCTGCCACCCCCACTAGCAGTATGGGCAGTGCCTGTCTGGATTGGCGTTCTGCTCGATCGGAGACCTGTGTGTGCAGCATTGTCGGCCACAGGGTCACCAGGGTGCCAAGGACCGTGAGTCCCATCCAGCCCAGTAGGTTGATGGAGACGTGGGCCAAGGCCAATTGCGCATGCCAAGCCGATTCGGATGCGTCGTGAGCCATGAGGACCCCAAGGGCGACGCCAACGGGAAGCAGGGATGCCGCCGCTACGTAGTATCGAATGGTGGAGCCGAAGCGTGAGGGCAATGCACGACGAACGTGCCTGACGAGTGCTGTTCCGTGCCATGCAACCGCGATGACGACCAATGTTGCGCCCACGACAACCCCTGGCCACGTATCAATGGTGATGGCTATGACGGCAACGAGTGCTCCAGCGTTGAACAAGGCCAGCCGCAAGGCCTCTGCCCGCCGGGTTGTGGCGTCGGGGAGGCGAAGGAGCGCGACGGAGAAGTGTGAGCTCCAGATGAGGATGGCGTTACTGACTGCCCCCAGAAGCAGGATGTGCACGAGGACCCAAGCCGGGATTTCGTGAAACTGCCCAACCACGCTGACGGCGAATGCGGCGCAAAGCCAAGCCAGGACGACCGCGCCTACTCTCAAGTGCCAGGCAGTGCGCTTCACTGCGGTGTCTTCACGCTTCCGCCCGCAGAGTGAGGAGACAGGCACCGGCTTCTGCAAAGGGGGTGAGTTCAGTTTGACTGGCATCGCCGCCCAATGCCTCCAGTACTCCACGGACCATCCCGAGATGTACAACGCAGACGATTTCTGGTTGCTCCTGGGCTGAGTCGAGCAGCGGACAACGCCGCAGTCGAACCTTGGATCTCGAGGAGTTCGCGACCGGATCGAAGCCGAGGTCACTCAGCAGATCGATGGCGCCCTGGCGTGCAGAGCGGGCACCCACTGGGGTCTTGCCTTGTGTGAGCATGCGTCCCCACTCACGACCAGCGGCGATCGCGTCTTTCTGCGGATTCGTGCTGGAGCGGGCGATCTGTCCTGCGAGTGCCGAAGTCAGGCCTGCGTAGTCACGAACGCGGGGGTCTGGATCCAGCACATCGAGGGCAGGGGAATAGCGCCACGACGGACGTCCTCGATGGGCTGGTGGAGTCATCTCACGTGTGGCGAGCCCGCGCTGGACAAGGCCTTCAAGGTGCTCACGAACGGTGTTGGCATGCATACCCATGTCCTGTGACAACTCTGTCGCCGTGATTGAGCCATCCGACTGCTGGAGCCATTCAAGGACCCGGGATCGTGGTCCCGTCAAGGCCTCGCGCGCGCTGTCATATCTGACTGGTGCCGGTCCCATTCTTTTCACGGAACCTATTGTAGTAAATTGACAGTGATACGGCTACCAGGTCGACCACATGGAGGTTGTCATGCAGATCACCCAAGAGATTCCCCGAGACCAGTCGTTGGAATCCGGTCCCTCGCCTACAGACGTCGTTGTCTCGTCGTCCGGGGCTGATGCCGCTGCGGTCGAGGCGGTCAAGAACCATCATGCGCAACTAGCCGGAGTGCTCCGCGCCCGGTCGGAGGCATTGGTGATGGCGGTCGGAGCCATAGTGAGCACCGGCATCAAGGATGTTGAGCGCTCCCGCAGGGACCTTGTTGAGTTCTGCATGAACGAACTCTTGCCCCATGCCGCTGCTGAAGAGGGCGTGCTCTATCCAGCCGCAGCGGCCCTTCCACCGGGTGGGCTCCTGGTCGACGCAATGGTGGCTGAGCATCGTGTGCTCAAGGAGTTGGTCGGTCAAGTTCGGGATCAAAGCAACCCCGTACGCGTCGCGGCAGCTGCGTATGCGCTCAATGAACTGTTCATGTCGCACCTGGACAAAGAGAATGAGTTGATCTTGCCGCTGCTGGCCGCCGAGCCGTCAGTATCGCTGAGTGGACTCCTTGAGGGGATGCATCACCTTCTGGGAGACGGTGGTGGGCATGAGGAATCCAATCAGGCCTCGGAATCGCAGCACGCAGGCGCAGCTGACTGCGGCTGTGGAGGTAGCCAAGCGGCAGCTAATGCACCTGACGAACTCGACCTTCGTTCAATTCCGCACTCGATCCGCCATGCGACTGCTTTCGGTGCGATTGCGGCGATCCCTGCGGGTGGTGCAATCGTGCTGATCGCTCCCCATGATCCGATTCCCCTTCTTCGACAGATCGAGACCCGCGAGCCTGGGCTGCTCACGACCACCTACCAGGAGCGGGGTCCCCAGGCCTGGAGGGTGCGCCTCGATCGGTCGAGGTAGCCGTGTGCTCCTACTGCGGGTGCCGGGCGATCACGGTGATCGCTCGGTATTCTGCTGAGCACGACGCGATCATCAATGCGATGGGCGAACTGCGGCGTCTGGCTGCGAACGATGACCGCGAGGCGGCAGGAATCGCAGTCTCGTCCCTCCTCGACCTCCTTGCGCCACACGTCGCGAGTGAAGAACGCTCCTTGTTTGCCGAACTCCATAACGATGCTGAATTCACCGATCACGTTGATGGTCTGTGCAGTGAGCATCGGGATATCGATGCTCGAATCGCATCAGTCGTCCTGGGAGACCTGACCGATATGGATGGACTGGAAAAGCTACTGCGACGTCATATCGACAAGGAGGAGAACGGACTCTTCCCTGCAGCGGCTATTGCCCTGGGTGGCCCGGCTTGGCAGCGAGTAGTGGATTTTGCCTAGTGAACACCTACATACCTCCACAGCATGGCGCATGGGCTTTCTTGGGGCTTCCCCTGGCTCTGGGCATCGTCGTGGTTCCCTGGAATCCACTGCTTGCGGTACTGGCTGTGGCATGGATTGCCGTGTATCCGATGTCGTACGCAGCCCTGGGGATGGTCCGCTCCAAGCGTCCCGAGAGATTCCGTCGACCATTTGCCGCCTGGCTTGCAGTAGTGATCCCAGCATGTCTGATCCTTCTCTGGGAGAGCCCTTGGCTGGCGTGGGTGGGCGGCCTCTACTTCCTGCTGTTCTTAGCCAATGTTCGGTACGCACGAAGGAACGATGAACGTGCAATACAAAATGACCTGGTCTTCATCACTGAATGTTCGGCCATGGTCTGGATCATGTGGGCCGTGGGAGCAGGCGGCCGTTCATGGGTGCCCACATTCCTGAACTCAGCGCCGGCACGCGTATGGATTCTCGTGATGCTCTGCGCGTTGACCCTGCTGGGATCGACGCTGCATGTGAAGTCGTTGATTCGCGAGAGACGCGATCCAAGATTCTCCAGGACATCCAAATTCGTCGCTGACGGATCGATCGCAATCGCCTTGTGCCTGGCGGCCTGGTGGGGTTTCCCCAACGGCCTATGGCTCGTACTGCCGTTTATCGCAATGGCCGCACGCACGCGGATCATTGGACGCAAGCCCATGCGACCGGGTGCGATTGGCATCATCGAACTCTGGATGTTCATCCTTGTCTTGATCAGCGCATTGCTCGCATCAATCTAGGAAAAACGTGAGCACAACGGCAAGGAAGGGAAGTCATCGATTCGATTCCGGGATCCCCCAGCTGGTCTGTGCCGCCGAGAGGGGGACTCCCCCGCTTTAGTTGCCTCGCTGACCTGCATGCGCGGATTCGCTCTCGCTTGATGCGGCGGCTTCTTGCTGCACGTCACTCTCTAGTTGAGGGACGAGTTTTCGGAAACAAATGTCTACTTGGCCAACGTGGTGATAGCATCGTTGGTATGTCCTGGGGTTCGGTGGAACTTGAGCCGGAGGTTCGGGACTGGCTTGAAGGGCTCGCGGGTGGCGAGTTTGGTCGTGCGGCGTTTTACGTCGATCTGCTGGCCGAGCGAGGTGCTCTGCTCTCCGAGCCTTACACCAAGCAGCTGGACGGCAAGCTGCGGGAGCTTCGGTTCGACCTGGGTCGACAGGCAATCCGGATTACGTACTGGATCGCCCCTGGCCGCCGGATCATCCTGCTGACGGTCTTTGCGAAGACCAAGGACAGGGATCGCGCTCAGGTGGAGCGTGCGAAGAAGGCGATGCTCGCTTGCATGCAAGCCGAGCACTATGTGGATGAGGAGGAGTGATGGCACGCACATCATGGGAGGACATGAAGGCCGCGCGCGCAGGCGACTCGGCAGTGGAGGCTGCCTACGCCGCAGCGAAGCTCGCATTCGAGCTGGGGGAACACGTCCGTGGTCTACGCGAGGAGCGCGGCTGGAGTCAGCGTGACCTGGCCAAGTTGACCGGCATGACCCAGCCCGCAATTGCCCGCTTCGAGGCCGGCGGCACGACGCCGACGCTGCCGATCCTCCAGCGCATCGCCAGCGCCTTCGACACCACGCTCTCGGTCCAACTCAAGCCCAAGGCAGTCGCCTGAACGCATTGATGAAAGTCAGCGGCGGGGGTGCAGGCCTGCACTCCCAGGGGAGTACAGGAGGGGGTGCAGAAGTGGTCATTTGTGAGGGCAGCTTGCAGGGCATGCAACCCAAAGATCGTGCACCCTCAGTTTCTCCCCGCTACCAAATTAGGTTCAAGACCTCCCAAATCTGGGGGGTCTTGTCCTATTTCGGTACGATTTTCTGCCTCTCCCGACAGGTGAAAGTAGGCGGAAAGTAGGCGCAGCCTGCACCCGGTGTACCCGCGTGCTGCACCCCCGGTGCAGGAGGCGGCAGGACTGGATCTGTGTCTCGTTGCACCCCGGGGGAGTGCAGCCCAGGGCAATCTGCACCCATGATTCCGGAGAGGTGCTGGCCTGCTTTTGTGTGCTTATCCGTATCAGTTTGATACGCTTTAGCACATGAATGTGAGGGATCGGGTGCTCGAGCGAGCCGTGGAGCAGCACGGATACATCACCACGCGTGATGCCCGAGCGCTTGGCATAGATCCGGCCCAGCTGCGGGTGATGGCTGCCCGTGGGCGCCTAGAGCGCGTGGGCCGGGGTGCCTATCGGGTGCCCATCTTGCCGCGCACCCGGCATGACGATCTGGCTGAGGCGGTTGCCTGGACGCTGGGCAGGGGCGTGGTCTCCGACGAGTCGGCGCTGGTGTTGCACGGACTATCCGACGTCAACCCATCGCGCATTCACCTGACCGTGCCGCGCGCCAATCACCCTCGCGGTGCCGGTGGCGAGCTGTATCGCCTGCACCGCCGAGACCTTGCGTTGGGCGATGTTACGGAGGTCGACGATATTCCCGTCACCACAGTTGCCCGTACGGTCCGAGACTGCTTGGCCGGAGGGACCGACCCTTACCAACTTCGACTGGCGGTCGATCAAGCCGAAGCTCAGGGTGATCTGCGGCGGGACGAAGCACGTGCATTGCGCACTCGCATCGACGTGCGTGGCACGAATGGTGGGAGACGTAGATGACGTCGCGCTATGACGCGTCCCCTTCGAATCTGCGGGCGTTGCGAGATCGTCTGGCAGCTGCTGCGAAGCGCGAGGGAATCGTCTTTGGTCGCCTCCAACAGCACGTTGGCGTTCTGGTCGTCACCCAGTTCTTCTCGGCGCTAACTGACGACCACGGCGACCCGCTGCTGCTGGTCAAGGGCGGCGTCTCCCTCGAACTGCGGCGCGGTATTCCGGCATCTCGAACCTCCAAGGACCTTGACGCAGTCATTCGTGGCGATATCGCTACCGTCCACGACCTGCTCGCCGAGGCAGGTGCACAAGGGTGGGAGGGATTCACTGCCGTGTTCACGCCACCGGTTGCGTTCGAGATTCCGGCGCTGGGTTCTGATGCATTCCGATTCACAGCGAAGATCAATTACCAGGGCAAGTCCTTCGTCTCGGTCCCGATCGAGGTGTCTCCGATCGAGGCGGGTAACGGCGATTCTTACGACAAGGTCAGTTCCGAAGCTCTCGCACTCGTGGGGCTACCAAACAGCGGGGCAGTCCCGTGTATGACGTTGCCCTGGCAGGTCGCGCAGAAACTCCACGCCTGCACCGAGACTGTCGATGAGCCACGTGCGAATGATCGAGCACACGATCTGGTCGACCTGCAACTCCTCGAAGCGCTGCTTGTTGACGAGCCCCTTGACCACACGCGTGCCGCGTGTGTCGCGGTCTTCGCTGGCCGGAGCAAGCAGCACTGGCCGCCCGTACTCGTTGCGTTGCCCCATTGGGCGTCAATATACGTTCGGGCAACTGAAGGTCTCGACGAACTCGTCCTCGCACCCGACGTCGAGCAAGCTGTCCTGCGGGTCCAATCCTTCGTCGACCGGATCGAGAATTCGATGGGAGAGTGAAGTCCAAAGTGTGCGGGGTGGGTGCAGGCTTGCACTCCCGGGGGAGTGCAGAAGGGGGTGCAGAAATGGCTTTTTGTGAGGGCAACTTGCAGGGCACGCAACCCAACGATCGTGCATCCTCAGTTTCTCCCCGCTACTATTTGAAGATTCAACTAAATGAATCTTCGGCACGAGAGGGTCCCTGAGAAATCTGGGACCCTTCGTCGTTCCGGGGGAGCGCGCGGCGCTGATGGCGTAGGGCA
>JBAYUM010000033.1:0-14133 GCA_041675125.1 Candidatus Nanopelagicales bacterium
AGCCCATCGCATGCTCGAGGCCGGCGAGGTCACGGGCAAGATCGTGCTCACCATCGATGGCGCGCTGCCCTTATGAGCCAGGCAATGAGCAGGCTGGCCACGGGTGCGGCACTCGTCACGGCAGCAGCCCTGGTGATCGCCACCGGCATTGCATCGGCCGACACCAACGACACCAATCCTTCGCCCTCGGCGAGCAGCAGCCCTTCGTCGACCAGTTCTCCATCCTCGACTGCGACGCCCCTGCCAACGATCAGTCCATCTCCGTCATTCACGGGGCCCGCCAATGGAACAAGCGTCGACTGCCCGGTGACCACGGCAGAGCTGACTGCGAGCCAGGCAGCGACCGCCTTCCAACTGGCGGCTCAGAAGCTCGCCTCAGCGGCCAGGGGATCCAAGAGGCGCTACCCGTTCGGGGCATTGGCCAACCAGACCGCGTATATGCGAACCGGACCATCGGCCTGGACAAGTGGCTTCTTCCCGGCCGAGCTGTGGTCGATGTACCAGGCCACCAATGACGATCGCTGGCTGCGTCGCGCGCGCGATTACAGTGCGGCACTCATCCCCGTCGCCAATGACAAGGGCACGCACGACCTCGGATTCATGATCGGCGTTCCGATGACCCTGGCAACCGCACTCGAACCATCAGCGAAGCGCAAGCGCGCCTATCTCAATGCCGAGATCACTGCGGCCAAGTCGCTCGCACGGCGCTACAACGATCGGGTGCATGCGATCAAGTCGGCGACATACGGCGGCAAGTGGGGGGTCATCATCGACTCGTCGATGAATGCGCCCATGCTCATCGAGGTCGGACAATGGCTCGGGCCCGAGGGCGATCTGCTGATCTACGAAGGCACCCAGCACATGCTCACCCTTGCCCGCGACTTCATCCGACCCAATGGATCGACCTTTCATCGCATGGCGTTCGACCCGAGAACAGGCGCCTTGATCGGACCGATTGCCGGTCAAGGACTCGCGAGCACCTCGAGCACCTGGTCGCGTGGCCAGGCCTGGGCGATCAATGGCTTCGCCCGCTCCTATGCACTAACAGCGAATCCCGAGCTGCTCAAGGCGGCAGAGGCAACTGCGAACTACTGGATGAGCCGCGTGCCCCCGGGCTGCGTGCCTGCATGGGATCTCGATGTCAGCAATTCACGAGCCCCGCGGGATTCATCAGCGGCTGCGATCGCTGCGAGCGGGATGCTGGCGCTGGTCGACATCGAGCCCAGCAGCGATGCCGCAACGACGTATCGAACCTATGCACGCCTGACCCTGGGAACTCTCGCCTCGCCGGGCTGGCTCAACACTCGCTCGAGCAATCCCGGGATCCTGTTGCAGCAGAGCCTGAATGTTCCAGCCGATCCGCATGACGGCAGCTACGTCTGGGGGGACTACTACCTGCTCGATGCGATCACTGCGGCCCTGCGGACCCTTCCGACCCCATTGCCGACCCCGTCCGTCTCGCCGAGTGGCTCCTCGACCTCCACCCCATCGGCAACTCCTGGAACGACACCCGACCCAACCCCAAAACCAAGTCCCACTGACTGAACCCTGGGCAATGGTGCGACGATAAACCCATGACAGCCTCACCGCAGGATCTCGAAGGGGCCGACGAAGCCCACCGTCGCGTGATGATCGTCGGCCCAGACGGCCAGCCCATCGGCGATGTCGAGCCGACTGATCGCGAGGACGAATCGCAGATCGAGTCGCTCGTGCAATCGCCTGCGAAGGTGATGCGCATCGGATCGATGGTCAAGCAGCTGCTCGAAGAGGTCAAGAGCGCGCCGCTCGATGAATCCGCACGCGTGCGGCTTCGCGAGATCCATCAGCAGTCGATCAAGGAGCTCGAGGATGCCCTTGCCCCTGAGCTTGTCGACGAACTCGAGCGGCTCAGCCTGCCGTTCGATGAGCCGGCGCCGAGTGAGGCAGCACTGCGCATCGCCCAGGCACAGCTGGTCGGCTGGCTCGAGGGCCTGTTCCATGGAATCCAGGCAGCGCTCTATGCGCAGCAGATGACGGCGAAGGCGCAATTCGAGGAGATGCGCCGTCAGGCGATGATGCAGGGCCAGCTCCCACCCGGCCAGGGCGGGCCAGGCGGGCCAAGCGCCGGTCAGTACCTGTAATCCCCGAGCCGACTAAGGTCTTGCCGTGATTGATCCGGCCATCCTGCGCAGTGACCCTGACCGAATTCGCGAATCCCAGCGTCGTCGCGGTGAGAGCGTCGAGGTTGTCGATCAGCTCATTGCCGCAGATGCCGCCAAGCGGGCAGCGCAGCAGCACTTCGACGAGTTGCGCAACCAGCAGAAGGTGCTCAGCAAGCAGATCGGTCCGCTTCAGGGGGCATTGAAGAAGGCGACTGACGATGCCGCACGCGCCGCAGCCCAGCTGGAGATCGATGCGCTGATGGAGAAGGCGAGCACGCTCGCTGACGAGGTCAAGGCTGCAGATGCAGACTCCGATGTCATAGCGGCGCTCGCCGATGCGCTGTGGCTGCAGATCAGCAACCTGGTCAATCTCGACTCGCCGGTCGGCGGTGAGGCTGACTTCATCGTCATAGAAGAGGTTGGGACTCCTCGTGATTTCGCCGCCGAGGGCTTTGAGCCCAAGGATCATCTCGATATCGGCGAGCACCTCGATGCCATCGACACTGTTCGAGGTGCGAAGGTCTCCGGATCGCGTTTCTTCTATCTCAAGGGCATCGGCGCTCAGCTGGAGATCGCCCTGCTCAATCTCGCGATGCAGCAGGCGGCCGGCAATGGCTTCATCCCCATGATCACCCCGGCAATCGTGCTGCCCTCGGCCATGGAGGGAACAGGCTTCCTGGGTCAGGCCGCCGAGAATGTCTACCGCCTCGAAGAGGACGACATGTACCTCGTCGGCACCAGCGAGGTGCCGCTCGCCGCCTACCACTCGGACGAGATCATCGATATCGAGCAACTGCCCATTCGCTATGCAGGCTGGAGCAGCTGCTTCCGGCGCGAGGCGGGCTCGTACGGCAAGGACACCCGCGGCATCATTCGCGTCCATCAATTCGACAAGGTCGAGATGTTCGTGTTCACGACTCCCGATGACGCCGAGGCCGAGCACGCGCGCCTGCTGCGCTGGGAGCGGGACTTCGTCGAAGCGCTCGAACTCCCCTACCGCGTCATCGACGTGGCCACTGGAGATCTGGGCTCAAGCGCCGCTCGCAAGTTCGATATCGAGGCATGGATCCCGACCCAGGGCGCCTACCGGGAGATCACCAGCACATCCAACACCACGCAATTCCAGGCACGACGCCTCAAGATCCGCATGCGCGAGGGTGACAAGGTCCAGCCGCTCGCGACGTTGAACGGCACCCTGTGCGCCATGCCACGCATCATTGTCGCCATTCTCGAGAATCATCAGCAGCCTGATGGATCAGTTGTCATCCCGCAGGCCCTGCGCCCGTTCCTCGGCGGCAAGACCGTGTTCACGGCTCCTGCGTAGCATCGATCCCCATGACGCATTTCGACCCGACCGCGCTCGATACCATCGAGTTTCCGCAACTGATCGCAATAGATGTCGACGGCACACTGGTTCCTGCCGACGGCGTCGTTCGGCATCGCGTGATCAACGCGATCCAGGCCGTTGAAGCAGCTGGCGTCCGCATCGTGCTGTCAACGGGACGGTCCCTGTCCACGACCAGTCCCATTGCGCGGGCGGCCCATCTCACCGGCTGGATGGTGTGCTCGAACGGCGCGATCCTGGCGACGGTGGAGCCGGAGACGATCATCGATGCAGTGACCTTCGATCCAGCGCCCCTGCTCGACAGGATGCTCCCCCTGCTGCCCGAGGCGATCTTCTCGGTCGAGGACGCGTGGGGGGTCTTGAACACCAACGTGGCCTTTCGCGGCGGTGCCCTGGGCATGGCGGTCCGTGAGCTCCCGCTCGAGCAGATCCGGGAGCTCGAAGCAGTTCGGCTCGTCGTGCGAAGCGAGGAGCATCTGGAAGCAGGCCTTGGTCATCTCGTGAAGGAACTCGACCTGCACGAAGTGCAGTTCGGCATCGCCAAGGTCGCCTGGCTCGATATCGGACCCAAGGATCTCAACAAGTCGACCATGCTCAAGGAGCTGTGCACGCGCCTGGACCTGAATCCCACGCGCACCATTGCGATCGGCGACGGTGCCAACGACACCCGCATGCTCGAATGGGCCGGTCTCGGGGTGGCGATGGGTCACGCCTCGGACGAGGTGACTGCATTCGCGAATGCAGTCACGCACGAGGAACCTGGCGTGGGTGTCGCGGAGGTGCTCGAAGCAGTCGCGGAAGCCGCTAGGCCATAAGCCCATCGGCGAAGGCCGCGGCCAGGGCCTCGCGCCAGTCGCGCATGGGAGCAAGTCCTGCGGCTGCCCAGGCGTCATGACCGAGCACTGAATAGGCCGGACGCGGAGCCGGTCGGACGAAGGCAGTCGAATCCGTGGGCAGCACCCGTGCGGGATCGGCGCCCGCTCCGGCGAACACTGCCTGCGCGAACTCGAACCAACTGGCCACACCCGTATTGGTGCCATGGAAGATGCCCGCAGCCGGGTGCGCATCGATGAGGGCAATGATCTGCCGGGCCAGATCGCGCGCATAGGTCGGCTGGCCCACCTGGTCGGTGACCACCGACACCGTCTCGCGCTCAGCCATCAGCTTGAGCATCGTCCTGGCGAAGTTGTTGCCGTGAATGCCGTACAGCCAGGCGGTGCGCACAATGAAGTGACTGTCCGGCAGGACCTCCTGGACCGCCAGCTCACCCGCATACTTCGTACGGCCATACGCAGTCAGCGGCCTGGGAGCATCGCCCTCGGCATACGGAGCAGTTGCATCCCCGGCGAACACATAGTCAGTCGAGATGTGCACCAGCCAGGCGCCGGCTGCAGCACACGCCTCAGCGAGCACACGCGGACCCACGCCATTGGCCAGCAGGGCTGCGGCCTCATGCCTCTCCGCCTCATCGACAGCAGTCCAGGCCGCGCAGTTGACGACGATCGTCGGCTCGAACAGTGCGAAGGCCGTTGCGATGGATCCCGGCTGCGAGATGTCGATACCTGGCCGGTCCACGCCCATCACGGGAGTTCCGCGCTCACCAAGCAGCGATACGAGCTCTGATCCGAGCTGACCCTTGGATCCGGTGACGAGTATGCGCATTACTTCAGTGCAGCCTTGGCCTTGAGCGGTCGCCACCAAGCCTCATTGGCCCGATACCAGGCAACGGTCTCGGCCAGTCCGTCGGCGAAGGTGTGCTGGGGCGCGTAGCCGAGGGCGCGGATCCTCGAGTCGTCAACGGAGTAGCGGCGATCATGGCCCTTGCGATCCTCAACAGGCTGCACACTGGACCAGTCGGCACCCATGGCGGCCAGGACTTGCTCGGTGAGCTCGCGGTTGTTGAGCTCGAGCCCGCCGCCGATGTTGTAGCTCTGGCCGGGCAGCCCCTGCTCGACAACGATGGCGATGCCGCGGCAGTGGTCATCGACATGCAGCCAATCGCGGACATTGAGTCCATCGCCATACAACGGCACCTTGCCGCCGTCGATCAGGTTGGTGACGAACAGCGGGATGACCTTCTCAGGGAACTGATACGGCCCGTAGTTGTTCGAGCAGCGGGTGGAGGAGATATTGAGTCCGTAGGTGACGTGATAGGCGCGCACCAGCATCTCAGCGGCCGCCTTCGCCGCTGAGTACGGCGAGTTCGGCATCAGTGGCTCATCCTCGGTCCAGGAGCCCTCGTCGATGGAGCCGTAGACCTCATCGGTGCCGATATGCACCGTGCGAGGAATCTCGTGCCGAAGGCAGGCATCGAAGAGTGTCTGCGCACCAACGACATTGGTCACTAGGAAGGCCTGCGGACCGCTGATCGAACGATCGACGTGAGTCTCAGCCGCGAAGTTCACGACGACATCGTGGCCGGGAAGCACCCGGTCGAGCAGTTCGCCGTCGCAGATATCCCCTTGCACGAATGCGTAGCGAGGATCCTGCGACACCGAGACCAGATTCTCGAGGTTTCCGGCATAGGTGAGCTTGTCGTAGACGGTCACACCAGTGACATCGGATCCGTAGCTTCCCTTGAGCAGCTCACGGACGAAGTGCGAGCCGATGAATCCGGCCGCTCCAGTGACGAAATAGCGCACGTCAGTTCCCTTCCAGCTTTCGCAGCCACTCGCGGGCCTCGGCAAAGTCTGCATCAGTGACTCCATTGCGGAGCACGGGCTCTTTCCCGTCATGGCGCGGATATGAGCCCAGGTAGCGCACATCGAGGCAGACTCGATGCAGTCCCATCAAAGCCTCGGCAACGCGGGCATCAGCGATGTGCCCCTCGATATCGACGCTGAAGAAGTAGTCACCGAGGACCTTGCGGGTCGGCCGGGACTCGATGCGCGTCATGTTGACTCCGCGCACAGCGAACTCGGTCAGGATCGCGAGAAGGGCGCCCGGCTGGTCCTGATGGATATAGAGCGCGAGCGTGGTCTTGTCGGCGCCTGTCGCCTCCGGCACGACTCCGGCCTGGGCAACCAGCACGAAGCGCGTGTGCGCGCCTTCCTCGTCGCCGATGTTCTCCGCGAGGATGTTCAAGTCGTAGATGTCCGCAGCAATCGCCGGCGAGACAGCCGCGTCATAAAGCCGCGGCTCGTCATTGAGACCGGCAGCAGCGCCTGCGGTGCTCAGTGCCGGGAGCACGACGACTCCGGGAAGGTTCGCATCGAGCCAGCCACGCACCTGGGCGTGGGCATGCGGATGCGTCGCGATGCGCGAGATGTCGGAGAGCCCGACACCATGAGGTGCCACCAGCGTCATCGTCACCGGAAGCACGACCTCGTCAACGATCACCAGGCCAGTGCCGGACGACAGCTCGTCGAGGGTCAGGGGCACTGATCCTTCAACGGAGTTCTCCATCGGCACGAGTGCCTGATCGACCTCACCTGATCGCGCCATATCGAGAGCAGCGTGAACTGAGGCGGCAGGAATCAGCTCGGCGTCGTTCGACGGGGCGAGCATGCGCAGCGCTGCCTCGGCGAAGGTGCCGCGCGGTCCAAGGAAGGCAATGCGCGTCACGACTGACCTCTCTTCGCAAGTTTCACGGCTTCGAATTCCTCAGGAGAGAGCTCGACATCGGGCTGTCCATTGGTCAGCCCCTTGACATAGGTGCGGGTCTCGGTGCGGCCGTGAATCGAGGTGAGCACCAGGCCATCGCCTGAGTCGTCGAGCATGGCCGCAGAGAACGAGAATCGCCCGCCGAGGTCACCGAAGGCGTCGTAGCGCACCACCGACACATGACGCAGGGCCTGGGCCAGTTCGCGTCGGGTGAGCTGCAGGGTGCTGTCCAGGTCAGCGACATCATCGCGCAGGTCATGGAACTCCGAGATCGTCCGCGCCACGACGTCGACGAAGGTCTCACGCCCCTCAGCGGCCTGGAGCAGGGCGAGTGACCGGTGGAGCCGGGACAGGCGGAGCATCGCGAAGACGCCAATCCCTATGCCGACAAGCCCAAGGATGAGTGCCACGATCACGAGGATGCTCATGGCACTCGTGTCGATGGTCACCGAGGAAGCCTACCGGCCTTGGCCCTCGATGAAGTCCGGCAGCATCAGGCGACGGAGCCTAGACTCGCGTTCGTGCTGACCGTCGTTGCGAGTGAGCCGGTGGCCTTCGCAGAACTGGCCTCGCGGACCGGAATCTTCATTCTGGGCATCGTCGTGGTCATGATCAGCCTGGTCAGCCTGATGCGGACGGTCATCGTTCCCCGCCCGCTGCGCTCCTCGCTGAGCGGCTTCGTGATGTGGCTGGTCGAGACGGCCACGCGGGGAATCTCCTTCCTGCGCTCGACCTATGCCAGGCGCGATCACGTGCTGGCCTGGACCGGCCCGGTGATGATCCTGGCAATGCTCATCGCCTGGCTCGTGGGCTTCCTGGTGGGCTACGCCATGCTGATCTACGGCATCAGTGGAATGGACTTCGGCAATGCCATGCGGCAGTCCGGATCGAGCCTGCTGACCCTGGGCTTTGCCGGGGGCACGAACGAGAACCAGACCATCATCGACTTCATCGCGGCCGCCACCGGTCCGATCATCATCGCGATGCTCATCGGCTACCTGCCGACGATCTTCCAGACCTATCTCGAGCGCGAGGTCCTGGTCACCACGCTGAGCACCAGCGGCGGCGAGCCCGCCTGGGGGCCGGAGTACCTCGCACGGGCCACCCTGGCCGGCACCCTCGAAGAGGCGACCACCCATCTGGATGCGTGGACTGAGTGGGCCGCGCGTCTTCGCCTCACCCACATCACGTATCCGACGCTGATGTACGTGCGCTCGCCAAGGGCCAGCCGTCACTACCTGATCTCACTGCTGTGCATGATGGATGCCGCAGCCCTGCAGATCTCACTGTCGAAGACCGTCGATCGGATGCATGCCTACCGGCTCCTGCTCCAGGGCTCGCAGACCTTCGAGTCGCTGTACGTCGTCTTGGTCCACGACCAGCGCGGCAGGCAGCGCATTCCGGTCGTGGGCAAGCTCTGGCCGGGCCGGCGAGGTCAACAGCAGGAGCAGCAGCACCTGCCTGCGTGGACCCTCGACATCCGCGCAGTGCATGCGGCAGCGGCCCAGGACAGCGCCATCGGCTTTGCGACGCTGAACACCGATGCCGCAAGCGTGCTGGGCGTCCACGACTCGACGATCACTCATGATCAGTTCATCCGTGCCGTGCGAATGCTGAAGGACGTCGGATTCCCGATCGACCGAGATCTCGATGAGGCGTGGACGATGTTCCGCGATATTCGCTCACAGTATGAGTTCCCGGCATATGCACTGACCTACAAGCTCGACGCAGTGCCGGCCCCATGGAGCGGACCACGATTCAAGAAGACCGACGTCATCTATCCGACTTCGGCCGCGGCCATGCGCCAGCAGCTCACTGAGGAGCCCGACAGCAAGGAGCAGCACCCTTAACGCAGGGTCACCTGTCGAGTGGTGAGGACCGAACGAGCACGGCGCTCTGCATCGGTCAATGACATCGAGTCCGCCAACGCAGCGTTCAGGCGTTCCAGGAAGGCTGCCGCTGGCGCCTCGCACGCTGCAGCTCCGAATCCCAGGGGAAGATCCCAGACCGGGACGATGATGCCCTGGGCACGGAACATGCCCACCAGCTTGGTCTTCGCACCAAGGGTGGCCTCGCCAGCAGCCTCCAGCCGCGCCAGAGCATTCAACAGGAGCTCCTCGTCGATGCTCATGGCCCAGCGAAGGTGCTCCTTCTCGCCCATCTGCGTCCAATAGGCAGCCGGCACCGATGTGAGTCGCGCAGAGGGATTGGCGTGGGCATTGGCCCGACTGAGGGACTCTCGAACCTCATCAGTCATCTCGTCGGCATCAGCCCAGAACTCGAAGCCCTCGTGCACGGTGATGTCCAGCGGTGCAGCAGCCTCGACGAGGTCCTGCAGGCGCAGCGGGCTCGTGGCATCCCTCGGCGCGGCAACGGCGTTGCCGGGCTCGGTCTCCAAGGCGGCCTGCAGGGCGAGGGCCAGGTCTCGACTGGCATTGCCGGTGCTCGTATTCACCTGGAGCCCGAGCAGGATCTCGCCGTTGGCACGGACCAGGGCCGGATATGCCAGGGGCAGCACTGTGGCCAGGACGACCGAGCGCTTGGCTTCCCCGCCAATGCCGGCGCGAAGGGTCAATGGCGCGGTCGCGCTCGGCACGAGCTCGCGCAGGCAGACCAGATCGCACTCGGACGCAAAGCCCTCGAATGGGCGGGTGGTCTCGACAATCTCCTCGACCCGGCCATGGCAGGCCTTGTATCGGCGACCAGAGCCGCAAGGACAGGGCTCGCGCATGCCGACGACGGGGATCTCACCGTCAAGCACAATCTCGGCAGCACTCGTTGAACCATTGCGTCGACTTGCCTGCTTCCTGGCCATGCGGTGAACCTTAGAGACCTCAGCGCAGCAGCTCGCGCACCATCCCCGGTCTATCGCTGATGATCGCGTCGACCCCGAGGGACCGGCACAGTTCGACCTGCTGCGGCTCATTGACTGTCCAGACATGCACTTCACCATGACGCGCATGGATGGCGGCAACGTACTCCGGCCACTTCTCGAGCGACGCAATCGAAATCCCGGCGATGCGCGCGTTGCCAGGAAGCGAGCCGCCTCGGCGTGCGGGTGAGATGCGATCCATCAGGAAGACCGTCGGCAGGGTCGGCGCAAGACCAGCCATCCGCCGCATGGCCATCGCGCTGAAGGACATCACGCGAACACGCGACGGTGCACCAGTCGCAGGCACGAGCCCGAAATAGTGGAGGTCATCGACCAATGCCTTCTCCACATAGCCGCCATAGCGGGTGGGGTGCTTGGTCTCGATCGAGAACTGAATGGTCGACGAGGCATCGAGCATGCTCGCGAGCAGCACGCGCAGGGTCAGCACGCTGCGCCTGGCGTCAAGGGCAGAGGCAGTGCCCTGCCAGCTGCTGGTGCTGTCGCTGAAGTCGAATCGCAGCAGATCCTTGAGGCGCATTGCCGACACCGATCCCACGCCATTGCTCGTGCGGCCGATCCCCCGATCATGAACGCAGACCAGGGTGCCATCGGCCGTCAGGCGAACATCGCACTCGATCGCGTCGGCACCCTCACCGACAGCGCGCAGATAGGCGGCGAGGCTGTGCTCGGGCTCGAATTCATTCGACCCTCGATGCGCCACCACGAGCGGGAGCACCTGCAGGTGGTCAGTACGGCTCACGTGCCCAAGGTAGTTGCTGGACGGCATTTTCAGACTCATCACGGATAGGGTTCGTTCCAGGGTTGGACGGGTCGTTGACAGTGTCTGCGCTCTTTCACGTGTGGAACCGCGTGACCAGCACCGTGCGCAATCGCAATCGGCTCGACGCGATCGTCAGCAGGTTGCGCTAGATAGCGAATTTGAGGAACGCTCTCTCATATTGTACAGTTTTCTGTACAGGAGGAGGGATCTCATGAAGACGTTGACCTACACGCAGACACGGGCGAATTTGGCCCAGACATTGGACTCCGTTACCGACGACCGAGAAGAGGTAATCGTCACACGAGCAGGTCATGCACCCGTGGTCATCGTTTCGCTGGAGGACTACGAGTCCCTCAAGGAGACGGCATATCTCCTCCAACATCCCGCCAATGCGGCCCGGCTGCTGGCCTCGATCGAGCGCTTGGAGTCTGGCTCGGGCCAGGACCGAGACCTCTTGGAATGAAATACGTCTGGGATCAGCAGGCTTGGACTGACTACCTGTACTGGCAAGGTCAGGACCGCCGGGTGCTCAAACGGATCAATGAGTTGCTGCGCGATATTGCCCGGGGCGCTCTGATCGAGGAACCGAATATTGGCATTGGCAAGCCGGAGGCGCTCAAGCATGGGCTTCACGGATATTGGTCACGCCGGATCACAGATGAGCACCGCCTGGTCTACAAGGTTGTGGATGACGAAGTGCGTATTGCAGCGTGCCGTTTCCACTACGTGCAGTAGCAATCCTGGCCGGTAGTAGTTAACCCCCATTGCCGGACTGCACACGATCAGGGATGAGCACCCCGGCATTGAGCAGCCCCTGCGGATCCAGTGCGTCCTTGATCGCCCGCATGGCAGCGATCTCCTCCTGCGAGCGCGACAGGTGCAGCGACCCGATCTTCAGGCGGCCGATGCCGTGCTCGGCAGATATGGAGCCACCATGGCGGGCCACTGTCGCGAGCACCTCGTGATCGAGCGTCAGGTCATCCGCATCGGGGCCCAGGAACTCCACATGAATATTGCCGTCGGCGAGATGGCCGAAGAATCCGAAGTGCGATACATCGCCAGCAGCGCCGAGCTGGCGCTCGAGCTCGTCCATGACCTCCGCCAATGCAGGCAGGGGTACCGAGACATCGAGCTTGTGCACTACGCCGAGGGTTCCGTAGGCCTCAGCCTGCCGTTCGCGCAAGGCCCACAGTCGAGCCTGGTCAGTCGCATTGAGTGCAATCGCCACATCTGCGAATGACGCAAGGGGCAGACCCGAGCCGTCGCCGCCGTCAGCGACCTCGATGAAGACCGCCACCGGCCACGAGTGCTCGAGTGGACTGTTCAGGTGCAGGGCCGATTCGGCGAGCGCCAGGCCCGTTGCGTCGACCATCTCCGCCGCGATCAACTGACCCGCAGCGGCAGCATCGGCCATCAAGGCCAGTGCCTGGGCGTACGACTGGCAGCCGACCACGGCCAATGACGTACGTGGGTGCGGACGATGCAACCGCAGGCGAACGGCAGTGATCACCGCCAGCGTGCCCTCGGATCCGCACAGCAGCGAGGCGAAATCGAAGCCGGTGTTGTCCTTGAGCAGCCCGCCCAGATGCGAGATCACCGTGCCGTCCGCCAGGACAGCCTCGATCCCGACGACCTGTGCCCTGGTCATGCCATACGCGATCACGTGCATCCCACCGGCATTCGTGGCGACCGTGCCACCGATGGTCGCGCTCTCGCGCGCCCCGAGGTCGACGCCGTAGAGCCAGCCGGCGGCGCGAGCCGCCCGCTGCACTGCGCCCAGGGTTGCGCCTGCACCGACCGTGATCTGCCCGGCGAGCGAGTCAACCTCTCCCACCGCCGACAGTCGAGTCGTGGAGACCACTACAGGGGGCCTGCCGTGCCCTGCAGGCACCCCACCCCCAACCAGCCCGGTATTGCCGCCCTGCACCAGCACTGGCTGGCCGGCTGCCGAGCAGGCCCGAAGGACCTCGGCGACCTCGTGCGTTGATCCTGGCCGCACCACTGCCAGGCACGGGCCGGTGAATCGACGGGTCCAGTCGATGACGAACGGGGCGACCATGCCAGCCTCGTCGAGCACGTGCGCCTCGCCTGCGACGGATCGCAATCGCCCGAGCAGCTCCGAAGCGTCCGGAGTCGGCGAGTTGCTCACGGGGTTATCCTTGCTCACATGCGACGCAGGATGATGCTCAGGACCGCTGCAGGCGTGACTGCTCTCCTCGTCGCTGCCCTGGCCCTGCCCAGTTCGGCGATCGCCGATCCGGCCAGCCCTCCGATACCTGCAACCGGCGCCTTCACCTTCACCACCGGCCCCGGCATCCTGACCACCTGGGCCTACAACGACCTCAAGGTCTCCACCACGGCACCGGCCAGCAACTCGTCCAAGAACAGCGGAGCCCAAGCGGTGGTCGCGTTCCCCGTGGTGGCCAAGGACAAGACCGCGGTCTTCACGGGTGGCCAGATCCGCATCACCAACGCCAAGACCGGCGACTACATCAACTGCCTCAACCCCGCAGTGGACACCCTGGTGCGCGTTGTCGACTGCGTGATGCCGGACAAGACCAATAAGCGCCTCTTCGCCATTGCCAAGATCGGCAGCGTCAAGACGCTCAACAGCCTCTACACGAGTACCTCGAGCTTCACCGGCCTCGACCTGAAGATCGCCTCGCAGGAGATCGCTGACTGGATGAATCTCAAGCTGCGCACGAACACGTTCAGCCCGTCGGTGGTCTTCGCGACAGGCGAGCTCACTGTCACCTACGCGCACTGAGCGATAGAACCACCAGTCGTGCGAATGCCGCGTCGCGCAAGACTCGCGTCTCGCCTTCCCGACCTTGCATCAGTAGCCGGCATCTGGATCGCCACCAGCCTCCTGACCCAGCGCTGGGCCGGACTGGATACCCCCGACTCGTCGTTCTACACATCCCTTGGCCTCTATGGCAGCCAGGTCAGCGATCGAGCCTTCGACAACTCCTACTTCTGGACTCGACTGGGAACCATCGCGCCGACGCACCTGCTGACATCTGCCTTCGGCACCTGGACTGGTTTCGCGATCTGGCATGCCCTGCTCCTGCTGCTGTTCATTGCGGGCGCATACGTCGCCATCCGCAGGTTCGCCTCAACGCCGACAGCCGCTGTTCTCACCGCCTGCATCACCTTGAGCACTGTCCCGTTGAGCTACCTGGCCAATCCCTATCTCACCGGGTCGGTGCTCGCCGGCACGAGCGCGCTGATTGCCACGGCACTGTTCGACTCACGAAGGGCCGCTGTCACTGCCGGCATCCTGATGGGCTGGCTGGTGATGGTCAATCCTCCCGGAGTCCTGCTCGCCGGCGTGGTGTGGCTGACCATCAGGCTGCAGCGCGCTTATGCGGCAGGGTCCGTCCCCCACCAG
>JBAYUM010000034.1:0-13726 GCA_041675125.1 Candidatus Nanopelagicales bacterium
CCGGACTTCCCAGCCGGGGCAACTGACTCGGTCATCTCGACCCTGGCATGCATCGCCGCCAGGCGACACAGCACCACGGACCTGCTCCGGGCCCTGGCACGATCCGAGCGTGCGCCCGAGAGCGTCTCTGCCTTCTAGCTCGGCCCACCGCTCGACAGCCCAGAAGGTGCCTCGGCGTCCTCCTGTCCGTCCTCATTGAGCGGGTAGTGAAGACGCACATTGGTCATCCCGTCGATCTCAAGGGACTCCGGCAGCACATCTCGCTCGATCGTGGTCGACAGCGGCTTCTCGTGGACGAAGCACAGCAGCACGACCGCGATCAGCACGATGGGAACCATGAAGAGGAACACTGGCGTAAGTGCGTCGTTGTAGGCATTGACGATGACGGCCTGGACCGCCTCGGGCAGCAGGTGCACGCTTGCCGGTGTGAAGGAGTTCGACGAACCGGCACCGTCGGAGGCTGGCAGGGTCGAGCTCAGGTTGTCCGCGAGCCGGGCCACGAACAGACTGCCGACGATCGCCGAGCCCAGCGAGGCGCCAATCTGCCGGAAGTAGTTGTTGGCGGCTGTCGCCGTGCCCACCTGCTCGATCGGGAAGGTGTTCTGCACGATAAGCACGAGGATCTGCATGCCCATGCCCAGGCCGATGCCCAGCACCATGAGGTACCCGCAGATGCTTGGAACCGCCAGGGACGGGGTCATGGTCGACAGCAGGAACAGCGACAGCGCAGCGATGAGCGTGCCCACGATCGGCAGCCACTTGTAGCGGCCGGTGCGACTCACCAGCTGGCCGGAGCCGATCGAGGTGACGAGCAGCCCGAACATCATGGGGATCATCAGCAGGCCAGCCTGGGTTGCATTGGCACCCGTGACCATCTGCAGGTAGGTCGGCATGTAGGCCATGGCCCCGAACATCGCCGTGCCGATGATCAGGCCGGCTCCCGTGGTGAGCGTGAAGTTGCGCTCCCGGAACAGGCTCGGGGGCATGATCGGCTCAGCGGCACGCCGCTCGACCATGAAGAAGGCCGTGATCGAGGCCAGGGCGCCGGCCACCAGACCGATGATCACCGGCGAGGCCCACGCATAGGTATTGCCGCCCCAGGTGGCCGTCAGCACGACGCACGTCGATGCCACGGCGATGAGCAGCATGCCGGCGATGTCGAGATCGAGGCGCCCACGTGCGGGCTTGGGCAGGTGCAGGAAGGCAGCCGCTGAAGCGATCGCCAGGATGCCCAGGGGGATGTTCATCCAGAACGCCCAGCGCCAGCCGATGCTGTCGGTGAACCACCCGCCCAGCAGCGGACCGGCGACTGACGAGAGCGCGAATACCCCGCCCATGATGCCCATGTAACGACCGCGCTCGCGCGCCGGCACGACATCGGCGATGATCGCCATGGCAAGCACCATGAGCCCGCCGCCGCCCAGACCCTGCACCGTGCGCCCGATGATGAGCCAGGTCATGCCGTCGGCCATCCCCCCGATGACCGAGCCCAGGATGAACACCGCGATCGCGAAGATGAACAAGTCCTTGCGACCGATCTGGTCGCCGAGCTTGCCGTACACCGGCAGGACGATGGTCGAGGCCAGGATGTAGGCAGTGGTGACCCAGAGCATGTGGTCGACACCGTTGAGTTCGCCCACGATGGTCGGCAGCGCGGTGCCGAAGATCATCTGGTCGAGGGATGCCAGCAGCATTGCCACCATCAGGCCTGCGAACACCAGCAGCACGTGGCGTCGATCGGCTGAGGGCATGGGCTCGGGTACGGCGGGTGCGGTGCTCATCGAAGGTGTCCTATCAGGTTGCGCACGAGCGCGTGGGCCCGTTGCTCGAGATCGTGGGTCTGGGCATGGGCTCGGTCGATGGCCGCATCGCGCATTGCGATGCGAAGCCCGCTGCCGCAGATGTCCATGGTCATCTCCGCAAGGTCTGACAGTTCGCGGCTGGGCAGCCGTGCGAACCTGTCATCTCGCGACAGCAGGGTTTCGGCAGCCTCGGTGAGGCGCCCGCGGGTCTGGGTCACCTGCGTGAACTGGCTGGCCAGGATCTGCGGGTGGCGACGAATCAGGTCAAGGCGGTCCTCGCGAATGGTCGGCCGCGACGCAGGGGAATCGAAGATCGACAGCAGCAGCGCGACGACCGCCTCGATGGGATCGGTGATGTCGGTTTCTTCGAGGAACTGGGCTACCTGCTCATCGAGGAGCTCGGCATGACGCACGCCCAGAATCGCACTGTCCTTGGAGTCGAAGTAGTTGAAGAAGGTGCGCGGCGACACCTGGGCCAGGTCGCTGATCGCGTGGATGGTGGTCTGCTCCAGGCCGTCGCGCAGGGCCAGGGTGATGGCGGCGTCCTCCAGTCGAGCCCGGGTGTCGATGCGCTTGCGATCACGCAGGCCCGATTTGGGCGGTTTCGACATGTTTCAATATTTGCATACTGTGCATTTTTGCGCAAATGCAAGTTCATTGGCTAATGAGCGGTCTGCGGTTCCTGGGATGAGTGGTGATTGGCGATG
Organism: Candidatus Nanopelagicales bacterium; assembly: GCA_041675125.1. Classification (GTDB taxonomy): domain Bacteria; phylum Actinomycetota; class Actinomycetes; order S36-B12; family S36-B12; genus UBA11398. Next base: position 2,510 of record JBAYUM010000034.1, read on the forward strand.
AGCCAGGTCCCATTGCGATTCTCGAACACGAAGGTGAAGCGCGCAGGCACCACCGCATTGGTGCCGTCGGGATTCTTGTACGTGAAGGTGTACAGGCCGGTTGCGTAGCCCATGGATCCCTTGCTGGCTGAGGTGATGCGCTGGGTGCTGACCCTCAGGGAGTCCTTGCAGGAGAATTCATCGAAGTAGTGCGTGATGGCGACCCGACCCTGCACGTACGTCTTGAATGTCGCCAGCAGGATCGCCGGTGACGTGTACAGAGCCGCCACTGCCCTGCCGTCGCAATGCGACTGCTGCAAGGTCGTGACCCAGGTGCCGTAGGCGCGAGTGATCGCTGGCGCGCTCGGCGCCGAAGCCGCCTGAACGGGTGCGGCAATGACCATCGACCCTGCCAGGGCCAGCAAGCCGATGGGCGCAACCTTGGCGATGACTGCAGACTTCATGCACCGCAACCTAACAGCGAGGATCACCACTGTGCCAGCAAATCGGATTCCCCCGTACCTGTGAGCGGACGGTCACGATTCGACTTCAATCTGGTGACGATCCGATAACGAAAACCGCAGAACGCGATTCTCGACGTACCGTGAAGTCATGTCGAACCGAGCAGCCTCACCGTTCCTGGTCACCGCCCTGCCCAGTCGCAAGGCGAAATGGATTGCGGGTTTCGTGACATTCGCGCTCGTCCTGCTGTCCGCGGCGCTCGTCATCCCCAATGCCCATGCCGCCCCCGTCATCACCTTCCAGCCCAGCAACGCAACGGTTGGAGTCTCGGTGCCACTGCACGCGACCATGGCCGATGCGAATGCCAGCCTCAAGGCTGGATCCCTGGCGTACTTCACGAATCCAGGAACCTTGATCGGCACCGCCGCGATCTCCGACACGGGATCCTCGGATCCGGTCGCATGGGTTCCCGCCACTGCCGGATCGGTAGGCCTCTACGCGGTCTACTCATCGACGGATGGATCGCAGACCGTCACCTCGCCTGCAGCCACCGTGAGCATCGCAAAAGCAGCGACCACCACCGTCGTCAGCGCACCGGCGATGGCGAAGATCTCGACCGCAGTCGACTTCACCGCGACGGTGAAGACCACCGGCAAGTACGTCCCCACCGGCACCGTCACCTTCCAGAAGGGCGATGGAACCCCGATCGAGACCAAGGCTCTCAGTGCGACCGGGACAGCAACGACGAGCATCCTCATGCCCGCAACCCAGCAGACCTTCACGATCAAGGCCGTCTACCAGCCCGATGCCAACTCCCTCGGATCCGAGAGCGCAGTCGTCACAACAGCAGTCACGACCTCGGGCTCGAACATCGCGCTCACGGCACCGAGCGCCGGAACCCCTGGCACGGCCATTTCGCTCTCTGCACAGGTCAGCCCGATCTCGGGGACCGGAACCGCAACGGGCACGGTCACCTTCTATGTCGGCACCACGGTGATCGATGTCAAGCCGCTGGCCTCGGGAGCTGCCTCCACCACCTGGACTCCGACCTCTGCAGGCACTTTCACCTTGAAGGCCAACTACTCGAGCAATGGCGTGACAGTCGACGGGACGGCATCGCAGTCGATCACCGTCGGCCAACCCGCACAGACGGATCGCATCATCCTGACGCCCACGACCACCAGCGCCTCATGGATTCCGGGGGCCGGATATGTGCTGCGCAATGGCAGCTCCGTCACCTTGAATGCACGGTCGACCTCGGGCCTGACCGTGAGCCTGGCAGCCACCGGAACATGCGCGGTGTCCGGCTACACGATCACCGCCAGAGCGGGCTCGGGCACCTGCGCCGTCACTGCAGCGACTCAGGGCAATGCCAGTTACGCCCCAACGACCCAGAGGAACACGATTGCCCTGGCAGCCGGCTACCAGACGATCGCGGCAAAGGCCCCTCGATCAGGCCGCGTGGCATTCGGACGCTGGTATCGGCTTGCAGATCCGGGCCTGGTGACGAGCATCGGCTCATCGGTCTCCTGGTATGTCACTTCAGGCACCAGTCGCTGCACGATCAGGAGCACTCCCCTGGGCGCGGTCGTGTTCAAGTTCAAGCGCCACGGCTACTGCACGATCGCTGCGCGGGCAGCAGGCGTGCCCCAGACCTGGCTGAGCCTGAACAAGTACTTCGACTATCGGGCCTGATGACAGGAATTCACCACCGCGAACCACTGTCACAACGATCCTGTTGCGCGTAGCCTGAAACGAGCACCGCTCTGATGCACGAACCGGACCCCCCATGGGATGCCATCGCGTGAATCCTGGCGGCGACGAGATGGTCGATACGCCTCCTGCGCACGGGAATCGAGTGACATGTCCTGGATAGCCATCACCATCATCATCGTTCTCAGCGTCATCGCCATCGTCCTGCTTGCCATGTCCGTGAAGGTTGTCCAGCAGTACGAGCAGGGTGTGCTGTTTCGACTAGGCCGGGTCATCGGGGTTCGCCAACCTGGCTTGCGGATCATCATCCCCGTTGTCGACGACATGCATCGCATCTCCATGCGCGTGGTCACCATGCCCATCCAGTCGCAGGGAATCATCACTCGCGACAATGTCAGCGTCGATGTGTCAGCGGTTGCCTACTATCGAGTGGTTGATGCCGAGAAGTCAGTAGTGGCCATCGAGAATGTCAGTGCCGCAATCAACCAGATCGCGCAGACGACGTTGCGCAAGGTCGTCGGGCAGCACACCCTGGACCAAACCCTTTCCGAGACTGATCGCATCAATGTCGATATCCGCGAGATTCTGGATGTCACCACGGTCGCCTGGGGTGTGGAGGTGACGCTGGTCGAATTGAAGGACATTCAGCTCCCTGAGGGCATGAAGCGCGCGATGGCACGCGAGGCTGAGGCGGAGCGTGAGAAGCGCGCGAAGATCATCAATGCTCAAGGAGAGTCCATGGCGGCGGCCGCCTTGGGCGAGGCCTCGGACCTGATGATGGCTCATCCGCTTGCCCTGCAATTGCGCAATCTGCAAAGCCTCGTCGAGATCGGCGTGGACAAGAACACCACCGTGGTCTTCCCATCTCCCATCATGACCACGATTGCCGAACTCACCTCATTCCTGCAACGAGAATCCGATGCAGCATCAGCCCCGCCACCGGCCTCGCAGACTCCGCCCAGCGTTGAATGAGGGATCCGATCAGCTGAAGAAGGCCGTTGCGCAGGAGTGGCACCGTTCCTCATCAAGGGCGTACTCGGGGGCCACGACCTCCCCGCAATAGCGACAGACCTGCAATGACGGCTGCTTCGAACGTGCAGCCGCATCAACCGCGAATGCAAGCCTGCTCAGAAACTGATCGATCTCAGTATGGGAGCCTGGCATGCACAACGCGATCGTCGGACTGTCGAGGTGCCAGCGCAACTGCGCAACATGGTCCCAGTGCCCGACAGCCTTGCCGACTCGAACTGTGTGCGTGTCCGGGTCGACATTCAACGCAACCGAAGGACCGGCGCGACCGATGAAGCACTCTCCCCTGCTCGCCAGCAGGGCGAGCTGGTCTCGTGCGGCAATGCGCCATGGTCCACCGATAGCACGCATGACCTGCGACAGTTCGATATTGAGCAGGAGCGCCAGGTGGCGCTGATCGTGCCCGGTCTCGTGATGGATGGCGGTCATCACTCCAGCCCCCACTTTCCCCAGGATCCCCGGACAACTGACCGGTCAAGATTGACCCTCAGTGCGAGGGTTCGTCAAGACCAATCCGGACCCCTACCGGTATTTGTTGTTCATCGGGGCGATGGAATGCCCAGGACTCATGGGTTCATTTGCGACGTACGGCCCCAAAGCGGGCATGGGACGTCGAAGGGACAGAAATGAGGGAGGTGGATCCCCACGGATCCACCTCCCTCTTGACTCCAGACCGACTAGCCGACGACCCTGCCGGTGGCAATCTCGATCAGCTGACCGCAGGTGGCCTTCTTGTCGGCAACGGGTGCGCCGTTGACGACCTTGACGAACCACGAGCACTTGGCTGGGTTGCCGTTCGGCGTGACGCCTGGGGTGAAGTCGATCGGGCCAGGCAGGAAGCCGTTGGCCGTGTACCCCTTGGTCGCACGCAGATTGTCGATGAAGGCCTTACGAGTTGGGCACTTGCCCGCCTTCTTCAAGCCCGTGACCATCAGGTCCGCCGCCGCATAGCCAACAGCTGAACTGGCGTTGTAGGGGTTGACGCCTGCAGCCTTCAGGGCACTGAACACTGTCTTTGCCGCACGCACATTGGAAGTGATCGGCACCGGACCTGAGGTGGAGCCGATGATGCCCTCGAGTGCGGCACCGCCCTTGGAGATGATGGCGGGATCGGTCAAGCCTGCGATCGTGCCGGTCTTCATCTTGACACCCTGGGCATTGAGCGCCTGCCCGATCGAGATGCCGCCGTCGACGAACATCGTTCCGATCCACGCATCTGCACCGGAGTTCTTGATGCGCAGTGCAGTCGACGTCGCGTCATGAGCACCTTGTGGCTCATCAGCGATGCGCAGCACTTCGGTCTCGCCTGCCACGAGCGGGATGAGCTTCGAATACGCATTCGCACTCGAGGTGGCGCCAGGCGTGTTGTGGTTGATGTTGGCGATCTTGGTCGCGCCGTCCTGCTTCAGTCGTTCAATGATCGCGGTGGAGTTCACGAGGGGTGTGGACACGCCGGTTGCCGAGAATGCGTTGCGGTTCGTGCCCATCGCCAACTGGTTGTAGCCGGTCACCGGAACGTTGCGCTGCTGCAGCATCGGCTCCATGCTGTCGGTGCTCGAACCCACGACGATGCCGAAGACACCGTCCTGATCGAGCGCCTGCGAAGCAGCTGTCGTCTGGACTGCCGGACTGGCCTGGTCGTCATAGACCGACACCTTGATCTTGCGACCGTTGACACCGCCCCTGGCATTCTCCTGGTCGAAGCGCACCTGCGCTGCCTGCCAATAACCTGCAAAGGTTGGTGCCGCTGCACCTGTCTTCGGAGTGATGACCCCGATCTTGATCGTCGTTGCATCCACTCCCTGTTCGGGAGCGCAGGCCACTGGCTTGACCGTTGGCTTCGGGGTTGGCGCTGCCATGGCGTTGGTCGCGAGCGACATCACCATCGCTGCACTGATTCCACTCACCACCAGGACTGATCGACTGACCTTCAGATGTGAAATGGTCATGTCACCTTCTCTCGTGTCATCTCCATGCGCACTGTGCGCATTCATTTGCCGAACCTGATTTGATGAAGTTCGCAAATCACTTGCGTACTCATTGGACGATAGGTGTATCATTGGTCATGTGTCCAGCCAGTTGTGCAGATTCGTTATCAATCTGTTACACGAGGACCGCCTAGGGTGCCTTCCATGCTGACGCCCACCGTCCCGACCCATCGGAGTGCTGTTCATGCCTGACGCCCAAGGGGCCCTGCGCAACCGGGTACGCGAGTTCCTTGGTCGCGAGCTGGCGGCCGGCGGCTTCGCGCCGCGGTGCGATTCATGGCTGATCGGCTTCGACCCGGCATTCAGCGCTCGTCTGGGCGCAGCCGGCCTCATCGGGCTGATGCTCCCGACCGAATATGGGGGCCAGGGGCTGACGATCCGCGATCGACTCGTCGTGAGCGAGGAATTGCTCGCAGCAGGCGCCCCGGTTGCGGCTCACTGGTTCGCCGAGCGTCAGTTCGCCCCCGCACTCCTGCGGCTTGGCACCGCTGAACAGCGAGCGGAGTGGATTCCAAGGATCACGCGGGGCGAGTTGTTCATGGCCGTTGGACTGAGCGAATCCGATGCCGGATCAGACCTCGCAGCCGTGCGCACCAAGGCCACGCCCGTCCAAGGCGGCTGGTCGGTCTCCGGCACCAAACTCTGGTCGAGCGGAGCCCATCACGCGCACGTCATCGTGGTCCTCGCCAGAACGAGCGGTGAACGCCATGAGGGCCTGACACAGCTCATCGTCAGGCTTCCCGACCCCTCTGTCGTCATTCGTCCTATCCTGGCAATGAATGGCGAGCACCACTTCAACGAAGTGGTCTTCACCGATACCTTCGTTCCCCATGCCGATGTCCTCGGAGAGCCGGGCAGGGGCTGGAAGCAGGCCATGGAGGAGCTGGCAACCGAGCGCGCCGGACCAGAGCGATACCTGTCGACCTTTCCCCTGCTGCATCAAGTGGCGCAGGGGCTCCTTCCCGGATGCGAGTCCCAGGCTCATATCGGCGAACTCATCGCGGCGATCTCGACGTTTCGCGTCATCAATATGCGGGTCGTGGAGCACATCGAGGCGAACCGAACAGACGCCATCGACATCGCCATGCTCAAGGACATGGGCACGGTGTTCGAACAGCGAACCATCGACGTTGCCCTGGACATGATCAACGACCACCATCGATCACAGCCGGTGCCCAAGAGCGCGCTGTCGCTGCTCCGCGATGCGCAGTACCAGGCACCCGGATTCACCGTGCGTGGCGGAACCAATGAGGTGCTGAGAGGCATCGTGAGCAAAGGGCTGCTGCTGTGAACCCGCTGGACTGGGATCAGTCCCCCGAGCGCCGAGCGCTCGCCGACGTGATCGCCGACATCCTGAACGCAGATGCGGGCAAGGTGCTGCACGGCCTCTGCGAAGCCGGCGTCCCGTGGATCGGCATCTCCGAGGATGCTGGCGGTTCAGGAGGCGATCTTGGCGACGCGGCAATCGCGGCAAGGACCCTTGCCGCTCATCACCTTCAGTCGCCAGTCGCGGAGAACTCGTTCGTGGCCGGTTGGATCCTGGAGTTGGTCGGAATCCCTGTACCCCGATCATTGGTCACTGTCGCCTTCGAGTCGGGCCCAGCGGTCCGGGTCGAGCGCACGCTCGATGACTGGCGGTTGTCGGGTGAACTGCACCTGGTGCCCTTCGCCGCGCAATCCTCGGCAATTGCCGTGCTCGTGGATTTCGATGGCCTTCCGGGTATCGCATTGATCGCCACAAGCGACACTCATCTCGACGAGACCTGCAATCTCGGCGGTGACGCACGATGCACCGTCACGTTCCACGATGTTGCTCCACAGGGCTTCGGATTCCTGCCCGCCGGCATGTCGATTCCAGATTGCCGGGCGCGACTGGCCCTGCTGCGCTGCATCCAGATCGCCGGCGCGCTGCGATCCATCCGGGACATGACCGTGCGCTACGCGCGGGAACGGGTGCAGTTCGGCAAGCCGCTCTCGGCCATCCAGAGCATCGCTCAATCCCTTGCTCGAATTGCCGAGCAGACACTGCTGATCGAGGCGGCTGTGGCCTTGGCCCTTGAAGAGCCATCGACGTGGAATTGCGCCATCGCGAAGACCACAGCCGGACAGGGGGCCAAAGACGCGACCATGCTCGCCCACCAGGTGCATGGCGCCATGGGGATCAGCAGTGAGTATCCGCTGGGGGCCATGACCACGCGCATCTGGTCCTGGCTCGAAGAGGGCGGACGGTCCAAGGACTGGGCCGCATATCTCGGCAATCGCTTCCTGTCCCAGTCCTCTCCCACGCTCTGGACCACCATCACTCACTAGCCTCGAGGAGGTTCGCCATGGTCGAGGAAGTCCTCTACCAAGTCAGCAACGGTGTCGCCACCATCACCTTGAACCGACCTGAACGGCGCAATGCGTTCACGCTGACCATGGTGAACGCCTGGGCCGACCTCCTGGATCGCGCATCCAGTGATGACGGGGTCAAGGTCATCGTCATCACTGGCGCAGGCAATGCCTTCTGCGCCGGAATCGACCTCGATGTTCTTGCTGCCCTTGACCCCTCAGCCCTGGCCCGCCGCGAGTTCCTCACCCAGGACATCCATCGGGTTGCCCTGGCGATGGAACGCCTGGACAAGCCCGTGATCGCTGCAGTGGCCGGCGCCGCAGTCGGTGCCGGCATGGACATGGCCTTGATGTGCGATATGCGGTTCGCTGCCGAATCGGCTCGATTCAGTGCCGCGTACGTGCGCATCGGCGTCGTTCCCGGTGACGGTGGGTGCTACTTCCTGCCCAAGCTCGTGGGCATGGGCAAGGCCCTGGAGCTGCTCCTCACCGGCGACACGGTGACCGGTGCCGAAGCCGAGCGAATGGGCATGGTCAACGCCGTGCTGCCCGACGAAAACCTTGTCTCTCATGTCCAGGCCCTGGCCGAGCGCATCGCCGCCCAGCCACCATTGTCCGTGCGCCTCATCAAGCGCGCTGCCTACCAGTCGCAGAACACCGATCTGCGCACTGCCCTGGACCTGGTCGCTTCGCATATGGGCGTGATCATGACCACGCAGGACCACCATGAAGCACTTGCCGCCTTCCGAGAGAAGCGTCCGGGCAACTTCCAGGGCCGTTAGCCGTACCGCTCCCGCACACCCAATGGACTTCACCAAGGCATCACTAAATTCGACTATGGAGGTTGTTGCATGCGTTCACTCGAGGTAATCCGTCACGGGCACGTCAATCAGTTCGCAAACGACTACGACCACGTCCTGGGTTTTTGGCGCGACGTCTTCGATGCAGAGGTCTTTCTCGAATTCACCGAACCCGACTTCGGCGGGGCAAATGCGGTCTACCTCGCCGGCGCCGCGTGCTTCGAGGTCTTCGCCCCGACCGATCCCGACAAGGCCATCGGCAGCTCCCTCAAGCGCTTCGGCCAGCGCTGGCACTCCCTGGAATGGACCGTGCCAAACCTCGACGAGGCAATCGAGATCGTGAAGGAACGCGGCATCCGGATCACCGACCAGTCGCCGGGCAACTACATCTTCGTCCACCCGCGGGACTGCCAGGGATTGTGCCTGGAGATCACGCCGCATTTCTTCGAGAACGATCCACGAGGCGAGCAGGGCTGGGATCCGGCCAAGGGAGCGAACAGCAATCCCGTCGGTCTTGCAGGCGGCCCCACAGTGACGCTCTGCGTTCCAGACGCCGAGAGCTCGATCGTCTGGATGAGTGACTTCACCGGGCGCGAGCCCTCACGCACCCACGCCGGCACCGCAGGCACCTCGTATGCCATCGACTTCGGCGATCACATCGTCGAATTCGTGACACCGAATGACAGTCCGCAGGAAGGCGATATCAAGGCAGCCCTTGCTGCCCGTGGGCCGTCGGTGTATGCCGTCACCCTTCCAGTGAGGTCACTGACCGCGGCCAGGAACATGCTGATGTCCAAGGGCCTGACAGTGACGGAGATCGATACGCCAAGCGGATCGATCCTGGCCTTGGATGAAGGGCAGACCGATGGCGCTCGCATTCAATTCCGCGATCGAGTCAACGTCTAGTCACGTCAAACGGCCCGTCGGTGTGCGCCGATGGGCGTCCCCTGCCCATGTTGAGTTGTTAACCAAATATCTGAAGGAGCAAAGATGAGTCGAGCGTTGATTTGCGGCGGTGGTGGTTCGGTGGGAACGGCCTGGGAATCGGGGTGGTTCGCTGGCCTGCAGCAGCAGGGGATCTGGCTCAATGACGCGGATCTCATCCTTGGCACCTCGGCTGGTGCCGGCGTAGGAGTCCAGGTGGCATGTGGTCACGACATGATGGCCCAGGTCAATCGCTATCGGGCGGCCGGTGCTCGTGCTGCCGCAGGCGGCACGACCGCAGTGCTCAATATCGATACCGATGACCAGTCCGGCTTCCGCGGGTTGTTCGAACGCGGACAGGCATCAGGCCGCAATGGCGATGTCTCAGTGCGCAAGGAGATCGCGGAGGCTGCACGCGCAGCAGTGCCGACCATCGAACTCGAGGCCTTCCTCCGCACCTTCAAGTACCTGGCCGATGAGCCGTGGCCTGCTTCCTACAAGGCCGCGTGCCTGAATATCGATACCTACGAGTTCGAGGCGATCGGAGCTGATCTGGGCGGCTCGCTGCAGTCCGGTGTCGCGGCGGGATGTGCAGTGCCTGGTGTCTACCCGCCCATTCAGGTGGGAAAGCACTTCTATGTCGATGGCGGCTGCCTGTCGCCGACCAGTGTCGACCTGGGCATCGGCTACGACAAGGTGCTGGTGCTGCTCGTGGCCGATGCGCCGGCCAGCGAGATGGCAGCCCTGGAGGCCAGTGGTACCCCGCACCTGGTCATCGACGTCGATCCAGAGGTGCGCGCCCAGATGGGCGACAACCTGATGGATGCTGCGAAGGCATTCGAGGCCGCCGAGCTCGGCCTGACCCAAGGCCTACGCGACGCCGCGAAAGTGGCCGCATTCTGGAAGGACTAGTGGCCCCCCCCACCAGCTCGGATTTCGCTGGTGGGGGCCCTCTCCTGTGAACGGGGACCTAGGAGACGAGCGCCTTGTACTCGAGGTACTCCTCCAGCCCGAACTTGCCGAGCTCGCGTCCGATGCCCGACTTCTTGTATCCCCCGAATGGCGCACGAGCATTGAAGGCACCCTTGTTGATCATCACCTGGCCGGTGCGCATCCCCCGGGCAAACGACGCTGCCCGCTCGGGATCAGCCGACCAGACCGCTCCCGACAATCCATAGGGCGAGTCATTGGCGGCGGCAAGGGCCTGCTCCTCAGAATCGACGGGGATGACGACCAGTACGGGCCCGAAGATCTCCTCCTGGGCAACTGTCATTCCCGAGGTGACATCGGTCAGTACCGTGGGCTGGACGTAGTAGCCCGTACCGGCCGGACGTTCAGCGCCGCCCACCAGCACCCGAGCGCCCTCTGCGATACCCGTCTGGATGTAGCGCAGCACCGTGTCCTGCTGGGTCGCCGACGCAAGCGGGCCGAGCCTCGTGCCACTGTCCATGGGGTCTCCGGGTGCGAACTTTGCGACACTTTGCACCAGCACTTCCTCGACGCGCGGCAGTTGCGAGCGCAGCACGATGAGCCGGGTCAATGCCGAGCACATCTGACCGTTGTTCAGGAAGCAGGAGCCGACCGCTGAGGAGACGGCCTTGTCAACATCGGCGTCGTCAAGGAGCACGGTGGCGGACTTTCCACCCAGTTCGAGGGCGATCTTCTTGATATCACCGATTGCCAGCTCGCCGACCCGACGACCTGCACGCGTGGAGCCGGTGAAGCTGACCATGTCGACTCGGGGGTGACGTACCAGCGCCTCGCCAATGACGGCACCGTGCCCGCAGACCAGGTTGACCACGCCGGGCGGAAGCCCGATGTCATCAATGACCTTGAACAGCTCCACTGCCGAGAGTGAGGAGAGCTCGGCAGGCTTGACCACGATCGTGCAACCGGTCGCAATCGCAGGGGCGAGCTTCGCGACGATCTGATGCAGTGGGAAGTTCCACGGAGTGATGGCTGCCACGACCCCGATCGGCTCGCGCTCGACG
>JBAYUM010000035.1:0-13722 GCA_041675125.1 Candidatus Nanopelagicales bacterium
AGATTTGCGAGGTATCCCGAGGAGAAGACGAGCGCGGCCGGCGCACCCACCAGATCGGCAAGGGCCAGTTCGAGCTCCTCATGCAATCGGGTTGATCCGGTCACCAATCGTGACCCCGTGGCGCCAGTGCCCCAAAGCTGCGCGGCAGTGGTGGCAGCAGCGACGACCCGTGGGTCCGTCGCCAGGCTCAGGTAGTCATTGGAGGCAAAGTCCACGAGAGCCGGACCCTGTTCGCGGATGCGCAGGCTCCGTTCCAGGCCTGCTCGGGCCCGACGATCGGACTTGCGGTCAAGCCAGTCCAATGCGTCGACTGCGCTGTCGTCAGGGGTCATGGCTGCACAGGAGTCTCGGCCACGACGGCAGCCGCGATGGCAGCGCAGACCTGATCGATGTCACCGCCTGAGGAGATGAATGGCGGCATCGTGTAGATCAGGTCTCGGAAGGGCCGGATCCATACGCCGCGCTCGAGGGCCGCTGCGCTGGCGCGGGCCACGTCGACCTCACCGGTCAGTTGCACGACGCCTATTGCACCAAGCACCCGCACATCGCGAACATGTGGATATGAGGCCAGTGGCGCGAGGCCTTGGGCCAGTGCGGTTGCGATGCGGGCGACCTGCGCCTTCCAGTCCTGTCCGAGCAGCAGGTCGATCGAGGCGAGCGAGACAGCGGCCGCAAGGGGGTTCGCCATGAAGGTGGGGCCATGGGCAAGCACCGGCATCTGGCCCTGCGAGATCTGGTCAGCGACAGCAGCGGTGCACAGCGTTGCGGCCATCGACATGTATCCGCCCGTGAGTGCCTTCCCGACGCACATGATGTCAGGACTCACATGAGCCATATCGGCAGCGAACAGCGCACCTGTGCGACCGAATCCGGTGGCGATCTCATCGAAGATCAGCAGGACCTGGTGCCGATCCGCAAGCGCGCGCAACGCCGACAGGTAACCGGGATTGTGGAACGTCATCCCACCGGCGCCCTGCACCACAGGCTCGACGATGATCGCTGCGACCTCCTGGGCGTGGAGGGAAAGGGCGTCGTCCCATTGATCGAGATAGGCGGCATCGACTTCGGTGGCGAAGCCCGGCGGCGGCATGTCCACGAAGATCTGCTGCGGCATCGAGGTCTGCCACATGGAGTGCATTCCTGAGTCCGGATCGCACACGCTCATGGGGTGCAGCGTGTCACCGTGGTAGCCGCCTCGCCAGGTCATCAGGCGATGCTTCTGCGGCTGCCCCGCTGAGCGCCAGTACTGCAGCGCCATCTTCGCGGCCACTTCGACCGAGACTGACCCGGAGTCGCTGAAGAATACGCGCTGCAGAGGCTCGGGCGTGATCTCGATGAGCCGTTGGGCCAGCCGAATTGCTGGTTCGTGGGTCAGCCCGCCGAACATGACGTGGCTCATCTTGGCCAGCTGCTCGACTACCGCTGCATCCAGGGCCGGATGACCGTACCCGTGGATGGCAGCCCACCAGGAGGACATCGCGTCGATCACCTCGGGTCCGTCGGCCAACTGCAACAGCACTCCTTGGGCTGAGGCGACCAGGTGTGCGGGCTGGCCTGGCATGCAGGCATAGGGATGCCAGACGTGCGCAGCGTCGAAGGCAAGGAGATCGGCATGTTCCGTGCCGGTTGGGTTCAACTCAGGATTCATCGCAACGCATACTCGCAGGTGTCCTTCAGGCAGTGAGGAATGGCCAGGGAAGTCGGACTCATGCTCGGCTTGGGTCCTGGGTGTGCTGCGCCGTCACCGAGGCGGAGCCGACCTCGCCGAGGAGCTCGCGCAGGGCGACGACCTCGCCGATCACGATGATCGCGGGAGCGGTGAGACCTTCGGCTCGGACTCGATCGTCGACATCGGCCAGGCTCGCCACCACTGAGTGCTGCTGGCCGGTCCATCCCTGGGCGATCACGGCAGTCGGCGTCTTGGCGGCGTAGCCCGTATCCATGAGTCCTCGGGCGATGTCGCCCAGGGCGCGCATTCCCATGAGGATCACGATGGTTCGGGACGGATCCGGGGCACCCACATGTGCGGCGATCGACGACCAGCCCAGGTGCCCCGACACCACGATGAAGGAGTCGGCGACTCCTCTGTGCGTCACCGGTATGCCAGCCGAGGCCGGGACAGCGATGGCGCTGGAGATGCCCGGGACGACTTCGACGGCTATGCCGGCGTTGATGCAGTCGAGTGCCTCCTCTCCCCCTCGACCGAAGACGAAGGGGTCCCCACCCTTGAGTCGCACGACGAATCGGCCCTTGCGAGCATGCTCGATGACGAGAGCATTGATCTGCTCCTGTGGCATCGCATGTGCTCCAGGGCGCTTGCCGACATCGATGACCTCCACGCCTGGGGCCAATGACTTGAGGATGGCCGCCGCGATGAGATGGTCGGTCAGCACGACATCGGCCAGACGCAGCACCCGTCGAGCGCGCACAGTCAGCAGATCGGGATCCCCGGGGCCTGAACCCACCAGCCAGACGCGACCCGGAGTCCCGCGAACCCGTCGCCTTGGACCCAGCAGGGTTCCGTCGCGCAGGCCCTCGGCAATGTCATCGCGGACCTGCATGGCTCGTCCGGGGTCACCCGATGCGCTGACGGCGACGCGCACCCCGTCGACTGGTTCGGTCGTCGCAGCGAACCAGCCGGCCGATTGCAGATGGTCCGAGGCCACGACGGACCACACGCCTGCCGCTTCTGCCGCTGCCGCAATCACGAGGTCAGTTGCGCGATCCCCCGTGGCGATGTGCACGAGCCAGCAGTGGGCAAGATCGGCGGATTGGAAGGGTCGGGCCAGCCAGGTCAGCTGCCCGCCCTCGCGCTGGGCAGCCTCGACCAGGGTGTCAGTGACCTCGGGCGCGACGACCGTGACCCGGGCGCCGGCTTCCAGCAGGTTCTGGGCACGACGCGTGCCCACCTCGCCCCCGCCGACCACTACGACCTTGCGCCCGCGCAAGTCGAGGAACAGCGGAAGGCGATCGGGAAGCGCGCCACTTCCCAGTGGCTCAGGGCTGCTCAAGTCGATACCCACGCTTGACGATGGTCTTCACCATCTGTCGTGATGGAAGCTTGGTGCGCAGTCGTGCCATTGCCGTCTCCAGGGCGTTGTCATTGGTCGCCTCAGGCAGCAGCTCGAGGAGACGGGCGCGTGACACGAGCTCCCCGGGACGCAGGGCAAGTTCGCGCATGATCGCCATGGGTGTCTCAGGCACGGCGATGAACTCGTCGTCGAGCAGATAGCCGTCACGGCGCAGGGTCATGCGGTACTCGCCGAGCTGCAGCACCTGGTCCATCCGCTCCGGGACCTCGACGCTGACCATGCGCAGCAGGTCGCCCAGACGAGCCCGCTCAGGAAGGATCACGGGAACGCCCTCCCGGACGAACTCCGCTGCCGTCACCGGGCCCACGCAGCAGGCCAAGGGGCGCTGAGCCCGAAAGGCCTCGATCAACTGAGCATGGAGATCCAGTTGAGTGGCACGAGAGAGCAGCGCCGCCACTGCGAGTGCGCTGGTGAACACCACTGCGTCAAGCCCGCCAGTCGCACATTCGCGGATGAGTCGATCCAGTGGAGCGATGTCGTCCGGGAAGTCCCAGCGGTACACCGGAATCTCGACGACGGTGGCGCCTGCTTCCTCCAGGGCTGACTTGAGTTCGACAATAGGCAGGCCGTGCAGCTGGATGCCAACGCGCAGGCCTTCGACTCCCTCTTCCAAGAGGGCTCGCACGACTTCATCAGTGCTCTCCGACGGAGCGGTCCATTCCTCGCGCAGGCCAGCAGAGCGGATCGCTCCTGTTGCCTTGGGCCCTCGCGCCAGGATCCGACTGCCGGTCAGCGATCGGCGCAGGGCATTGCCCATGCCCCAGGCATCTGCCGCATCCATCCATCCGCGAAAGCCGATGCCCGTCGTCACGATCATGACATCACATGGCTGTGTCACGCATTCCTGCGTGCGCATGCGAAGGATGTCGTCGTCGACCAGCGGGATGAGCCGCAGGGCTGGCCCAATGGTCAGTGCTGCACCGCGCCGCGTCAGTACTGCTGCGATCTCGTCCTTGCGCCGCTCGGCGGTGACGCCGATCCGGTAGCCCGCCAGCGGGCCCGATGGTTCCAATGTCACTCCTTGGCAACTGCCACATACACCGCGCCGTCCTGCACGCGCGTCGAGAAGACCCGCAGACTGACGGCGTCGTCCTCGTGGCACCGACCGGTCAGCAGGTCGAAGCGATTCTTGTACATCGGACTTGCCACGAACCACCGTCCCTTCGCCGTGCCCACGATTCCCCTACTGATCACGTTAGCGTGTGAGAAGGGGTCAAGATTCCCCACCGCGGCCACCTCGTCGCCGGCGAGCCGGAACAGGGCCACCTGCTCTCCGTCAACCAGGCAGGCAGCTCCTCGCTCCGGCACGATCTCATCCAGCTCACAGACGCGCTCCCAGGTCATGACATCGCTCCCTCTTCAACGAGTTCGAACTCCGGAATCTCATCTGCTGTGAAGGCCGCGGCCGCTGGCTCCTCGGAAGGATCCGGCAATGGCTCCAGCACGCTGGCCGGCGCCGGGCGGTGCTGGGCGCGGTTGGGAATGAACTGGATGAGGGGATCGACCTCATCGGTCGTGTTGACGAAGGACCTGAAGCGCGCCAACTTGTCCGGATCCTCCAGGGTCGCGGCCCATTCATCGGCGTAGCTGAGCACATGCCTGGCCATATCGGCCTCCAGCTCGACCCCCAGGTCGAGTGCATCCTCGATGATCACGCGCTGAAGGTGCTCCAAGCCGCTCTCTTGGGCAGAGGCCAGGGACTCCAGCCAGACCGAGGTGCGCTGCAGGCGCTCGGCAGTGCGGATGTAGTACATGAGGTAGCGGTCGATATAGCGAATGAGCGTCGCCGTATCGAGGTCGGAGGCCAGCAGATCGGCATGCCGTGGTCGCATTCCTCCATTGCCCCCGACGTACAGGTTCCAGCCCTTGTCGGTGGCGATGACGCCGAAGTCCTTGCTCTGGGCCTCCGCGCACTCACGTGCGCAGCCGCTCACTGCGGACTTGAACTTGTGCGGGGCACGGAGCCCCCGATAGCGCAGCTCGAGCTCGACGGCCAGACCGACCGAGTCCTGGACGCCGAAGCGGCACCAGTCGGAGCCGACGCATGACTTCACGGTGCGAAGGCTCTTGCCATAGGCATGACCGCTCTCGAAGCCATGGGCCACCAGGCGCCGCCAGATCTCGGGCAGCTCATCCAGTCGCGCTCCGAACATGTCGATGCGCTGGCCGCCGGTCACCTTGGTGTAGAGCCCGAAATCGCGTGCGATCTCGCCGATGGCGATGAGTCCCTCGGGAGTCACCTCGCCCCCTGGCAGGCGGGGCACGACCGAGTAGGTCCCATTGCGCTGCAGATTGGCCATCACATGGTCATTGGTGTCCTGGAGCGCCGCATTCTCGCCATCGAGCACGTGGGCGGGCGCCTGAGTGCTCAGGATCGATGCCACGACGGGCTTGCAGATGTCGCATCCGCGTCCCTGGCCCACCTCGGCGACGATCTGCGAGAAGGTCGTGAGCTGGCGCACGCGGATGATGTCGAAGAGCTCGCGTCGGGTGTACGAGAAGTGCTCGCACAGTGAACGATCAACCGTGACGCCCTGGCGCTCGAGAGTGGCATGCACCAATGTCTGGATGATCGGGACGCATGAGCCGCAGCTGGTTCCTGCTCGGGTGCATGCCTTGATCGCTGCGACGTCGCACGCCTGCTGCTCGACGACCGCTCCGGTGATCTCTCCCTTGCTCACGTTGTTGCAGGAGCAGATGACTGCCGAGTCAGGCAGTGAGTCGGGGCCGATGCTGACAGCACCGCTCTGCGGGAAGATCAGCGCCTCAACGGATCCAGGAAGCTCTGCCTGCGCTGCTGCCATCGGGCGCAGGGTGTCATACGCCGCTGCATCGCCGACGAGAACTGCACCGAGGACTCGAAGGCCATCGTCACTGACGACCACCTTCTTGTACACGTGCGTGACGGGGTCGTTCCAGGTCAGTTCCAGTGCTCCGGCCTGGACTGCGTGGGCATCGCCGATGCTCGCCACGTCGACCCCGAGCAGCTTGAGCTTCGTCGACATGTCAGCGCCCACGAAGCCAGCGCCTGCCTCGATCTCAGCCCCGCTGGCAAGCGCTCGCACCTGCGCAGCAGCCACCTGGGCCATCTGGTAGCCAGGCGCCACCAGGCCCCAGGTCTTGCCGACGGCGCAGGCGACCTCGCCGATCGCGAAGATATTCGCGTCTGATGTCCGGCACCACTGGTCGACGACGACTCCCCCGCGTTCGCCGATCTCCAACTGCGCCTCGCGGGCGAGGGCATCGCGCGGCCGAATCCCGGCCGAGACGACGACGAGCTGCGCGTCGATGGTGAACTCGTCCGCGTCGCCTTGCACCGCGATGCCGACCACCCCCAGCTCGTCGGTTGCGAGGATCCGCCGGGTGCTGGTCTCGACATGCACTGCGATGCCGAGCTCCTCGATGCGCCGACGCAGCACTGTTGCGCCACCGAGATCCAGTTGTGCCGGCATCAGGCGCGGAGCCATCTCGATGACGTGGGCTTCCAGGCCCAGGCTCTGCACGGCATTGGCTGCCTCGAGGCCCAGCAGCCCTCCGCCGACGACGATGCCGGTGGTGGACACCGCTGCACGCTCCCGAATGAGATCGAGGTCGTCCAGGGTGCGGTAGACGAACACGCCCGGCGAATCGATGCCGGGAAGTGGCGGGACGAAGGGCTCAGAGCCCATCGCCAGGATGAGCACGTCGTAGTTGAGGCACCGGTCCCGGTCGGTCTGCACTGTTCTGCGCTCCCGGTCAACATGGGTTGCCGACTCGGCCAGGTGCAACTGCACGTTCTCGGCAGCGAAGAACCCGTCCGGTACCAGGCTCATGCTCGCCTCATCGCCATGGACGAAGTAGCCGGACAGGCCGACTCGGTCATAGGCGGCACGAGGCTCCTCGCAGAGCACGTCGACAATGACACGGGTGCTGTCGAGCTCAAGGTGCTCCAGGAAGCGCTGCGCAACCATGCCGTGTCCGATGACGACGACCCGAATGGCATCCGATCCGATGAACTGATCGGCCGCGAATGGGACAGTGACGTGATTCATGCGGGCTTCCTCTCCAGATCGTGACATGCAATGAGCTCTTCAACGGAACGTCTGCAAGTGCCGCAGCCAGTGGTCGCTCGCGTCTGATGCGCGATTTCTGACACCTGGCATGCCCCACTGGTGATTGCGTCGCGTACCTGGCCGTGGGTGACGTTGTTGCAGTGGCACAGCACCGCATAGTCTGGTGCGGCCGAGGCATCGACCTCGCTCCCGGCGGTGAGCCCTTCGAACAGCAGTGGCAGTCGGTTGCGCGGGACCTTGGTGCCGCGATCCATGGCAAGCATCAGATTGCCGACCGTGCCGGCATCGCCGAGAAGGATCCCCCCGCACACGCGTCCGTCGCGCAGGACGACCTTCTTGTAGATGCCTCGCGCGTAGTCGCTGAAGGAGACGACTTCGAGTTCGCCATTGCTGTCCTTGGGCATCGGCTGTGTCTCTCCGAGCGCTGCCACCTCGATTCCGCTGGCCTTGAGACGAGTGACGATGCGACTGCCCTCGTAGTGCACCTCGCCATCTGGATCCGTGAGGTTCCTGGCGACGACCGCCGCTTGATCCCACGCGGGGCCGACCAGGCCCAGGACCTTGCCGTCGGCCTGGGCGCAGTCGCCGATCGCCAGGATCTGCGGGTCGTCTGTCCGCATGCGATCATCGACCACGATGCCGCGCTCCACGCTCAGCCGACAGTCCTTGGCCAGCCGGGTGTTCGCTCGGACCCCAGCGGCGAAGACCACCAGGTCGCATTCCAGCACGTGTCCATCGGCCACCTTGACCCCGACGAGCGAACCGTCGCGGGTCACTTCGATCGAGCGCGCACGGGCCTCCAAGTAGGTGGTGATGCCCATGGAGGCCAGGGTTCGGCCGAGCACCTCGCCGCCCTCGCTGTCGAGCTGAGCGTCCATGAGCCACTCGCCCATGTGGACGATCTCCACGTCCAGGCCCTGGCCCAGCAATCCCCTTGCCGCCTCCAGGCCCAGCAGGCCTCCTCCGATGACCACTGCCCTACGCGCGTTGCTCGCAGCCTGCATGATTCCCCGGCAGTCCTCGAGGGTCCGGAAGGCGAAGCACTGCGGGTGGATCGACCAGTCCTCCTCGTCGTACAGCCCAGGCAGCGGCGGGAGGATCGGCGTGCTCCCCGTGGCCAGGACGAGTGCGTCGTAGTTCAGGATCCGCTGATCGGAGAGGTGAACGGTGCTGGTCGATCGATGGATCGTCATCACCCGGGTGCCCAGGATCTGCGTCACCCGTTCACCGCCCACGCCGCCCGGCGGAAGCAGGTCAAGATCGGCGCGTTCATGCTTGCCTGCAAGAACTTCGGACAGCAGGATCCGGTTGTACGGGGCATCGGGCTCATCGCCCACGACGGTGATCTGCCAGGAGCCTGAGGGGTCGCGTGCGATGACCTCCTCCATCAGCCGCGTACCAGCCATGCCGGCACCGACGATGACCAATTGCTTGAGCGTCATGACTTTGCAACCTCCAGTTCAATCCGCGCTGCACAGGCTTTGAATTCGGGCATCCGCGAGGTCGGGTCAAGGGCATCGCTGGTCAGCGTGTTCGCCCGCCCTTCCCCTGCCCAGTGAAAGGGCATGAAGATCGTGTCGGCGCGAATGGCGCCGGACAGACGCGCCTCGACGACGACTGAACCGCGTCGGGTGGTCACCCTGGCTCGATCCTCGGAACCGATGCCGAGATCGGCTGCCACATCGGGGTGCAGCTCGACGAAGGGCTGGCCTGCTGCCTGCACCAGGGATTCCACGCGTCGCGTCTGGGTTCCCGACTGGTACTGCGCCAGGATCCGTCCGGTCGTGAGCGTCAGCGGGTAGTGCGAGTCAGTCGGCTCAGTCACGCCGGTGAAGACCGTGGGCACGAATCGGGCCCGACCATCTGCTGTGGGGAAGGAATCGACGAACATCCGCTCCCCTCCCCAGATCACCCCGCCCTCGTCCTGGATGCGTGCGTAGGTGATGGATGAGTAGTCAGCCCGCCCGCCCTCACTGGCTCGTCGAAGCTCGTCGAATACCTGCTGTGGGTCGCTGGGGAAGGCATGTGCAGGGAAACGCTGCCCCTGCCCCAGTCGTGCGGCCAGTCCGCTCAGAACCTCCAGATCGGATCGCACTCCGGGCGGCGGAACCATCGCCTGCTGGCGCAGGAGCACCCGTCCTTCGAGATTGGTCATGGTCCCGGTCTCCTCGGCCCACTGCGTCACCGGGAGCACGACATCGGCCAGTGCCGCGGTCTCGGACAGGAAGAAATCCGCCACGTAGAGGAAGTCCAGGCTGGCGATTCGATCGCTGATGCGGGCAGCCGAGGGCGATGACACCACTGGGTTCGAGCCCATGAGCAGCATGGCTCGCGGACCTCCGCGCTGGCCGAGGGCATCCAGCAGCTCGAAGGCCGAGCGGCCCGGACCGGGAAGATCCTCGGGATCGATCCCCCATACCTTCGCCACATGCGCCCGAGCTGCGGGATCGGTGATCATCCGGTACCCGGGCAGTTGATCGGCCTTCTGCCCGTGCTCCCGGCCCCCCTGCCCATTGCCCTGGCCGGTGAGGCAGCCGTAGCCGGAATTGCGGCCGCCGGGCAGGCCCAGGGCCAAGGCGATATTGATGAAGGCATGAACGGTGCTGGTGCCATTGGCATGCTGCTCGCCGCCGCGGCCGGTCAGGATCATGGTGCCGCGGCCGTGGCGATGCGGCGACTGCTCGGCCATCCACGTCGCTGCCCGGTGCAGCAGGGAGCTCGGTACGCCGGTGAGGCGCTCCACATGATCGGGTCGATAGGCCTGCGCTGCTGCACGCACCTGCGCATATCCAGCAGTTCGTGATGCGATGAACTCCTCATCCACGGCGCCTTGTGCGCAGATGATGTGCAGCAGACCCAGGGCCAGGGCCATGTCGGTTCCGGGAACCGGCTGCAGATGCAGGTCGGCATTGAGCGCGGTGCGAGTGACGCGAGGGTCGATGACGATGAGACGACCACCGGCGGCGCGCATGATCTCGAAGTGCTGCAGGGCCGGTGGCATCGTCTCGGCGATGTTGCTGCCGACCAGCACAACCGTTCCGGCACCCTGCACATCAGTGAGTGGGAAGGGCATGCCACGGTCCAGGCCGAGTGCCGCATTCGATGCAGCGGCCGCCGACGACATGCAGAACCGCCCGTTGTAGTCGATCTGCGAAGTGCCCAGGGCCACTCGAGCGAACTTGCCCAGTGCATAGGCCTTCTCGTTGGTCAGCCCGCCGCCGCCGAAGACCGCGACTGCATCTCGTCCGTGCTGCTGCTGGGTGCGAAGCAGTCCTTCTGCGATCTCATCGAGGGCGGTCTGCCATGAGGCCGGCACGAATCGTGAGGTGCGGTCTCCACGAACCTCCCTGACCAATGGTGAGGTCAGTCGGGACGGATGCTCGAGAAGATCGGCTGCAGTCCAGCCCTTCTGGCACAACGCCCCGCGATTGGTGGGGAACTCGCGGCCGACGACAGTGGCTGGCGTGACCGCACCCATCGTGGGGGTGAGGGACATCGCGCACTGCAGTGCGCAATAGGGACAGTGCGTGGGCACGCTGCCAGCCCGGGACTTCCCCGGGACTGGCAGCGTCTCTTGAATCGTCACACGTGCGCCTCGGCGAGCAGCGCACCTGGACGCTTGTAGACGGCCCACGTGACCGCGACCATCACGAGGTACAGGCCGGCGTACACCAGGAACGCCGGGACCATGGAGCCGTAGGCGCCGGTGGACCAGGCGAAGGTGCGAGGCACCAGGAAGCCGCCGAAGGCGCCAACGGCAGAGATGATGCCGATGGCTGCGGCAGCCTCGCGCCGAGCCTGCGCTGCTGCCATTCCGGAGATGAGCGCCCGGGCCTGGAAGATCGCCGGGATCATCCGGTAGGTCGATCCATTGGCGACGCCGGTGCTGGCGAACAGCAGGATGAAGGCGGCCAGGAAGACTGGGAAGCTCTTGAGCGAGATCGACCAGACGGCCCCGAACACGCCCACGGTCATCACGAGGAACGACACGATGGTCACATTGGCCCCGCTGAACCGATCAGCCAGCTTGCCGCCGAAGGGGCGCATGAGTGACCCGACCAGTGCACCGAGAAAGGCGAAGGTCAGTGCCGAGACCGTCGGGAACTGGGTCTTGATGAGCAGCGGGAAGGCTGCGGCGAAGCCGATGAACGATCCGAAGGTCCCGATGTACAGGAAGGACATCACCCACGTCGTGGAACGCTTGGCTGCTGCTGCACTCGACGTGAAGTCAGCCTTGGCATCGGCGAGGTTGTCCATGAACTTCCAGGCCAGGAAGGCCGAGAGCGCGATGAACGGCAGCCAGATCCAACCGGCACGGGCCAGGGTCAGGCCACCGCCGACGACGACGAGCGCTGAGATGATGAATGGCGCCTGCACGAACGCAACTCCGATATTTCCGCCTGCGGCATTGAGGCCCAGGGCCCAGCCCTTCTCGCGCTCGGGGTAGAAGAAGGAGATATTCGCCATCGACGAGGCGAAGTTGCCGCCGCCGAAACCCGCGGTAGCTGCGATCAGCAGCATTGCCCAGAACGGGGTCGCCGGGTGCGACACGGCCCAGGCAAGTCCGATCGTGGGGACAACCAGCAACAGTGCGGAGATGATCGTCCAGTTGCGCCCGCCGAACTTCGGTACTGCGAACGTGTAGGGCAGGCGCAGCACGGATCCGACCAGGCTCGGCACCGCTACCAGCCAGAACAGCTGATCGGCACTGAAGTTGAAGCCGACGTCATTGAGCTTGACTGCGATGATGCTCCACAGGAGCCACACGGAGAATCCAAGGAACTCTGCATAGATCGAGAACTTCAGATTGCGCTTGGCGACGCGAGCACCGACGGACTGCCAGAACGTGGCGTCCTCTGGTTCCCAACGATGCACCCACCGCCCAGAAGTGCGCTCCAGGATCTCGTCCTCGGATCGGCCTAGGGTTCCGATTCCTTCGTTTTCGATGACTGCTTGCGACTCGCTCGTCATGTGCTGCTCCTTGTCCGCTGCGGATCTGTGGTGTCGCGAACGCTATGAGCATCGTGTTCCCGGTTCATTTCCCCGTGTAACGAAGGGGAGAAATCGGACGCACCTCGGCAAATGGGGCGCTGTCAGGTTGACGAAATGTGCCTGTCAGGTCGGGTGTGCTTGGCTCTGGCCAAATGTGGAATCCATCCAGCAACCTGACTGTGCCAATGGGGCATGGCACTCATCGGTGCAGGCTACGAGGCCGGCTCGTCGCCGGATTTCACCCAGGTGCTGGCGCTGAGCTCTATGGCCGAGACTGCCAGGCCGAAGTCGACTCCTCGGGCAACAGCGATACCGAGCAGATAGGCGGTGAGAGGTGCAGCAGGTCGTTGGACTCCGTGCGCGGCAACACGAGCCAGATCCAGGATCGCATCGATATCGATTTCGTCCTCGATGCCGAGTTCGGTCCGAAGCTCGTTGACCCATCGCTCGAGACTCACGTGAACTCCATTCGCTTGCGGGCCGCCAAGTCCTGTTCCCTGATCCCACGCTACCTCGTTGCCCACGCTGGCATTCATGCTGCGCACATCGGCCCAGGTGTCGAAATCGCGCAGCAGTGCGCTCTCCTGGCTGCTGAGCACACGCTCTGCCAGGTGCAGCTCGGCGGTCAGCTCGCGAAAGGATCGACCCTCGATGGCTCCCAGGCGCTGCAAGGCCAATCGCAGATCAGCAACGCGCAGGATCATCCCCAAGGGTTGACGTCGTCCGTCAGTATCAACCGGAATCACACCCGCGGCCGCGCTGCTGGGGATCTCGCGAACGAGTTGACTTGCGAGTTGGGCGGCTCGCGGCTGGTCGACGCCCAGCACAGCGACAAGCGGGGTTCGCACATGGGCGACAGCAGCCCCCAAGGCGGCAACAGGCCCGGCGAAACGGGGCTCCTCCACGCAGAAGACCACCGGGCGGGAGGTGGTGCGTGCCGGACCGACGACGATGACCTCGACGCCCTCGGGCACGTCGTGCAGCACCCTGTCGAGGGCGGGTGTGCCGTGAATGGTCACTGCAGCCTTGTCCTGCCCGCCCATACGACTGGCCTTTCCACCAGCGAGAATGATGATCGACCACTCAACATCGGAAACCTGAGGTTGCACGGCATGAGCATCCCACGACAGTCACTCCTTCCTTGGAGACCGAGCGCGGGGCTGCCTCGATGAGTGGCGAACGCCTGTCAGCCAGCGGCTCCTTGGTACATGTGGCTGTTGTCATCGATCCCATCGACGTGGCTGATCTGGAGACCTCGGTGCTGACGAGCCAGATCGGTGCCATGGTCAATTTCATCGGCTGCGTACGCGACCACGATCACGGTCGATTGGTGACTGCCTTGGAATACGAAGCCCATCCGTCGGCAGCTGGGATCCTCGGCGAACTGGCAGTCAATGTGACCGTGCGATTTCCGGGAACGAGGATCGCCGTGATGCACCGAGTCGGGCAGCTGGGAATCGGTGACACCGCTCTTGCCGTCGTCGTGGGAGCGGCGCATCGCCGAGAGGCCTTCGAAGCCTGCGCGACCCTGGTGGAGGAGATCAAGCAGCACCTGCCGATCTGGAAACTGCAGACCTTCGATGACG
>JBAYUM010000036.1:0-13642 GCA_041675125.1 Candidatus Nanopelagicales bacterium
AAGCGGCACCCTCCACTGCCTGCTGAGCCACTTGCGCGGCGGCAGTTGCATTGCGGGCGATCTCGGAGATGCTCGCTGTCATCTCCTCAGCGGCAGTTGCCACCGACTGGATATTGGCTGACACGTCGTTCGATGTTCCCGTCGCTGAACCCGCCTGAGTCGAGGTCTCGGCTGCATTGCCGATCATCTGCTCACTGACGGCTGAGAGTTCCTCTGCTGCGGCTGCAAGGGCCTGGGCAGTCTGGGCGATCTCGCCCATGCTCGCACGCAATGTCGCGAAGAAGCCATTGAGGCCCTCGCCCATCCGACCGATCTCGTCGTCTCCGTGGACAGTGACTTCGTTGGTCAGATCGCCGCCCGCTGCTGCACTCACGACACTCAGCATCTGGTCGACCTTGGCGACAAGCTCGGCCTCGGTCTGAATGGCGATATCAGCCTCGACCTTGATGCGCTCGATAGACTGAGACACCAGACGGCCCACGTTGCGCAAGACCTCAAGTCGCTGCGAGCTGAGCTCGAGTGTCTCTGTTGTGAAGAAGTCCATGGTGCCGACCACCTGGCCCTGCACGATGATCGGGAAGCACACGCCCGACTTCACGCCAGCACGCTGCGCAACGGGCGCACGCAGGCAGTCGGTCATCTCGCCGATGTCCTGGGTGGAGAAGAGCTCACGGCTTTTCCATGCCCGTCCGGACAGGCCGACCCCTTCGGCGAAGGTCGCGCTCATGGTGACGCTGCGGAACTCTTCACCGGCGTCTCCTGACTCCGATTGGAAGTGCAGCAGTCCGTCTGCATCGCTGATCTGCCAGTACGAGCCATAGGCCCAGTCGAAGGCGTCACGCACGGTGTCGAGTGCTACACGGCATACCTCTTCAGCGGTCGTGGCTGCCGACAGATCCTGCAGGACCCGGCTCGTCGCACGGCTGTCGACCTCGGCCTCCTCTCGCTGCTTCTCCATCTGGATGCGCTTGGTGATGTTCTCCCATGAGGCCATAGCGCCGACATACGAGCCACGGTCGTCGAAGAGGGCATTGACCGTCAGGTCCAGGATCTCCGGTCCGACATTGATCTCCACCCGACGAGGAAGGTTCTCGGCACTCGCCAGGATGCCGTGCTGATAGCTCGGGTTCTTGTGGAAGATGCTGATGTCCGAGCCGACGATCTTGTCAAGACCGACGGGGAGATGCTCGATGAGCGCCGCCAGGCCCTCCATCGACGCCTTGTTCACATGGCGGATGATCAGGTTGCGATCGCAGAGCATCATTCGGATGGGAGCGTCCTCGAAGATCGATCGCAGCCCCGCCAGGTCGACTGACTGCGGCTCGACCTTGGGTCGCGAGGAGCGACTCGTACGCGTCGGCAGGCCAGAAGCGCTGGGCACGCTTTGCTGAAGAACGATGCTGCCGTTCTGCTCAGGGGCGATGGTCATGTCGGTCTCCTTCGTTTTCCACCGGCGTAGCCGGAAGTTGTTAGGCGTCGAGCGAGTGCGTGAGTGGTCGTTCAGGCGTTGGCTTCGACGAGTCGGTCGATGCTGTGCACACGACGGGTGTCGAGTACGAGAAGCAACCGGTCGCTCAATTTGTAGGCGCCGAGCACGAATTCGCGTGCTGGACCGGAGAGGGTCGGGGGTACGGGTTCGAAGTCGTCCTCGATGGTGTCGACGACATCGCCGATCTGGTCGACCAGCAGGCTGACCGCCTCGTCTCCTCCCGAACCCACGACGACATTTGCGGGAAGATCGTCAACTGGCCGCGGGCCAAGGCCGAGCATGGTGCGCAGGTCGAGTGCAGTGACGATCTGTCCGCGCAGATTGATGAGGCCGCGGACCACGTTCGGCGCGAGTGGAACTGCCGTCATCTCCTGGTATCGAATGACCTCCTGGACCTCCATCACATCAACGCCGAGATAGAGATCATCCACGTAGAAGGTGCACAACTGGCGATCAGCCATGATGTCCTCCAGCTGCTGCAAGCACGAGAGCGGGAATGTCGACGATGTCAGTAACCCTGGTTTGCAGGACCGCAGATCCGCGTAGCCCGATGCGACTGCCTACGTCACTGCACGTGAATTCCTCCTCGACGACATCCAGGATGCGGTCGACGACGAGTCCAACGGGTGCCTCATCGAGATGGCGGTGCACTACGACCGAGAACATGTCCAACGAATCGTGCTTGGGTGCCGCAAAGCCGAGCACCTTGCCAACGTCGACCAGTCGCAGCAGATCGCCTCGATACTGGATGACCTTGGAGTCGCCTGCATGCTCGATCGCACTCACTGCGAACTCCTCAAGCCGGGCCACATCCTCCATGGGCAGTGCCAGCCTGCGCTCGTCACCCACCTCGCACACGAGCAGTCGCTGCGCCGTGCTGCCCGCTCGAGCATCCTCGTCGCGCTGCTGACGATCACGAGTGACTGCTGCAGTCGCTCCTCCGGCGTGAGTAATAGCCCGACGGGCGATCCCGGAGACGTCAAGGATGAGCGCGACCTTGCCATCGCCCGTGATCGTTGCACCGGCGAAGACATCGACATGCTTGATCTGGCGCGACAACGGCCGCACCACGATCTCCTGCGTGTCACTGATCTCCTCGACGACAAGACCGAAGTGGGTGCCATCTGCAGCGAGAACGACGATGTTCAACGCCTCGTGCTCCCCCGTCTGCTCGAGCTTGAGCTGATCAGCCAGGAACACGAGGGGTAGGAGCTTGCCGCGCAGGCGATACACCGGCGCACCAGCGACATATTCGATGCCCGTCGTCATCGCCTCACCCTCAAGACGAACGAGTTCGAGCAGATTGGCCTGGGGAATCGCATACCGTGCCTCAGCCTGACCGACTACGAGTGCGGGAATGATCGCCAGAGTCAGTGGGATGCGGACGCGAACCGTGGTACCGCTGCCGAGTTCGCTCGTGACATCGACGGCTCCGCCGATCTTCTCGATGTTGGTGCGCACCACATCCATGCCCACCCCGCGCCCGGAAACGTTCGTGACTGCGTCGGCGGTGGAGAACCCAGGACGGAAGATGAGGTCGTGGATCTCCCGCTGGGTCATCTTCGCCAACTGGTCCACCGTGACAATGCCGCGCTCGAGCGCCTTCGCCCGCACCTTGTCGCCGTTGATCCCCGCGCCGTCGTCCGTGACCTCCACGACGACCTGTCCGCCTTCGTGATAGGCCCGCAGGGCGAGGGTTCCCTCTGCTGGCTTGCCTGCTGCCACCCGGGCTGCGGGCGACTCCAGGCCATGGTCGATTGCATTGCGAACGAGGTGGGTCAATGGATCCTTGACCGCTTCGAGCAGAGTGCGGTCGAGTTCGGTCTCGCGACCCTCCATGACGAGGCGGACCTGCTTGCCGCATTGCGTGCCGAGGTCTCGCACGATGCGCGGAAGCTTCGCCCAGACTTGCTCGATGGGCTGCATGCGAGTCTTCATGACTCCTTCTTGCAGCTCGGTGGCGATCAGGTTCAGCCGCTGCGAAGCGCGATGCAGGTCTGCATGCTGCAGCGATCCCACGTACTGCACCACTTGATTCCTGGTCAGGACGAGTTCGCCGACCATGCGCATGAGCTGATCCAGAAGGCCGACATCAACGCGAATGGTGCTGTCCGCTGCGCTGCGCTTTCCTGTTCCCTCGTCCTCGGCTACCGGAGTGACCTCGACTGCAGGCATGGTCTCAAGCATCGGGACCGACTCAGCATGGACCTCAGGCTCACCCGATGCAGGCTGCGCCTGGGTCGGCTCAACGATTGTCGAGACAGCTTCGGGTACAGCAAGTTCTTCAATCACTTCCGCAACCGCGCCTATCGCCTGGGGGTCGTTCGATGACGGCGTGGGCACGGGCGCCGCAGGCGGCAGCAGGCATGCAGCAAGGGCCGCCTCGACAGCGGTCGTGTCGATCGCGTCCTCGACACCCGTTCGCTCGATACTGGCCAGCAGTGCACGCACGACATCGACCATCTGCAGCAGGCAGCCGGCAATCGCCGGTGTGAGTTCGAGCTGGCCGTCTCGCAGGCGACTGAGGACATTCTCACCGACATGCGTGACGGTCTCGAGACGATTGAACGCCAGGAAGCCACTCGTGCCCTTGATCGTGTGGATGGTGCGAAACACCGAGGCAAGCAGGTCGCGTGAGCCCGGTTCCCGCTCCAACGCAACCAGTGCACGATCCAGTTCGTCCAGGTTCTCGTAGCTCTCGATGAGGAACTCCTGGGCGATCTCATCCAGGCCGTCGGTGAAGGGGGGTTCCATTGCGCTCACGGGCTCACTCCCTCTCTGACGTGGTACGGCGGACCTGGCGACCGGCCTGTTCTGGTTGCACCCCTCCATCGGCGGAGCAGGTTCGGGGCTGAGGGATTCTCAGCACGCGAGTCAGGTGCGGCCACGGAGCCGGAACATCGAGCATTGGACCGAGCGTTCTTCTCCGCTTTGCTCCCAGGCTGCCGATGACATCCAGACAGCGAATGAAGAATCGCGTTCGGCAGCTCCGGTGCACCAGTCACGGCAGGAATGTGAACAAGGTGGTGGATTCACCCTCGCGGTACAGGACCGGCCAGATCCCCGGGCCGGTGTGGATGCTCGCCTGGCGACGGGTGGGCCCATGGCGCATCTGAGCCCCTCCATTGCTATCGCCGTCGCAGTCGGCATACTCGTCACGGCCTTGTTCCTGCGCTTGCTGATGCGCCGCGCTCGGTTGCTCTTCGCCTTCGCCCTGCTGCTGGTCGTTGGCGCGGTCCTGGTGACGAAAGGCCCTACGGGCCTTCGGTTGGGGACCCATGTCGGTCTGCGAACGTGGACTCCAACCTCCGTCGGTCAGATCGCGCACCAGTTCCGCTTTGATGCAGGAGCAGCCACTCTGGACCTGCGCAGCCTCCACCTCCCACCTTCCGGCTCGCCCTACCGGGTGCGCTCGACTGTCGGCTTCGGTCAGCTCAAAGTGATCGCTCCAGTCGGCGAGAGCATCCGTGTCCATGCCACCGTCGGCCTTGGTCGCGTCGCAGTCGATGGCTTGCCTGAGCAGAGTGGACCCCGCGCAACGGTGAGCGAGCAGGTTCCAGGCGTGGTAGTCCCGGGGGTTCCAACCATCGACCTGGTCGTCGCGGTGTCAGTCGGCAATCTCGAGGTTTCCCGGGGATGAGCCTGGGAGAGCACCGTCGTCAAGACTCCCTACGAGACTGAGGGAGTTGGCGCCACGGGTGCCACTCCGATGAGTGCAGCAATGATTGCCTCGGCGGCCGTCAATTCCTCATCCGTCGGATACCTGTTCGCCGGAATGCTGAAGGCGTCCCCATCATTGAAGTGAACTCGCCATCGCGTATTGATCGCAGTCCACTCGTCGCTCGCACTGGTGGGAATTGCCTGCACGTGGGTCAGTCGGATGGACGTCACGTCTCCGATCACATGGCAGGTGGCCTCGATCTTGATGTCGAGCTGTCCTGCCGAACTGCCGGTGTGCGCGTGCCAGCCGGGAATATCGGCAGTCGCGGCAACGTGCATGAGATGTCCTGATGCCAGGAGGCCGACCACCGTCCACGTGGTGTGCACCTCGCCTGAGCTCGAGGTGCACAGGACATGCGTCACCGTGTTTCCCGTCGCCAATGCGGTGACAGCGCTCACGACCTCCTGCGGCGGATCAATTGACTGGTGGCCGCGCAGCAGTCCGCGCATTCCGGCCAGGTGCTGCTGATGAACGAACATTGCTCTGCCTTTCTGCGCCGCTGGTGGAGGGATGGCTTCGGGGTCAACCTGTCACGGAGGCTTCCGAGAAGCCCGTGCGAGTCATCTCGCCCCAGTGATGGGCCTTGCCACGGATGCGCCACAGTGCCCGCATGCGAATGAGAGCCTGCCATTGGCGATAGCCGAAGTTCTCGAGGATCGCCGCGACTCCTAGGCGACTCAGATCGCGCCAGTTGGGATAGCGGCGATATGCGCGCTCCTCGAGCAGGATCACGGTGAGGCTCAGGAGCAGTCCGAAGGCAGTCGCAAGACCAACCATGAGTGCGTAGCTGACGGGGTTCACCATGCCCAGGAACAGGCCCACGGTGACGAGTGCAAGCCCGACGACCGTCACCACCGGCTCCAGCAGTTCGAAGAGCCAGTAATAGGGAATGGCGATGAGTCCGATGCGTCCGTACTTCGGATTGAAGAGCATTGCCCGGTGCGTTATCAGCAGCTCCCCCAGGCCACGCTGCCAGCGATCACGTTGACTCACGAGCTGCTTGGCGCTGGTGGGGGCCTCAGTCCAGCAGATGGGATCCGGGAAGAACGAGATGCGGCACGGCTTGCCTTGATCGGCCCGCAGGCGCCTGATGCGCACGATGAGCTCGGCGTCCTCGGTGATCGTGTTGACGTCGTATCCCCCGGCCTCGATGAGGACATCACGTCGGAACAGTCCGAAGGCGCCTGAGATGACCAGGAGAAGATTCCACCGAGACCAGCCGATGCGTCCTCCGAGGAAGGCCCGCAGGTATTCCAGGATCTGGATATTTCCCAGGAGCGTGCTGGGGGTCTGAATCCGCTCGATCTGGCCTGCGCGAACGCGGCTGCCATTGACCACACGAACAATGCCTCCCGTCGCGACAGTGTCGGGATCGGACTGGAACTCCCAGACGAGCCTCGAAAGTGCGCCAGGATCGAGGATGGTGTCCGCATCTATCGCGCAGACAAGCGGGTACTGGGCATAGTTGAGCCCGGTGTTCAATGAGTCTGCCTTGCCGCCATTGACCTTGTCGACCACCACTATCCGCTGGTCACGAGACGACAGATACACCTGGGTCACCGGTTGAGTCGGCAGCCCAGATCGCGGCACCACATCGATGGGAACAAGCGCGAATTCCTCCTTGAGACGCTCCAGCGTGCCGTCCTTGGAGCCGTCGTTGACCACCACGATTTCGAGTTGGCTGAATTGCGAATTGCGAAGCGAACGAATCGAGTCAGCGATGATGGGTTCCTCGTTGTAGGCGGGAACCAGGATGCTCACCGGCATCGACATCTCGGACTGTCCCACATATCGGTAGTCACGCAGGGCGCGCATGGACACGTATCGATAGATGAGCTGCCATCCTGAGATCATCAGGATGCAGTAGATCAGGTTCAGGCTCAGCAGGTAGACGAGCAGTGCCGGGTCGAACCACATGAAGAAGGATCGCCCGATGGCCAATGCCGAGTCGGGATTCATGCCGGTCTGCTCACGGCATTGAGGCTTTCGAGAGCGAGCTGCTGAGTTGCACGGTGGGCCGCATACTCGTCATCACCCAAGGCAATGACACGCAGCTCCTCGCGACCCGCTTCGCCGAATGACGCGAGTGCTCGGGCAGCATCGCGACGGACGAACCAGTCGGGGTCATACGCACAAGCACTGATAATGGGGATGTCCTCAGCGAAACCGGCCTTGGCCAATACCTGAATTGCACTGCTGCGGATGACCGCATTGGAATCGGTGAGCTGCCGACGAGCGAATTGCTCGATCTCCTTGCGCACCGGATGAGATGCGTGACGGCTGCAGCGACCGATCGCTCGAATGGCCTGGATCCGCACTTCGTCATTGCCCGTGGTGGAAGCCAGCCTGCGCAGCTCCGCTATGCAGCGTGGATCCTCAGCAAGGCCCAGGGCTCGCAGCAATCCGCAGACCAGGGTGTCGCTGGCGCCATTCAGGAAGTACAGCAGCGATGGCACGGCCCATCCATGCCCAAGCCGCTCGATCAACCGAGGGGCGGGCAGCCGTTCCTCGGCCAATCCTCGGATGAGCTCCCGCGCAGCCTCAGGCGTGCCCAGATGCTCGAGTGCCGCTGCTGCGGCGGTGCGCACTGTGGAGTCCTGGTCCGCGAACAGCTGGGCTATCTGGCTGGGTGCAAGTGCTGTGCCTGCGTAGCCGCCTATCGCCGCTGCCAGTCCACGACGCACGGCACGCCGCGAATGCAGTTGCCTCTCAAGTCGATTGCGCAGCCCTGACTCTTGGGCCGCCTGGAGCAATCGGGCCTGACTGGCAGCTGTCCACCACAGCGCTGGATCCGCAGCAATGCAGCACATGAGGTAATCGGATTGCCGCTGCACCGACCCGCGCGCCGCCCGCCGGCAGGTGGCCAGCATCTCCGGGTAGTCATTGGACTGCCACGCCTGCAGGATCCTGGCCTTGCTGCGGCCGCTGGACTGCTCGGCGCGATCCCGACGCAACTTCGAGACGACCACAAGCACCACAAGTACGGCGGTTGCGATCACGAATCCCAGAAGGAGGGATCGCACAACGGCCAATTGAGCAGACACAAGGGTCTCCCTCCGTGGAGACGGTCACGGCAAATGCCGAGGCCACCGATCCGTCGGTGCCGTCACGATCTCATCGGCTGCACGATGTCCCTCCTTACCTGTTTCGCACCGCCAGGCACGGCCAGGCATGGAACGGCGCGAGGACTCCACCGCATCAATCTCCGATTCCGTACAAGCGCGACGCTAGATTGCGAATGTGAAGATCCTCGGCGTCCTGTCGGTCCCATTCCTGCTTGCACTGTCCTGGGTCTTCGCACTGACGGGGCTTGCACCCTGGGGCGCTGAGCCGACGGATACCTTCTCGATCACCGCAATTCGGTGGATCCTGTTCCTTGCCCTGGGCTGGGGCGGGATCGGCGGGTTCGTCATGCATGTGTTCATGAGCAAGCAGGTCGCTGCATCCATCGGCTGGGTATCCAATGGCTTCCAGAAAGAGGTCGGGTTCGCGAACCTGGCCATTGGCGCAGCAGCCATCACGGCCTCGATGATGCAATCCGATGCCTGGGTCATTGCCACTATCGCGGGAACGGCCTTTCTCGGTGGAGCAGCTGTCAACCACGTCATCGAGATCATCCGTAGCCGCAACCTTGCTCCGGGCAACACGCTGATCCTCATCAGCGACCTCGGCATCCCGGCATCGCTGTGGATCCTGCTTGCGACGTCTGGTGTTCTCGCCTGATCGCCTGCTTCGTCCACACCCCTTCGCGGGCTTTGGGAGCAGTTGCCTCAAGCCTTTCTCCTCAGTTCGATCGGCGGTGAGTCGATAGATCCGTCGGAGGGGATCCCTCCATCGAGGAGGAAGCAATGGCTCTCGCACATGTGTCGCCCAATGGAGTGGAGCGAACATTCCGCGATGACGAGATCATCGTGTCAAAGACCGACCTGCAGGGTCGCATCACATATGCCAACGATGTCTTCTGCCGCATGGCGGCCTATCCCGAGGCCGATATCCTCGGCCAACCGCACAGTCTTGTCCGTCACCCTGAGATGCCCCGAGCCGTCTTTCGTGAACTGTGGAGTGCGCTCAAGGAGCGCAGGGAGATCTTCGCCTACGTGGTGAACCTCGCTGGAGATGGAACGCACTACTGGGTCTACGCACATGTAACGCCGTCCATCGGCCCGAATGGCGAAGTCGTCGGCTATCACTCGAATCGACGTGCGCCAAGCGCCGCTGGGGTTCGTGCGATCCAGCCCATCTATCGAGAGCTGCTCGCCGAGGAACGGAAGTACCCCAAGGCCTCAGAGGCGGCAGACCGTGGAGCTGCAGCGCTCCGGCAAACGCTGACAGAAGCAGGGATGACCTATGACGAGTTCGTATGGTCAGTGACAACGGAGGCAGCAGCGTGACCAGACATCTTCAAGCCATAGTCCTGGACGAATTCATTGATGAGGCATCGATGGAGGATCTGGTCTCCCCTGAGCAGGCCGAGGCTTCGGAAGTCGAAATGCTCTGGTCCTGCATTCAAGAGCTCCGCAGAGTTGCCGAGGCATCTGCCGCGGGAGACTCAGAGGCCCGCGTCCAGCATGTTCCTGGAAGCGAGGAGCACCCGGACATCATTGCTCTGCGCCATGCGTTCAACGCGACCTTGGACCGCACTGACGCCTTCGTTCGCGAGGCAGTGGCGGCCTTGGAATCCATCAGCGAGAAGCGCTTCTATCGCCGCGTTCTGCTTGCCGGAATGAACGGCCCATTCCGCGATGCTGCAATCACGATCAACCAGGCCCGCGAGGCGATGGTCGAATCGCATGAACGTGCGGAGAAGGCCGAGCAGACTCGTCGTGACCTGGCCGATCGGCTTGAGGCCACGGTCATGTCTGTTGCCGAGACGGTGGCCGCCGCATCAACCGAACTCAGCGCGACGGCCGCCGGGCTCAGTCAATCGGCGCTTGATGCCGTTGGCGTTGCCGACGCCGCAGGCGAGACCGTCACGCTCCTGGACAGCGCTTCGCGCGAGATCGCCGATGTGGTCGCCTTGATCTCCTCGGTCGCCGCCCAGACCAAGTTGCTCGCACTGAACGCACAGATCGAGGCGGCCCGGGCCGGTGACGCAGGACTGGGATTCAGCGTCGTCGCCAATGAGGTCAAGGAATTGGCCAATACGACAGCTCGCTCCACCGACCACATCACCGCCCAGGTTGAGTCGATCCAAGGTGTCGCTGGTCAGAGCATGTCCGCCATGAGCTCCATCGGCGGGACCGTGCGCAATATGTCCTCGATGGTTGACGATCTGCGCACAGCGGTCGATGGCGGCATCCCGGGCCAGTCCGGTTCAGGGCTCGACTCGGTGGATCAGGCACATGGACTGGCACAGATGGCAGAGATGCTCCGGGCCGAGGTTGGGACCCTCCTCGCCGTGATGCGTGAGGGCTGACCCTCCTTCCCGCCGGCGGGTCCGGAGTCCCGGGATCAGATGTTTGCCGGTCGTTCACCATCTGTTAACCGACTCATCCCTCTTCAGTTGTTCACCTCATGTTCACTTGAGTCAGCAATAAGGCCCGCCCACTGCTCCTCAAGGAGACTCCCTCGCTATGGACATGCTGCTGATCGCGGTTATTGCCCTCTGTCTTCTCGCACTCGTATTCGATTTCACCAATGGTTTCCACGACGCGGCGAACTCCGTCGCCACGGTGGTGGCCACGCGTGCGCTGCCAGTGAAATGGGCTCCTGCCTTCTCTGCAGCCTTCAACTTCCTGGCCTACTTCGTGGTCGGGACAGCTGTCGCCAACACCATCGCCAAGACTGTGAAGACTGTCGATGAGGGAATCGCGGTCACCTTCGCGGCGCTGTTTGCCGCCATTGCCTGGAACTTCATCACCTGGCGTCTTGGCTTGCCGTCGTCATCGAGTCACGCGATCATCGGCGGCCTTGTCGGTGCCGGGCTCGCGGTAGGCGGTCTCGACGCCATCGACTGGGCGAGTGTGGAGAAGGCCGGCATCGGCATCGTGCTGTCTCCGGCAGTCGCATTCACCATCGCGTTCCTCGCGATGTACTTGGTCTTCGCCGTGCAACGGCTCTTCAAACTTCACGACAACCACCCGATCTTCAAGGGCCTGCAGTTGATCTCAGCCGGGGCTGTCTCCTTCGGTCATGGCGCGAATGATGCGCAGAAGACCATGGGTGTGATAGCCGCCCTGCTGCTTGGTGCTGGCTACACCTCGCTCGCCGAGGACGGCAAGACAATCCTGGTACCCGAGTGGGTGGCACTCAGCGCGTACTCGGCCATAGCGCTCGGCACCCTGTGGGGCGGCTGGAAGATCATCGAGACGATGGGACTGAAGATCACGACCCTGCATGCAACCTCGGGCACGGCAGCGAACATCGGCGCCACGACCGCGATGTTCGGAGCAACCGCTATCGGCATGCCCATCTCCACGACACATGCGGCTGCCACCTCGATCATCGGTGCCGGTGTCGGCTCCGGCAAGGGTGTCAACTGGAGAGTTGTCGGTCGCATGATCGTTGCGTGGGCCCTGACGATTCCCGCAGCAGCATCCGTCGCCTTCATCATGCTGAACCTGACGAAGTTGCCAACCATGCTCGCGTGGCTGTTCATCGGCCCCCTCCTGATCGCGTTCGGCTCATGGGCCATCTGGGCGATGATGCACACCATCCACGCAGCCGATGTCGAAGCGGAAGTTCCGTCCGAGGAAGTCCTCGCAACTCCTCTTGAAGCCGACCTTGAAGCGCATCCCAAGCTCGTTGGGCACGGGCCGGTCGATTAGATATCGCACCGATGAGTGCTCTAGGTCTCTGACACGGGTGCGGCTATCCCCTAGGGGATAGCCGCACCCGTGTCTGTTCGATTGGGCCTGCCTATGCCTCGTCAGCCGGTGGCTGAGGAACATGCGGGAACAGTTCCTGGAAGGCGCCGATCCGAATCCTGCGGCTCGCCACCGGGTCGACATTGTCGAAGAGCTCGTGGAGCGTCTTCTGGGTGTGTCCGAAGGTGCCCTCCCAGTGCGGATAGTCGCTGCCGAACATCGAGTTCTGGTAACCAGCGGATGTCAGGGCCATGACCGAGGAACGGTAGTCATGCTGGAACGACGCGTAGACCTGGTCATAGAGGATCTCACCTGGAAGGCAGCTGAGCTTGGGACTCACTGCTGCCGAATGCTGGCGGAAGGCCTCGTCGAGACGATCTGCCACGAACGGCACCCAGCCCGAACCACCCTCGGAGATGATCACCTTAAGGTTCGGACGGATGTCCAAGGCACCCGAAGCAACCATCTGCGCTGCGGCACGCTGGCCGCCGAAGGTCGTCTCGTTGTAGTTCAGGATGGCGCCACCACGACCGCGATGCACCACGCCGGTGCGCTGGTCGGGAGTGTGCGGCTCGGTGCCGATGTGGAAGCACAGGCGCATCTCCATGTCATTCAGCACATCCCACAATGGATCGAAGAACGGATCCACGTAGTTGTGCTGAACCTCACCGGCAAGACCTGGTCGAGTGGGCAGCGATACGGCGTGGAAGCCCAATTCGCGGCAGCGCTTGGCCTCCCTCACCGCATCATCGATGTCAATCAACGGAATGGCTGCCGTGCAGACGAACCGCGGTGAGGCCTGCTGCATCTCCAGGGCCCAGTCATTCAGGGCCATCGAACCAGCAAGAGCCAACTTGGGGTCACGAATATTGAACGACCAGATGCCCAGCGACGGGTAGGTCAGCTCGGCCCAGATGCCCTCTTCATCGAGGTCCTTCAGGCGGCTGACGACATCGCGTCCACCTACCATGCGGCGTTCGGTGAGTCCGTCCTCATCACCGAAGGACCGGGCCTGGGTGCCTGGCTTCGGCATGCGACGGCGGAACTCCTGACCATCGACATAGACGGTCTCCCAAAGACCGTCCTCATCCTTGACACTGCGCGGCATGCGCTCAGCCAAGTCACTTGGCAGTCGCGTCTGGAAAAGATCATCCGGCTCAACCAGGTGTGAATCACCTGAGTTCGCCCATAACTTGCTCATATCGGCCTCCAAGAAGTCAGCCGGTGCACTTCACCTGGCTGCGAGAGATGGAATCAGCGTGCGTGCTCACCGGAACCTTACGGCGTATAGGCAGGTTCTCGTGCGGGTTTTCCGCAAATCCAAAGCATCTGGCCCCCCGCTTGACGCGAGGGGCCAGATGCTGATTCCACCCTGATGGGAGGTCTGAAGGACCGGGAGGCTATGCCTCGTCGGCCGGTGGGGTTGGCACGTGCGGGAAGAGCTCGGCGAACGCACCGATGCGGATCCGGTGGCTGACGGCAGGATCGAGGCTGTCACAGAGCTCGTGCAGGGTCTTCTGGGTATGGCCGAAGGTGCCCTCCCAGTGCGGGTAGTCGCTGCCGAACATGCCGTTCTTGTAGCCCTGGGCCGTGTAGGCCGTGGTCGAGGAGCGGTAGTCATGCTGG
>JBAYUM010000037.1:0-13597 GCA_041675125.1 Candidatus Nanopelagicales bacterium
CGCGAGGAGTTCGCCAAGGTCGCCGAGGGCAATGTGGTCACCTGGTTCGGTGAGCGTCCGGCGCAATGGACCTTGACCCTTGGCGACCTGACCGATGCCCTGCAGGAGCGCGAGCTCGATGCTGTCGTGCTCGACATGCTGGCTCCCTGGGAATGCCTGGAGACCGTGGCTGCCGCACTGACCCCAGGGGGAGTGCTCGTGGGCTACGTGGCCACGACGACCCAGCTCTCCAAGCTCGTCGAGACGCTTCGCCTCAGCGGCCACTGGACCGAGCCGCGGGCCGAGGAGACCATGCTGCGGACCTGGCATCTTGACGGATTGTCGGTGCGACCTGATCATCGGATGAACGGACACACCGGTTTCCTGGTGTCCACGAGGCGACTGGCACCCGGTGCAGTCCTGCCACCGCGACGCCGTCGACCGGCGCCAGGCGCCTACGGCGAGGACTACTCGGGTCCAGGCTCAACGCGCGCCCTGGAGGCACAATCAGGCGATGACGAGTTAGAGTCCTAGAACGCATCCCAGGATGGAGGGGTTATGACCGATCCGAACTCCCCGGAAGCCTCGCGCGTCATCGCCCTTGAGTCTGCGCTGAACAGATTGCGCACCGACCTGATGGCTCAGAAGGATCACAACTCCCGCCTCATCGAGACCCTGCGCGATGCACGGGGCCAGATCGTCAGCCTGAAGGAGGAGATCGACCGCCTTGCCCAGCCTCCTGCCGGGTTCGCCACCTTCATCGCGGCAGTAGACGAGCACAGTGCCGATGTGCTGTCCGCAGGTCGCAAGATGCAGGTCCCGGTCTCGCCCAATATCGATCTGGCCAGCCTTGTGCCCGGCCAGGAGGTCATGCTCAGCGACGCCATGACCGTGATCGGCACCCGGGACTTCGAGGATGTCGGCGAGATCGTCATGTTCAAGGAACTGCTCGAGCACGGCACCCGTGCCCTTGTCGTCGGCCGGTCCGATGACGAGCGAGTCGTTCGCCTGGCTGATCCCCTGCAGTCGCAGAAGTTGCGTGCGGGTGACTCGCTGCTGTTCGACACGCGGTCCGGTTACGTCACCGAACGGGTCCCGAAGTCCGAGGTCGAGGAACTGGTGCTCGAGGAGGTGCCGGATATTCGCTATGAGGACATCGGCGGTCTCGGCGACCAGATCGAGTCGATCCGCGATGCGGTTGAACTGCCGTTCCTGCACAAGGATCTCTACACCGAGCATCAGCTGCTCGCACCGAAGGGGATCCTGCTGTACGGCCCGCCTGGCTGCGGCAAGACACTCATCGCCAAGGCCGTGGCGAACTCCCTGGCCAAGAAGGTCGCCGAGCTCAATGGCACTGACGAGGGGCGATCCTTCTTCCTGAACATCAAGGGCCCCGAGCTGTTGAACAAGTACGTGGGCGAGACCGAGCGGCATATTCGCCTGGTCTTCCAGCGAGCTCGAGAGAAGGCCTCCGAGGGTCTGCCGGTCATCGTGTTCTTCGACGAGATGGACTCTCTGTTCCGCACGCGCGGCTCTGGCGTGTCCAGCGACGTGGAGAACACGATCGTTCCGCAGCTGCTCAGCGAGATCGATGGCGTCGAGCGACTCGAGAACGTCATCGTGATCGGTGCCTCGAACCGGGAGGACATGATCGACCCGGCAATCCTGCGGCCCGGGCGCCTTGACGTGAAGATCAAGATCGCCCGTCCCGACGCTGAGGCGGCGCGCGAGATCTTCAGCAAGTACCTCGTCCCTGAGCTGCCGATCCATCCCGACGATATTGCCGCGCATGGCGGTGACCGCGCCTCTGCATGCGCCGCGATGATCCAGGTCGCAGTGGAGGCCATCTACGCAGAATCCGAGGGGAATCGGTTCCTGGAGGTGACGTATGCCGGCGGTGACAAGGAGATCCTCTACTTCAAGGACTTCAACTCCGGCGCCATGATCGAGAACATCGTCGCTCGCGCGAAGAAGGCCTCGATCAAGAACTTCCTGGATCATGGCGACAAGGGCATCCAGGTGCAGCACCTGCTTGACGCCTGTCTTGAGGAGTTCCGGGAGAACGAGGACCTGCCCAACACCACCAATCCCGACGACTGGGCCCGGATCTCTGGCAAGAAGGGCGAGCGCATCGTGTTCATCCGCACCTTGGTCCAGGGCAAGAAGGGCAACGAGGCGGGCCGATCCATCGCCACCGTTGCCAACACCGGCCAGTATCTCTAGCCACCGGACAGAAATGGGTGCTGCATGACCGTTCGTCGGATCATGGGCATCGAGACCGAATACGGCATCACGGTGCCGGGCGTTCGCATCGTGAACGCCATGGCCTCCTCCACGCGATTGGTGAATGCATACGCGCGCCATGACGTGCGTGGCCGACAGCGCAATCCCAAGTGGGACTACTCCGAGGAAGCGCCATTGCGGGATGCCCGGGGCTTCGACATGACACGGGCAGAGGCCGATCCATCGCAGCTCACCGACGACGACATGGGCATGGCGAATGTCATCCTCACCAACGGCTCACGCTTCTACGTCGACCATGCCCACCCGGAGTATTCATCCCCTGAGGTGACCTGCCCGCGTGACGCGGTGCTGTGGGACCGCGCAGGGGTGGCCATCATGAGACGGGCGGCGGAGTACACCCTCGACGATGGGGTGGATCAGCCGATCGTGCTCTACAAGAACAACACTGACAACAAGGGCGCCTCCTACGGCTGCCACGAGAACTACCTCATGAGCCGGACGACGCCCTTCTCGTCGATCGTGGCGTGGATGACTCCGTTCTTCATCTCCCGGCAGATATTCACGGGCTCGGGACGACTCGGGGTAGGGCAGGAGGCCAAGCGCTTCCAGTACCAGATCAGCCAGCGCGCGGATTTCTTCGAGGCTGAAGTCGGCCTTGAGACGACATTCAAGCGACCGATCATCAATACCCGTGATGAGCCCCACTGCGACCCCGAACGCTTCCGTCGGCTGCACGTCATCGTCGGCGATGCGAATATGAGCGACACCGCCACGTACTTGAAGATGGGAACGACCTCGCTGGTATTGAGCATGCTGGAGAGTGGCTTCCTTGCTGGGCACGACATGACGGTGATCGAATCGGTTCGAGCGATGAGCACCGTGAGTCATGATCTGACGCTCGGCGCCCGCCTGCCCCTTACGGGCAATCGCAATTGGACCGCTCTGGAGATGCAGCAGGAGTTCTGGAGCCTGGCATCGAGATTCTGCGAGCGCGAGTACGGAAGCGATATCGATCCGGACACCGCGCAGGTGCTGCATGAGTGGGGAAGCGTGCTCGATCGGCTCGAGACAGATCCGATGGACTGCTCCGACGTCCTGGATTGGGTCGCCAAGTACCGGCTGATGCAGGCCTACCGCGAGCGTGACTCACTGGAGTGGTCCTCGCCGCAGTTGCAGGCGATCGATCTGCAGTATGCCGATATCCGTCCCGATCGAGGGTTGGCGCTTCGTCTTGAGCTGCGTGGACAGTTGCGGCGAATGGTCACTGATGAAGAGATCGAGCACGCGCGGCTCAATGCGCCAACAGACACGAGGGCATATTTCCGCGGCGAATGCCTTCGGCGCTTTCCCGATGAGATCGCAGCAGCGTCATGGGATTCGCTCATCTTCGACCTTCCGGGCCACGAGTCGCTGGTCCGCGTTCCAACACTCGAACCCAGCAGGGGCACCAAGGATCACGTCGGAGCCCTGCTCGATCGCGCTGTGTCAGCCGCAGATCTCATCGACTTGCTCGGATCCTGAGCAGCTCAGCGAGTAGCCTAGACACATGCCACAACGTGAGAACGCTGAACGCAAGTCGACGCGACCTGTTGACACCGCCGCAGACGACCAGGCCGCTGCGAGGACCACTCAGGGTGAACGCAAGGCTGCGATAGATGCCGATGTCGATGCCATTCTCGACGAAATCGACGATGTGCTCGAGGTCAATGCGGAGGAGTTCGTGAAGTCGTTCGTTCAAAAGGGCGGCCAGTGAGCGGCAACGGGGGAATGCTGCCCTCGGCCTATCTGCGCTCGGGCTCGCCGTCATTCGCGGATTTCCTCGCCGATCTTGCGCCAGACGTGCTGACGGCGAGGCTGCTGCAGTCATCGGTCGACACCACAGGGCTGGCCCCCCACGGCACCACGATCGTTGCCCTGCGCGGAACCTTCGGAGCGGTCATGGCCGGCGACAGGCGGGCCACGATGGGAAACGTCATCTCGCAGCGCGATATCGAAAAGGTGTTCCCGGCTGATGAGCACTCGATGATCGGCATCGCAGGAACTGCTGGGATAGCTGTCGAACTCGTGCGACTCTTCCAGGTCGAGCTTGAGCACTACGAGAAGATCGAAGGCCTGCAGCTCAGCCTCGACGGCAAGGCGAACCGTCTCTCTGCGCTGCTTCGGGGCAATCTCGGCATGGCCCTGCAAGGTCTTGCAGTCGTACCGATGTTCGCCGGCTACGACCTGGATCGCGAGCGCGGTCGCATCTTCTCCTACGACGTCACCGGCGGACGCTATGAGGAGCATGACTATCACTCCGTTGGCTCAGGATCGTTCTTCGCCAAGAGCTCGATGAAGAAGATGTACCGCGAGTCCATGAGCGCAGACCAGGCAGTGGCCATTGCACTGCAGGCCCTGTATGACGCGGCCGATGATGACAGCGCTACAGGAGGTCCCGATATCGCTCGAGGCATCTTCCCGGTCGTGGTGCTCAGTGATGCGGCAGGAGTGCGAGTGCTCGACGAGGCGACGTTGTCACCCATGGTGACGAGCATCGTCCAGGCGCGACTGCAGCGTCCCGACGGCCCACTCGTGAACATGGAGAATCCATCATGAGCATGCCGTTCTATGTCGCTCCTGAACAGGTCATCAAGGACAAGGCCGACTACGCCCGCAAGGGCATTGCACGCGGACGAAGCGTCATCGTGCTGGAGTACGCCGATGGCGTGCTCTTCGTCGCCGAGAATCCGTCGCGGGCGCTGCACAAGATCAGCGAGATCTACGACCGAATCGGATTCGCCGCTGTCGGCAAGTACAACGAGTTCGAGAATCTCCGCGTTGCGGGAGTGCGATTGGCGGACATGCGCGGCTACGCCTATGACCGTCGCGATGTGAACGGTCGCAGCCTCGCCAATGCCTATGCGCAGACACTCGGCACCATCTTCACGGAGATGCCCAAGCCATACGAGGTCGAG
Organism: Candidatus Nanopelagicales bacterium; assembly: GCA_041675125.1. Classification (GTDB taxonomy): domain Bacteria; phylum Actinomycetota; class Actinomycetes; order S36-B12; family S36-B12; genus UBA11398. The sequence continues at coordinate 5,178 of JBAYUM010000037.1, forward strand.
ATCGTTGTCGCTGAGATCGGAGAGGACACGACCGAGGATCAGCTGTATCGCCTGACCTTCGACGGCTCGGTTGCAGATGAGCAGGGCTATGTGGCCATGGGCGGTCAGGCCGAGAGCATCTCGACGGCCCTGGCCGAGCAATGGCAGTCAGGAATGCAACTCGGCGATGCGCTGAAGCTCGCAGTGCGACTCCTGGGCGAATTCGGCGGAGATACGCCGCGCACGCTGGAGTCCTCGTCCCTCGAAGTCGCCGTGCTCGATCGAAATCGACCACGCCGGACCTTCGCTCGCATCAATGGGGGCCGTTTGGCCGAACTGCTGGCCTAGTGTTGGAAGATGCACAGGCGCATCTTCGGTCTTGAGACCGAGTACGGCGTCACCTGCACCTTCCAGGGCCAGAGGCGATTGAGTCCCGATGAGGTTGCTCGCTACCTCTTCAGGCGTGTCGTGTCGTGGGGGCGCAGCAGCAATGTCTTCCTGCGCAATGGCTCCCGCCTCTACCTCGATGTCGGCAGCCATCCCGAATACGCAACACCGGAATGCGACAGCGTGCCCTTGCTGATCACGCACGATCGAGCAGGGGATCGCATTCTCGAGGGGCTGGTCTTCGATGGCGAGGAACGGCTGCGGGCCGAGGGCATCAGCGGCGAGATCTATCTCTTCAAGAACAACACCGACACCGGTGGCAACTCCTACGGCTGCCACGAGAACTACCTGGTGGAGCGCCACGGCGATTTCGCGCGGCTTGCCGAACGACTCATCCCGATGCTGATCTCCCGGCAGATCCTGACGGGAGCCGGCAAGGTGCTGCAGACTCCGCGAGGGTCGATCTATGCCGTCAGCCAGCGTGCCGACCACATCTGGGAGGGGCTCTCCAGCGCCACCACCCGATCCAGGCCGATCATCAACACGCGCGACGAACCGCATGCAGATGCCGAGCTGTATCGCAGGCTGCACGTGATCGTCGGCGACTCGAACATGAGCGAGACGACCATCCTGCTCAAGGTGGGCATGGTCGATCTGGTACTCCGCATGCTCGAGGCGGGCGTGGTGATGCGCGACATGAGCCTGGAGAATCCCATCAGGGCGATTCGTGAGATCAGTCATGACCTCACCGGCAAGGTCCTGGTGCGGTTGAGCACGGGTCGAGAGCTGTCAGCCCTCGACATTCAAGGCGAGTACTTCGAGAAGGTCAGCCAATTCGCCGACAGTCGCGGCCTGCGCGAGGACCCAGTCCATCGACAGGTGCTCGAACTGTGGGAGAAGGGGCTTGTTGCCCTGCGCGAGGACGATCTTGCGGCCATCGAATGCGATATCGACTGGGTGATCAAGAAGCGACTCATCGACCGCTACATGGCCAAGCATGACCTGACTCTGGCCTCACCTCGCCTCGCGCAGATTGACCTTGCCTATCACGACATCACCCGCAATCGCGGCCTGTTCTACCTGATGGAGCGACGTGGCCTGGCAAGCCGGCTGTCCAATGACCTCGAGGTGTTCGAGGCGAAATCCATCCCGCCGCAGAACACCCGGGCACGGCTGCGCGGCGATTTCATCAAGGCAGCCCAGGAGAATCATCGCGACTACACCGTCGACTGGGTGCATCTGAAGCTCAACGACCAGGCCCAGCGAACGGTCCTGTGCAAGGACCCGTTCACAGCGGTCGATGAACGTGTCGAACGACTCATCGCACTGATGTAGGCAACCGCGCTTTCCGGCCGAAATTGACTAGGCTCACGCCATGCGCCGATACCCCTTCGCCCTGGTCCCCATGCTCCTGCTGGCCGCCTGCTCGAGCACCGGGACGAGCAGCACGCCTTCAGCATCGCCGACAGACGCCGGCTCCTACGTCACCTCGCAGTGCGCGATCGTCGGTGGAGCGCCGACACCGTCGGAGTCCGCGCCCACCCGCGGTACGACAGTTGACGGCGTCACCGTCGAGGACACCGATATGGCACCTGTGGTCACCGTCGCTCCGGGACTGCCAGCGGCAACCTCCCTGGTCAAGGAGACCCTGTTGCCGGGCAAGGGCGCAACGCTCAAGGCCACTGACAATGCCAGTTTCAACTACTGCGGTGTAGGCCTGACCACCCAGACGCAGTTCGACTCGTCCTGGGCCAATGGGCAGCCGTTCACGACGACCCTCGATCAGGTCATCGCAGGCTGGGGCGAGGGTCTGCCCGGCATGAAGATCGGGGAGGAACGACTCCTGATCATCCCGAGCGACCTGGCCTACGGTCCAAGCGGCGCCGGTTCGTCAATCCTGCCGAACGAATCCCTTGCGTTCGTCGTCCAACTCGTCTCCATCGACAATTAGGGTTCTCGCATGACTACCAAGCCTGAGATCGAATTCATTGAAGGACCGGCACCGACTGCACTGGTGATCACCGACCTCGTGGTCGGCGAAGGGGCACAGGCCGTGCCCGGTGGCACTGTCGAGGTGCATTACCTAGGAGTCGACTTCGAGACCGGTGAGCAGTTCGACGCATCCTGGGATCGCGGTGAGTCGATCGCCTTCCCGCTGAACGGCCTCATCGCCGGATGGCAGGAAGGCATCCCCGGCATGCAGGTAGGGGGACGGCGCCAGCTGGTCATTCCACCGGCCCTGGCCTATGGCGAGTCCGGAGGTCACCGCCTGGCCGGGCGCACCCTCGTGTTCGTCATCGATCTCATCAGCGTCGGATAGCACCCTTGGCCCGGGTCGACCGCACCGAGCGGCTGCTCAATGTGGTGTTCTGCCTGTTGGGTGCCGCACGCCCGGTCTCGCGGGCACAGATCCGTCGATCTGTCGCGGGCTATGACGCGAATGCATCCGAGAGCGCCTTCGAGCGGATGTTCGAGCGCGACAAGGACGAGCTGCGGGGGATGGGAATCGCGGTCGAGACAGTGGTCGATGTCAACGGCGAGGTCGAGGGGTACCTCATCCGGCGACAGGCCACCGTCGAGGACCTCACCTTCACTGCGGACGAACTCGCATTGCTCGCATTGGCAGCGGCCGCCTGGGAGGAGGCCGTCCTCGAGGCCCCGGCGATGACCGCCCTTCGCAAGATCGAGTCGGTCAGTGGCGATGCACCCGAGACCAGGGACCTCAGCAGTGTGCGCATGAGCGCCGCTGAGGCAGCACTGCTGCCGCTCATGGCTGGCTTGCGCGAGCAGCGCATGGTGACCTTCGACTACCAGGGCGTGCAGGATGCTCAGGCGCGCAAGCGCAGCATCGACCCTTGGGGTGTCATTGCCCATGACGGCCACTGGTATCTCGTGGGCTATGACCGCGATCGTGCCGAACGACGGACCTTCCGGGTGTCCCGGATACAGGGCTCGGTGACGGTCACGGCCAAGCCGCTGGATCAAGGCTGCCCGAGCGACCTTGATCTGGCCGAGACCGTGCGCGGAATGGCTCCCGAGCATCCGGTGCGCGCACGCGTGCGCATCGCGCCCGGACACGGGGCGCAGCTTCGACATGCGCACGCCCCGGCCGCGAGTCCATTCGACGAGATCGAGATCGAGATAAGTGCCATCTCGACCGATGTGCTGATATCGCAGATCTGCGGAGCAGGTGCCGGGGTCATGGTCCTTGAACCGGATGAGCTCCAGACTCAGGTTCGCGATGCCTTGCAGGACATCGCTACTTCGCATGGGGCGGCTTCATGAGCACGGCGGCGCCGCGCCTGTCGCGCCTCATGACCATGGTGCCCTGGCTCGTGGCGCACGATGGCGTGACCATTGACGAGGCAGCCGAGCATTTCGGCATTTCGGCCGACCAGTGCGAGAAGGATCTCTGGCTGCTCGTGGTCTGCGGTCTGCCCGGTCACGGCCCTGATCAATTGGTGGACATCCAGTTCTGGGATGACGGCCGCATTCATGTGCTCGACCCCCAGACTCTTGATCGACCACTTCGACTCTCAGGCGACGAGATCATGTCCATGCTGGTTGCGCTGCGACTGCTCATGCAGGTTCCCGGGCAGCATGACCGCAACACCCTCCATGGCCTGATCGAGCGTCTCGAGACGGCCCTGGGCAGCTCGCCTGCCGTGGCCGGAATGGTCGTCGACAGCGGGGTGACCGATGCCATCGGGCAGGTCATCGCGCAGGCGCTGACCCAATCGCTCACGGTCACCTTGATCTATGCGGCTGCCACGGATGACGCGGTGACCGAGCGCGTGGTCCACCCCATGAGCATCTTCACCTCAGACGGGCGCATGTACCTCGAGGGCTACTGCGAGCGGGCTGAGGCCGTACGCACCTTCCGCCTCGATCGAATCCTCACAGCAACCCTTGGTGACTCCATGGCCATGGAGCAGTCGATGGTCCAGGCAGAGCCCAGCACCTTCGTGGCCACGGTGTCACTGGCCCCTGCGGCCCGCTGGGCTCTCGACGTCTATCCGTTCTCCAACGTCCAGTACCTCGGGAAGGGCCGCATCATGGCCGACCTCGACTACCGGGACATGGGGTGGCTGACTCGTGTGGTGCTCTCGCTCGCGGGCTCGATGGTGGTGACGGCGCCCACAGAGGCCCGCAAACGGGTGGCGGATGCAGCCGCTGCCGCCCTTGGGTCGTACTCTTAAGACTCTCCCAAGCGAAGGACAGGTAGATGTTCAAGAATTTCGGTGGCACCGAGGTACTGATCATTGTCCTCATCATCGCCCTGCTCTTCGGAGCAAAACGCCTGCCTGATGCGGCTCGAGGACTCGGACGCTCGCTGCGGATTTTCAAGGCTGAGACCAAGGGTCTCACTGAGAGTGACCCCTCCCCAGAGGAAGCCGCAGCCAAGAAGTCGACTGACGAGTAGTCGACTGGATGTCTGGTAAAGACCGATCAGCGGCGATGCCGCTGACGGATCACCTTCGTGAACTGCGCTCACGCCTGGTGAAATCGGGAATCGCCATCGCTTCGGGCATGGTGATCGGCTGGATCTTCTACACCCCGATCTTCGACTGGATCAGCGCGCCCTTCAACGATGTGGTGACGCAGGCGCGGGCCCAGGGTCGTGAGATCACCCTGGCCCTGACCGGCGTGGCCGATCCCTTCGTGCTGCAGATGCAGGTGGCGGCCGTGGCCGGACTGATCATCAGTTCGCCGGTGTGGCTCTATCAGCTGTGGCGATTCATCACCCCTGGCCTGCACAAGCACGAGCGGCGTTGGGCACTCGGCTTCGTCTGCGTTGCTGTGCCCCTCTTCGCCGCAGGTGTCCTCCTGGCCTACGCCGTGCTGCCGGTCGGACTGAATCTGCTGTTCGGATTCACTCCTGATGGGGTGGCGAACATCGTGGGCGTCGACCGCTACCTGTCGTTCTTCCTGCGCATGATCATGGTCTTCGCCATCGGCTTCATTGCCCCGCTGATCCTCATCGGGCTCAACATGGCGGGCATTCTCACGGGTAGGAGACTGCTGTCCTGGTGGCGCTGGATCATCTTCATCGTGTTCATCTTCGCTGCCGTGGCGACTCCCACAGGTGATCCCATCAACATGACTCTGCTGGCAACGCCGATCCTGCTCCTTGTCACGGTCGCGATCGTGTTCTCGCTGCTCAACGACAGGCGCAGGGCCCGCCGCAAGGGCCAGGAGCCCGACTACTCGACGCTGGATGACGACGAGGCATCCCCACTCGACCTGACCCGAGATGAGTAGCCCGGCCGAGCGCTATGCAGCGGCGCACAGGCGGGCGCAGTCACCGCAGGTCCAGGCCTTTGCCGCTGACTACGCGTTCGGCCTCGATGAGTTTCAGCGCCTGGCCTGTGCGAGCCTCGAGCTCGGCAGAAGCGTCCTGGTCGCGGCACCCACAGGTGCCGGCAAGACCGTCGTCGGCGAGTTTGCCGTGTATCTCGCGCTCCAGGCCGGTCGCAAGTGCTTCTACACGACGCCGATCAAGGCGCTGTCCAATCAGAAGTACCACGATCTCGTCGAGCACTTCGGGGCTGAGCACATCGGGCTGCTGACAGGCGACTCATCGATCAACAGTGAGGCCTCCGTCGTCGTCATGACGACCGAGGTGCTGCGCAACATGCTCTACGCGCAATCGGGCACGTTGAACAACCTCTCGTATGTGGTCATGGATGAAGTGCACTATCTCGCAGACCGCTTCAGAGGAGCTGTCTGGGAGGAGGTGATGATTCACCTCCCCGAGTCCGTCAGCATTGCCGCGCTCTCGGCAACAGTCAGCAATGCCGAGGAGTTCGGTGCCTGGCTGGCCACGGTGCGCGGCAGGACCGACATCATCGTCGAGGAGCACCGTCCCGTTCCTCTCTGGCAGCATGTCATCGCGGGTCATCACATGTATGACCTGTTCGTCGACGACGAGCAGCAGACGGTCAATCCCGAACTCGAGCGCCTGGGCCGGGATTCGACAAGACGACACAATCGCGATGGCAAGGGTCAACGTCGACGTCACGCGCTGACACCGTATCGAAGTGATGTCGTTCGACAGCTGGACGATGAGAGCCTGCTTCCGGCCATCTACTTCCTGTTCAGCCGCAAGGGATGCGATGACGCAGTGCAGCAGTGCCTGAATTCGGGGCTTCGCCTCAACTCCAAGCTGGAGCGCACCGAAGTGCGTCAGTACGCCTTGGAGGCGACTCGCCATCTGCCTGACGAGGATCTCCTGGCCCTGGGATTCGACGACTGGATCGACGGCCTCGAGCGGGGGATAGCGGCGCACCATGCCGGACTGCTGCCGGTGTTCAAGGAGGTTGTCGAGTACCTGTTCCAGCACGGGCTGATCAAGGTGGTCTTCGCCACGGAGACCCTGGCCCTTGGCATCAACATGCCTGCTCGATCCGTCGTGCTCGAGAAGCTCACGAAGTGGAATGGCGAGACCCATGTCGAGCTGACTCCGGGGGAGTACACCCAGCTCACCGGCAGGGCAGGTCGACGCGGAATCGATATCGAGGGTCATGGCGTCGTGCTCTGGCAGGAGGGGCTCGACCCCCGGGCAGTCGCCGGACTGGCATCAACGCGTACCTATCCGCTGCGCTCATCGTTCCAGCCCTCCTACAACATGGCGGTGAACCTGGTCTCGCGCCTTGGCCGCCACACCGCTCGCGAGGTGCTCGAGACCTCCTTCGCCCAGTTCCAGGCAGATCGCTCCGTGGTGGGACTGGCAACCCAGATCCGAAAACTCGAGGACGGGCTGGCGGGCTACAGCGATGCGATGTCCTGCCATCTCGGCGACTTCGTGGAGTACTCGTCCCTGCGGGAGCAGATCTCGCGTCGCGAGAAGGACGTCACCCGCAGCGCAGCGGCCAGGCGTCGCGAGGATGCGACCCAGACCCTGCGGGCGCTCAAGCCCGGCGATGTCATCATCATCCCTGCGGGCAAGCGAGCCGGACCTGCGGTCGTGCTCGATACCGGGTTCGGCGGCGACAGCAGCGATCCCAGGCCACTGGTCCTCACCATCGATCGACAGGTTCGTCGCATCTCGAGCCTGGAGGTCAATGCATCACTCGAGGTTCTGGGCCGCATCCGCATTCCGAAGACCTTCTCCGCCCGCAATCCGCAGTCGCGACGCGATCTTGCCTCGGCAATGCGAGAGATCGCTGGTGACCGAGTTGCCGGCAAGCGAGGCAAGGCTCTGATTCCCGAGGACGAGACCGTCGCGGCACTGCGAGCGCAGATGCGCCAGCATCCGTGCCATGGCTGTGACGAGCGCGAGCAGCATGCGCGCTGGGCCGAGCGCTACCACCGGGCCCAGCGCGAGATACGTGACCTGGAGCAGAGGGTCGAGGGGCGCACCAACTCCATTGCCCGGCACTTCGATCGCATCTGCGAGGTGCTGGTCGAGATGGGATATCTCACGTCCTCAGGCGACGACGCGAAGGTCACCGAGCAGGGTGAGCTCCTCATGGGCCTGTACACCGAGGCGGACCTGCTCACGGCCCTGTGCCTGCGTGAGGGCACCTGGGACGCCTTGACCGCTCCCGAGCTCGCCGCTGTCTGCTCCTGCCTGGTCTTCGAGTCGCGCTCGAGCGAGGACGAGGCCCCAAAGGTGCCGCATGGGCCGATTCGTGAGGCCTTCACCTCGATGCACGAGATGTGGAGCCAGATCCATGACATCGAATCCGGGCACGGCCTGAATGCAACCCGCATGATGGATTCCGGCTTCGTGTGGGCGATGTACCGCTGGTGCCAGGGCAGTTCGCTCTACGCGGTGCTCTCGCGCGAGGATCTCACCGCTGGGGACTTCGTGCGCTGGTCCCGTCAGGTGATCGACCTGCTCGGACAAGTCGCCCAGGCGATGCCGATGGGCAGCGAACTTCGCGCGACTGCGCAGGCGGCCGCAGATCTGGTCAATCGTGGTGTCGTCGCCTCGGTGTACAGGCCTATGAGGAGCTCACCCTGCTCGGTGACCTTCGCGTCGTCGCCTGAGGACGTGAGATATCCCATCTCGACCAGCACCTCGCAGATGCGATCGAAGTGCCGGGCAA
>JBAYUM010000038.1:0-13578 GCA_041675125.1 Candidatus Nanopelagicales bacterium
CTGCGATCGCCTTCGAGGCGCTCAATGAGATCAAGGGTGATGTCATCGTGGTCGGGCATTCGCTTGCTGGCCTGCTCGCACCGTTCGTGGCCTCGCACCCCAAGGTCTGTGGCCTGGTGATGGTCGCGGCACTGTTTCCCGAGTTCGATGTCAGCGCTGCTGAGCAACGAGAGCGAAATCCAGAGATCTACACTGACGCCTACCGTGCCGCCCCGATCCAGCGCCACGAGGATGGCAGCACTGAGGTGCCCGAGTCGACTGCGATCGAACTCATGTTCAACACCTGTACTCCGGAGGTTGCTCATTGGGCTGCCGCGCAACTGCGCCGCCAGTACTGGGAGGTCTTTGGTGAGCCTTCGCCTGTTTGGGATTGGCCCGATCTGCCTACTCTGGTGGTCGGATGCACCGACGACCACCTGACGGCTCCTGAGCCGATGCGCCAGGCCGCGGCTAGCCTCGACAGTGCCGACTACATCGAGTTGGCGTGTGATCACTCGCCGATGCTCTCAGCGCCGCGGGAATTGGCCGATTTGCTCATTCGCTTCGCGGATCGCGCTGACCTGCTCTAAATTCACTAACGATTGTTGTAACCCAAGGACTATGAACTGGAGCGGTTGTGGCTGACTACAAGTACATCACGTATGAGACCTTCGATGACGGCAAGATCGCGCGGATCATGCTCAACCGCCTGAAGACGCGTAATGCTCAGAATCGCGGGCTGCTCGTCGAACTCGATGACGCGTTCATGGCTGCGGAGAAGGACGATCAGGTTCGCGTGGTCATCCTCGGCGGTGTCGGACCGCTGTTCTCATCAGGTCATGACCTCGGATCGGCCGAGGCACTCGAGGAGCGCACGCCAGGACCGAACCAGCATCCAACAACCCTCATCAACGGGGGTACCCGTGTCGGTGCCGAGAATCGGATGCTCCAGGAGTGGCACTACTTCTTCAACAACACTCGCCGGTGGCGCGATCTTCGCAAGATCACGATCGCACAGGTCCAGGGCACCACATTTGCCGCCGGACTCATGCTCGTATGGGCCTGCGACCTCATCGTCGCCGCCGATGATGCGAAATTCGCAGATGTCGTCGGAGCCCGCCTGGGCATGTGCGGTGTCGAGTACTTCGGACACCCGTGGGAGTTCGGGCCTCGCCGCGCCAAGGAACTGCTGCTCACGGGCGACTCGGTTGACGCGCAGGAGGCGTTCGACCTCGGCATGGTCAGCAAGATCTTCCCTCGCGAGGAGTTGGAGGATCGCACCCTTGACTACGCCCGCCGCATCGCATTGCTGCCAACGATGGCTGCCTTGTTGATCAAGGAGTCGGTCAACCAGACCGTCGACAACATGGGCTTCTACAACTCGCTTCAGGCCTGCTTCACCCTGCACCAGTTGAACCACTCGCACTGGGCCGAGATTCACGACGGCTACCCAGCCGGTCTTCCCGAGGACGGCACTCCTGATTGGCGTTCAGCTCCGAAGGTGATGCCCCGCGATCCTCGGGTGGCAGACCCCTACGTCGCTGTTGAGTAACTGCTGAGTCGTGATGTGACGGTGGTCCTCGCTCAGGCGAAGGCCACCGTTGCGTCGATAAGCGTGCGGCGCTGATGGGCCTCCTGCACGCGCGCCTCGATGAGCAGCATCTGCTTCATCCAGTAGTTGGCAGCCTCGTCGCCCTTGCCTTCGGCTACGAAAGTCATCGCCTTGATGATCGTCTTCTTCCAGTTCGGATTCACCGTCGAGTCGTCTTCTTGGAACATCGAGTCGGATAATTCACTGCGCACCACTTCAGTGAGGGTGCCATAGAGCAGTTCAAGCGTCTTGTTGCCGCACACCTCGAACATGTGCGAATAGAACCGGCTCCAGATCTCAACACGCTGCTTGGTGTCGACGCCTGGAACAAGTTCATCCATGATGGACAGCAACTGCGCCGCGGCCTCCTGCCGATTCTCTCGGCGGGCAAGCAGGCGCAAGGCCAAAGGCTCGATCATCGCGCGCGCCTCGAAGACGTCACTCAGCAGCACTCCGTCGAACTGCATCAGCAGGCCGAGGTAGCGCGCGGCCACCGAGACGTCGGGTCGGGTGGCTCGGGCCCCACCGCGTGAACCACGTCGCACCGTGATGAGCTTCTCTGACTCAAGAATGCGAAAGGCCTCGCGCAGCGACGGTCGCGAGACACCGAAGTGCACCATCAACTCGGCCTCGCTCGGCAGGGCAGCACCTTCAGCGATATCTCCGCGCACGATCTGGTTGCGGATGGCCTGGGCGACCACTTCGGCGGTCTTGGGCACATGGACAGGATCGGTGCTCAATGGCGGCATCGGTGACGTCATCCGTGCACTTCCGTTCTTGTCTCAGCCTGAATATTAGGCGAATGATACGCCTTATTGACCCTGTGGTGAGTAAATGAGGGCAAGTGCCCGTAGGAGGACTAATAACACAATAAGATAGACATTCATCCTGCTGAGGTGACCATACCGCGAGGGAGTACGACACGATGCTTTTCATTGGTGGCGAGTGGACCGCGAGTTCATCAGGGAAATTCTTCGAATCAACCGATCCGGCAACCGGTGAGGTGCTCGGTGAGGCTGCCGATGGCACGCGCGAGGACATGGCACGTGCCATCACGGCGGCCAAGGACGCCTTCCCTGCCTGGGCCGCGAAAACTGCCTATGAGCGCGCCGCCATCCTCAGCAAGGCGAACCAGTTGATGCTTGCCAAGCGCGATGAGCTTGCGACCTTGATGACCAAGGAGCAGGGCAAGCCGATCCGCATGGCGCGTACCGAGGTCAACTACGCTGCGGACTTCCTGTCGTGGTTCGCCGAAGAGGCCAAGCGCGTATACGGCTCGACGATCCCCTCTTCGCGCGCCGATCACCGCTTCGTAGTGCTGCAGCAGCCGGTTGGTGTCGCTGCCGCGATCACTCCATGGAACTACCCGATATCGATGCTGACGCGCAAGATCGGTCCGGCTCTGGCCGCGGGCTGCACCATCGTGGTGAAGCCGGCAGAGCAGACCCCGCTCTGCGCCATCGCGACCATCAAGATCCTGGAAGAGGCTGGAGTGCCCGCTGGTGTGGTCAATCTGGTCACCACGAGTGATCCGGTCAATGTTGGCGAAGAGATTCTCACCAACCCCACTGTGCGCAAGATCAGCTTCACCGGGTCAACCGAAGTGGGCAAGCTCATCGCCTCCAAGGCTGCAGCCACCATGAAGCGCGTTTCAATGGAACTCGGTGGCCACGCTCCGTTCATCGTCTTCGCCGATGCAGATCCGGTGAATGCAGCCAAGGGCGCAGCAGCGCTGAAATCCCTCAACACCGGCCAGGCGTGCATCTCACAGAATCGTCTGTTCGTGCACAAGGCCATTGCTGCGGAGTTCACCAAGGTGCTCGTTGAGCGCATGGCAGCCATGCCAGCCGGCCACGGCCTGGACGACAAGGTGACTGTCGGCCCGCTGATCGACCAGCACGCGCTCGACAAGATGCAGCGCCAGGTTGAGGATGCCGTTGCCAAGGGGGCGACGGTGGCAACGGGAGGCAAGAGACTCACTGACGACGGTCTTGACAAGGGTCTGTTCTGGGCGCCGACAGTGCTGACCAATGTGTCCGAGGACATGCTGATCTACCGCGAGGAGACTTTCGGACCGATGGTTCCTGTCATCGAGTTCGACGACGACGACGACATCATCGCCATGGCGAACGACACGGCCTATGGCCTTGCCGCCTATGTCTACACGCCGAATCTGAGCCGTGCCTTCAAGACAGCGGAGGCACTGCAGTTCGGCATGATCGGAGTCAACGACATCAACCCAACCTCGGCTGCAGTGCCGTTCGGCGGAATCAAGGAGAGCGGCCTGGGTCGCGAGGGTGCGCGCGAAGGCATCCTCGAATACCTCGACTCAAAGGTGCTCGGTATCTCACTGTGACCACCACTGCTCGTGCTCAGATCACCGTTACCGGTCATCTGCAGAAGGAAGCGTGGCTGCGCCGCGAACTGCCACCGGTCGAGCTCGTTCGTCCGGGCCTGTGGTCGATTCCGGTCATCTTCCCGAACAATCCGCTGCGCTACGTCAATGTGTATGTCATTGAGGTGCCCAATGGCGTTGTGCTGGTCGATGCCGGGTGGCCGGTTGATGAGGCTTGGGAGAATCTGACCTCTGGACTGACGAGCATCGGTTTCGACATCACTGATGTCGAGGGCGTGCTTGTCACGCACAACCATGCCGATCACCTTGGGCTGGCCGGACGCATCCGCGATGCATCCGGGGCCTGGGTTGCGATGCATCGGCTGGATGCCGAGGAGGTCGGCCAAGAGGTCGATCCGGCGAAGATGCAACTGCGTGGCGAGAGCTGGCTCATTCGTGCCGGTGTCGAGGCCACGGACATGCCTTCACTGATCATCGATGCCGGGCAGTTCGTCGAGTTCGCCAAGATTCCGGAAGCCGATCGGCTGATCGAGGATGGGGAGCGCCCGTTGCCCGGCGCACCCTCCATCCGAGCGCTCTGGACTCCAGGACACTCTCCGGGGCATCTGTGCTTCATCGATGACGAACGCCATCTCCTGTTGAGCGGCGATCACCTGCTGCCGCGCATCTCACCACACATCTCGGTGCATCCGGGTGAGGAGGGTGATCCGCTGGGCACGTATCTGGCCACTCTCAACTCCATGCGAGGGATGAGTGATATGGAAGTGCTTCCGGCTCACGAGTATCGGTTCTCAGGAATCGATGCCCGCATCGAGCAGATGAACGAGCATCATGAATCCCGCCTCACCGAGGTGCTCGAGGCGATCAACGAGAAGCCGGGTTCGACCACTTTCGAGATCTCCTCGCAACTGAGCTGGTCACACGGTTGGGAGAACACTCAGGGGATGCTCAGGCGCGCGGCGATGGGCGAGACCCTCGCGCACATCGTGCATCTGGTGAATCGCGGAGCCATCTTCAGCCAACAGATCGACGGCCGTATGTACGGCGATCAGATGGTTCGCACTGATGCCTGGTTCGCTGTCGCCAGCTAGACCAGGTGTGAGTCGAACCAGGCGACAGCGCGCTTCCAGGCGTCATCAGACGATGCCTGATGAAAGACCGCAGGGCGGTCGGGGCAATGGAAGCCGTGATCTGCTTCGGGGTAGCGCACGATCTCGATCTCGGTGACGACCTTCTCACCTGCGGTGCGGAGCAGCTCGAGATCGGCGAAGGGGATGCCGCGATCGAGGTCGCCGAAGAGTCCGAGCCATGGCGTTTGGAGCTTGCCCACCTCATCGATGAATGACTCATAGCCCATGCGTCCTGCAGCGACTCCTCCGCCGTAGAACGTCACTGCTGCACCGAGTGGCAAGCGAACGGCCGTGTGATACGTCACCGTGCCACCCATGCAGAAGCCAGTGATGCCGCATTGCTGCATGGTGAGGCCCTCGGATAGGAGGTAGTTCAGTGCGTCATCGACATCCGACGCCATTTCCGCAGGTGTCAACGCGCTCATGACTTCAATGGCTGCAGGAATATCGTCATAGGCGACGATCGGACTGCCTGCGCGATGGAACATCGCGGGTGCGACGGCAAGGTAGCCGGCATCGGCAAGCCTCTCGCACACGTCGACGATGTGGTCGGTGATGCCGAAAGCCTCCTGGATGACGATGACACCGCCCTTGGGCGCACCGGCGGGCTTGCGAACGGTCAATGGTGCGGTCATGGCTGCTCCTAGCGTTAACGGCTGAGTGTGTTGATGGCGGATGCTGCGTAGCGGCCACCGGCGGCAGCGCCATACGGAGCAATCGCGTTGACTGCGGAGAGCTCCTCTGCAGTCAGTTGGATGGTTGCTGCAGCGACATTGTCCTCAAGATAGGTGCGTCGCTTCGTTCCAGGAATCGGCACGACGTCACTGCCCTGAGACTGCACCCAGGCAAGGGCGAACTGCGCAGGCGTGATGCCGCGTGCTGCTGCCAATTCGCCAAGTTGCGCCACCAAGCTCAGATTGGCCTTCATCTCCTCGTCCTGGAAACGAGGGTTGGTGCGACGCCAGTCGTTCTCAACCAGCTCGTCCTGGCTTTGGATGGTGCCGGTCAGCAGTCCGCGTCCCAAGGGTGAGTACGGAACCATGCCGATGCCCAACTCGCGAGCGGTTGCGAGAACCCCGTCCTCCTCGATATCGCGCGTGAAGAGCGACCATTCGTACTGACCTGCGGTCATGGGATGCACCGCATGTGCCCGTCGCATGGTCTCAGGTGCTGCCTCGCTGATCCCGAGGAAGCGTACCTTGCCAGCCTGTACGAGTTCGGACATCGCGCCCCAGGTCTCCTCGATCGGCACGTTCCTGTCGACCCGGTGCTGGTAGTACAGGTCAATCGTGTCGATCCCGAGCCGCTTCAGGCTCGCATCGCATGCCTGCCGCACGTACTGCGGATCGCCGGTGATCGTCATCTTTCCGTCGACCAGGTGGTTCGCGAACTTGGTTGCGATCGTCACCTCATCGCGACGCGTTTGCAGCACCTTGCCGATCAGCTCCTCATTGTGGTGAGGACCGTAGACATCGGCCGTGTCCCAGAAGGTCACGCCGAGGTCCAGGGCACGGTGCAGAGTGGCTGTTGACTCCACGTCGTCACGAGTTCCGTAGACCATGCTCATGCCCATGCCGCCGAGGCCTTGGGCAGAGACAGTCAGGGCTGAGGAGCCCGTACCGAGTGTGCGGGTGGGAAGTGACAAGTGACTCTCCGGGGGTCGTTAGCGGGGGGCCATGCGAATGGAGCCATCGAGCCTGATGGTTTCGCCATTGAGCATGGGATTCTCGACAATGTGCTGGACGAGGGCAGCGTATTCGGACGGCTTGCCCAGGCGACTGGGGTGGGGGACCTGGTCACCAAGCGACTTGCGGGCCTCTTCTGGGAGACCAGCCAGCATTGGGGTCTCGAAGGTTCCGGGGGCGATGGTGACAACGCGGATGAGGAACTGCGCGAGGTCTCTTGCCAATGGCAGGGTCATGCCGGCCACTCCAGCCTTGGAGGCTGCGTAGGCGACCTGCCCGATCTGTCCATCGAAGGCGGCAACAGACGCAGTATTGACGATCACTCCGCGTTCCTCCCCCTGCGGTTCGGTCTTTGCCATGCGAGCAGCGGCAAGACGGACGACATTGAAGGTGCCGATGAGGTTGATTGAGACGACTCGCTCAAAATCGGCTAGATCCGTGGGCTCGCCCTTGCGCATCACCCGGTTGGGCGTTGCGATGCCTGCGCAGTTCACGGCCACGCGCAGGGGTCCCATCTCCTGTGCCGCATCGAGAGCCAGGCTGACCTCGGCTTCATTGCGCACATCGGCAGCCACGAAGACGGCCTTGGAACCAATCGCCTTCGCCGCTTCCTCTCCATTGGAGGAAGCCAGATCGATGAGCACCACGCTGGCGCCGTGCTGCGCAAGGAGTTGGGCCGTTGCCAGTCCCAGGCCTGAGCCTGCTCCGGTGATGCAGGCGCTGATGCCTTCAAGATTCATGCAAAGTCCTCGTCCGAAGTTAGCCCCACTTCGGCCCGCTCCGTGGCATTTGGTGGGATACTCGGGCACCATAACCGCGTAGGCGTCGCTCCGTCAGGACTATGACAAAACAGACCATGAACATCGTGTACGAATTCCGGAGGAATGACCATGATCAGCACGTACTTCCACTCAAATGCTCTTGATCTCGCGATGCTGCTGATCCGTTTGGCCATCGGTCCCATGCTGATCCTGCACGGCTACAACAAGATCTTCGGCGCAGGCGGGCTTGAGGGCACGGCAGGCTGGTTCGAGTCACTTGGGCTCAAGCCAGGCTGGGTGCATGCTCGAGTTGCCGCTGGAACTGAGATTGCCGTCGGCATCGGCATCACCATCGGTTTGCTCACCCCTCTCGCGGCTGCTGGCGTGATCGGGCTCATGGTGGTGGCGATGTTCACCGACCATCGGGGCAAGGGCTACTTCGTGTTCAAGGGTGGCTGGGAATACGTGCTGTTCGTGGCCATTACGGCAACGGCACTTGCCTCTGCGGGTCCGGGCCAATGGTCTGTCGACAATGCGATCAGCCTTGGCTGGTTCGGAGTGCGCTGGGCCGTCGTGGCCGTAGTACTGGGGGTCGGCGCTGCGCTGCTTATGCTCGCCACGTCATACCGTCCTGCCAAGAAGTAGTCATCCAGCGAGCCGAGCTCGCACCTCAGCCGTGTCAGCACCGAGGGCGCGTGCGGTTCCAGTGGCCGCGCGTGCCCTCGGTCGTGCGACCGGGGTGATGCCGAATTCGGTCTCGAGAAACCAGCCTTCGTCGGTCCGGTAGGGGTCGACAGCGGGTTGGGGCAAGATCGTGGCTGCCGCAATGTCGGCCAGTGACATCTCGACGAGGTGAGCGCCTCCCCGCATGGCCAGAGCCGCGGCGGCGACAGCTGCGTGCGTGCCGGTGATCGGATCGGCCAGGGCATCCGCGACCGGGATGGGCACGCCATCGACCCAGCGCACGAGACCCGCACTCATGGCAACGTCGTCGCCGAAGCCGACCCAGTTCGCTTCCGGCCCCGTTGATCCGTAGGCACTGAGCTGCACCCAGACTCCGTGCTGCTTGCTTTCGAGAAACCTCTGCGGATCAAGACCCAGGGATTCAAGTCCTCGCGGTCTGGCAGCGGTGATGACGACATCGGCGGACTGCACGAGTCGGTGCAGGAATTCGAGATCGTCGGGGTCGAAGGCGATCGACAGGTGGCCGGCGTGCAGCAGGTCATCGAATCCCGGTATCCCCCTCCGACCACCGTCGGGTCGTTGACTGCTTTCCGCTCGAATGATCTGTGCGCCTGCCAAACCAAGGAGATGCGCGCACAGCGGCCCGGCCCAAAGACTCGATAGGTCGACGACGCGCATGCCGCCAAGTGCTCGCATTGCGCGGGCACCGTCAGATTGCACGCGGAACAATTCGCGTCGCGGTACCGATCCGATCGCTCCAGCTGGCAGGCCGAGCAGTCGGCATCGATCAACAGCTTCTTGCGTCGAGCAGGCGCGCGCCCATCGGTGAACATCCCGCCACCCCTCGGCCTTTGGGTCTGAGGTGAGCGCAGCGAGGAGGCCGAGGTCACTCTCGCGGGCAAGTGAGAGGGCAAACCAACCGTCCTTGGTCCTCACAGCTTGGCAGTGACTGCCCAGTGACCACGGCGCATGCGCAGTCCACTGGGTTACCGCTGCTCGCTCCCCCAGGAGCTCTTCGCCATTGGTGCCCGTGTCACCGACCAGGGCGTCAAAGGCGAGGAGTGCACCGCGAGCCGCAGTTGCGGCAAAACCCGTTGGCAGCAAAGGTTGTTCCTGAGTTCCGGTGATCATGACTGCACCACTGCGGGCCCAGTCGGCGACAGGAGCGCTCCGCACCGATGAAGGGATGACGGGCGTGGTCTCATCTAGGGTTTCGAGGAGATTGCTCGCCCATTCCTCGGCACTAATGAACTGGCGAGATGTCATCGATCAAGCCCATGTCGAGTGCTTCTGAGGCGCTGGCCGCATGACCGCTGAGCAGCAGCCACAGGGTGCGCCAGCGCCCGATGCGACGCGGAATGCTCACGCATCCCCCGGCGCCGGGAATCAACCCCATCTCGAGCTCAGGAAGTCGAAACGTGGTCGCTGGATCTGCGGTGATGTGGTGCGCAAATGCAGGCATCTCCACGCCGGCTCCCACACAGGGGCCATGCATGATGACATGCACGCGGTCAGCGATCTGCGCCAGACGCGCCCCCGGGTGTTGCGTCATGCGCACAGCCCACGCTGTTGCAGGTTCCAGTGCCGTCCCGAATTCGCGCAGGTCACCGCCATTGCTGAAGCAGGGGCCTTCCCCGGTCAGGCGGACGTCAAGGCTCGGATCGGCGATCGCAAGGTCGAAGGCTTCCACCAGTGCAGCGCGCATTGGGCCGTCGATCGCGTTCAGGCGCAGTCTTCGGGTCATGCGAATTTCGAGAATGCTGTTGTCTATCGAGACGCCCACCCGGTCAGCCTCGCTGGCGGGTGAAGGTCGTCGTGCGCCGCGCTCGAGGAGCCAGGCTGCGAATTCGGGTCCTGCGAGCAGGGTCGAGTAGGCAGCAGCCTCGGCAGCGATCCCTTCAGAGACCTGCAACTGCGTGGTCTGTCGAAGGGTTGTGCCGAGCATCATCGCTGATCGTGGCCGCATGCTGATGCGATCAGCGATGAGTTCGATTGCTGCGGAGACATCGGGCACCTGCTTGAAGGCATGGTCCGTGACCGGTGCTGATGTGATGCTGAGGTCCAGTTGCTGGGCGGCGTCGTACACCCGCGCGTCACTGGGATTCGAGGTGACACCGATGCACAGGGCGACTCTCGATTGGATCGGCTCCATGGCATCGGGGACCGGTGCGTCGAGGTCAATGAAGCGAACGGCACCCGTAGTGCGGCCGTCGAGACTGATGTCTGGATACCAGTCCCGCGAGGCAAGGAGATATCCCAGTGAGGTCAGCACAAGTGAAGGCTATGCGTTCACGCAAGGACTGGCCACGTGTGGTGCGTGCTCGCTTGTCTCCGAGTGGCGTCGAGTGGCACTCGTTCGTGACCGACTGCTTCCCACGATCTATGCGACTGGTTGTCCAGGGAAAAGACATTGGTATGCAACGCATAACCGATATTTCCGGACAAAGGATTCAGCAGAAGTGACGGAACGGTAACTATTTCGATTCCGCTCTATTCAGTGATTGATGGGACTCCTACCTTGACCCCACTTCGCTGTGCCGTACGTCACAGGAGGTTGAAAGCCCCGACTGCGCATCGTGCGTGGCTGCTGACCCTTGAGGGAGCTATATGTCGGAGTCATGGAAGAGAAGTCGGCGTTCGGCCATTGCCATCAGTGGCCTGAGCGCAGCGATGGTGGTGTCCGTTGCTGCCACGGGCGCATTGGCCGCACCAAAGCCGACGCCGAAGCCCACGAAGGTGAGCAATGCATCGTGCGCTCCTGCAGAGGGAGTCACTCCCACGACGGTGTCCTTCGGCTGGATCGGGCCAAAGACAGGTGCTGCAGCACCGAACTACATCGGCTCCTCGCAAGGGGCCCAGTTGCGCATTGACCAGGAGAACGCCAAGGGCGGTGTCAACGGTCGCAAGATCACCTTCAAGGTCTACGACGATCAGTCCAGCCCAACTGCCCAGGTCTCGGCAGCCCAGCAGGCCATTCAGTCCGACCACATCTTCGGCCTGACGGGCCAGACCAGCACGGTGTCGATGTATCCGACACTGAAGGAGGCGGGGATCCCGATCACTGGCTTCAACAACCAGGCATTCGGCACTGATCGCAATGCCTTTGGCTCCACGGGCGCCCCACCGCCTCCTGGTATCGGTTCGCTCCTGGGCCTACAGAAGATGAAGGCGATGGGCGTGACACGGATAGCCAATATCAACCATTCATCAGCAGGTGCCACTGCTTCGGGCAACACCACTTCTGGGCTGCTCAAGCTGGTCCCGGGACTCGCCGAGAGCCTCCGAATCGCTGACGAGCCACAAGGAACACACGATGCAACATCCACAGCACTGCGCATCAAGAACTCCAACTCGGATGGCGCGATTATCGTCGGCTTCATCGAGGGCGGTGTGTCCATTGCGCAGGCACTCGCTCAGCAGGGCGTGAAGCTCAAGGGCATGAGCATCGTCGGTCTTTCAGACCCAGCAGTGCTCAGAACCACTGGTACTGCACTCGATGGCGCGCTTGGCACGAACTACGGAACAGTGCCCGTTGGCGTGAACAACGCTGCGGTCCGTACCTACAGCAATGGCATGAAGGCAGCGGGAATCAATCCGTACAGCGCTGCAGCTCCGCAGGGCTACCTTGGCGCGGATCTGTTCATTCGAGGTCTGAAGGAAGCCGGTCAATGCCCGACGCGAGCATTGTTCATCGACAGGCTTCGACAGGTGACGAACTACAACGGTCGTGGGCTTGTTCCCGAGAAGATCAGCTTCAAGCCGGGCATGACACCGAACGGTGACCCGGCGCGGTGCACCTGGTACATGGTGGCTCAGGGCACGCAGTTGATCGCTGATCCCAAGGCGACCTGTGGTGCGAGCTACGTCGACACCGCAACCGGCAAGGTTGTGCTCGGCTAGCAGTTGTCAGCAACAAGGTGGCGGGTGTCCGAGGACACCCGCCACTGTTGTTTTCAGGACTTGGACAAGTGCCAGGCGGCAGTGCACGCACAAGGCATATCCGTTATGTCAGGACAAAGAATCCCTGATTGATAACGGAATGGTAACTATTTCGATACGGGTCGGTCATGGCTCGAAACCGGCTCCTAGGTTCGCAGCACTTCAGCGTGCTGCACATCACATGAAGCGAAAGCCCACCGACCGCGCATGGTGCGTGGCCGCTCACCCAAGGGGGAGTCGTATGTCGGAACCAAGAAGGAATACTCGTCGGTCAGCCGCAGTGATTGGCGGACTGAGCGCAGCACTCGTCATGTCGGTTGCGGCAACCGGAGCCTCGGCTGCTCCCACGCCGGTACCGAAGCCGACCAAGATCAGCAATGCGTCCTGCCCGTCAACGCCGGGTGTCACGCCGACCTCGATCAATTACGGCTACATCTCGTCACGCACGGGCCCGGGCGCGAACACCTTCGTGGGAGCCGAGGAGGCAGCCCGTCTGCGCATTGCGCAGGAGAACGCCAAGGGCGGCGTCTTCGGGCGCAAGATCATCTTCAAGGGCTATGACGATCAGACCAACCCCTCCAGCCAGGTCTCAGTTGTCCAGCAGGCAATCGGTAACGACTCCTTCGGGGTATCCACGGCTACCAGCACGGTGTCCGGATATCCGACCCTGAAGGATCAGGGAGTCCCGGTCACCGGATTCAATGCCCAGGCCTTCGGACAGGATCGCAACGCCTTCGGCGTCACTGGGCCGACCCTGCCACCGGGCATCGGCGCCCTCGGCATCATCCAGAAGCTGCAGAAACTCGGCGTGACCAGGATTGCCAACATCAATCACTCCTCGGCAGGTGCCACGGCCTCGGGCAACAGCACCTCGGCGGCCATCAAACTGGTCGCCGGAATCACGGAGTCGCTGCGCATCGCTGATGATCCGCAGGGAGCACACGACGCGACATCGGCAGCCCTGCGCGTCAAGAACTCGAACTCTGACGGCGTGATCTACGTCGGCTTCGTCGAGGGCGGCATCTCGCTGGCGCAGGCACTCGCCCAGCAGGGCGTTAAGCTCAAGGGCATGACCATCACGGGTCTGTCCGACCCGGCACAGCTCAAGACAACGGGCAATACGCTCGACGGTGCTATCGGTCAGGGCGCAGGAACCGTTCCCGTTGGTGTGAACAACCCGGCGGTACGCACTTACGCCAATGGCATGAAGGCAGCAGGCTTGAACCCGTACAACACCTATGCGCCGATCGGCTATCTGGGTGCTGACCTCTTCATCCGCGGCCTGAAGGAAGCCGGTCAGTGCCCGACCCGACAGAAGTTCATCGACAATCTGCGCAAGGTCACGAACTACAACGGAGGCGGACTCGTTCCTGACAGGGTGAAGTACACCCCAGGCCTGACCCCGAATGGCGATCCGATCTCATGCGGTTGGTACCTGACGGCCCAGGGCCAG
>JBAYUM010000039.1:0-13517 GCA_041675125.1 Candidatus Nanopelagicales bacterium
AGGTGCGCTGGTCCACGAAGCGCAGCTCATTGCCGGTGTCGGCGAACTGCACTCGCACCCGCAGATGCGGCTCATCGGCCGCCCCCGACGGCTGCACCCGCAACTGGCCGCTCATGCCCAGATGGACGACCAGGCAGTGCTGATGGTCGGCAAGCGGGAGCCACAGGTACTTGCCGCGTCGGCTGGCGCAGCGGAACTGCTGCCCGATGAGCTCGCCGGCAAGGTCACCCTGCTGTCGCCGCACAGCCCGTGGGTGGAGCACCTCGACGGCAGCGATCAACCGGCCGGTGCTCCAGGCGTCAATGCCTCGCCGGACAACCTCGACCTCAGGCAGCTCAGGCATGCTCAGTGAGCGCCCGGTAGGCCATCTCCGCTGCCTGCTGCTCGGCGAGCTTCTTGGATCGGCCCTCGCCCTGGCCAAGCACCTCCCCGCCCACCACCACCTGCGCCTGGAACTCCTTGGCGTGGTCCGGCCCTGAGTCAGCGACGAGGTACTCCGGAACCCCCCGCTCGGCAGCCGCCGCGGCCTCCTGGAGGGAGGTCTTCCAGTCCAGGCCTGCGCCGAGTTCAGCCGAGGCGATGATCATCGGGTCGAAGACGCGGTGGATGAACTCACTGGCCGTGGACAGCCCTCCGGTGAGGTACATGGCACCGATGACGGCCTCCATGCCATCAGCCAGGATCGACGACTTGTCATCGCCGCCGGTGGTGATCTCGCCACGCCCGAGCAGCAAGTAGGAGCCCAGGCCCAGGGCGCGTGCCACATCGGCGAGCGCCCTGGCATTGACCACGGCCGCGCGAATCTTCGCGAGCTGGCCCTCCGCGAGATCTGGGAAACGCCGATACAGCTCGTCGGTCACCACGATGCCCAGGACTGAGTCGCCGAGGAATTCGAGGCGCTCGTTGTGGGGAATGCCGCCCTGCTCATAGGCGAATGAGCGATGGGTCAACGCGAGATCGAGCAGTGCGTCGTCGATATCGACATCGAGCTCGACGCGAAATTGCGCCAATCGCTCGCGCCTTTGCCAGGTCAGCTTGGCCGTCACGTGGATCGGCCACCCAGTGCCGCAGCCAGATCGCCGGCAGTCACCGCCTGCTCCAGCGAGGCATCAGTGATGGCGACTCCCGTGGTCTCGCGCAGGACGCTCGCCACCAGCACTGCGATCGAAGGCCAAGGGCCGAAAGTGGACAGCGGGGTATCGGCGCGCACCGAGACCTCATGCCCGAGCACCCGCGCCAGCGCTGCTGAGACCTCATCGATCACGTCTGCTCCTTCAACGCGTCGCGGACATTGCCGATCAGGTCCTGCTCAATGGCCCGCTGGGCCAGGTCAACGCATCCGATGACCTGCGCAGCTGTGCCCGCTCCGTGACCCACGACGGTGACGCCTTCAACCCCGAGCACCAGCCCGCCAGCGAAGGTTCCCGCTGCAGCATGACGGACCACGCCCCGAGCCGGCCCGGGATCGCCATAGGCAAGGCCGATCTGATGTGCCGCCCAGGCCGCCGCGCCTTCGATGCTCTTGAGGACGACATTGCCAGTGAAGCCGTCAGTCACGATCACTTGTGCCCGTGAGCCTCGCGTCACGTCGAACCCCTCGACAGGCCCCACATAGTTCAGGCCGCGAGCACTCAGCTCCTTGCGCAGATAGGCGTCCGCCTCAATGCGCAGCTCATCCCCCTTGCCGGACTCAGATCCGATGGACAACAGGCCGATGCCCGCATTGGAGACTCCAACCGCGCGCGCCAGGGCCTCACCGGCAATCGCGAACTGCTCGAAGCTGCCGACCGATCCGACAGTGGTGGCGCCGACATCGAGCAGCACGACGGGTCGTGCCAGCCCGGGCACGACCACGGCGAGTGCTGGCCGCTGCATGCCCGGGATTCGACCCAGGGTCAGCACTGCTGCGGCAACAGAGGCTCCCGTGTGCCCAACGGACACCCAGGCATCGGCGAGGCCGTCGCGTACCGCACGTGCAGCCACGACTACTGAGGTCTCGGCGTCCTCGCGCTGCGCGTCCTCTCGAACGACCTCGAGTGGATGGCCATCCATGCTGACGCCGCAGGGCGCCGACAGCAAGGTGATGCGATGCAGGTCAACCCCCCGCGCGACCAGTTGATCGCGCGCAAGATCGACCGGACCCACGATGACAAGCCGAAGACCTGTGTTCGCCGCATGTGCCAGCAAGGCAGCAGCTGCGTCCGCAACGACTCCAGGAGCCCCATCTCCGCCAAGGAGATCCAGGGCAACCGTGGTCATGACGTGATTAGACGTCCAGGACGCGGCGCTTGGCGTACGTGCCACACGTTGGACAGGCCGTGTGCGACAGGCGCTTGGACTGGCAGCGCGTGCAGGTCACGAGGTTCGGGACAGTGGTCTTCCACTGTGAACGACGGTGACGGGTGTTGGAGCGCGACGTCTTCCGCTTTGGTACTGGCACGGTCTTCCTCTTTCAGTTGTTGCGTTTATCGGGCTGGGCGTCGGCGGTCGCCTTGCCCTGGTCAGTCTCGACGAGGTTGGCCAAGGCCGCCCAGCGTGGATCGACGGTCTGGTGCTCGTGCCCTGGTTGATCGTCGAGCCGTACCCCGCATTCGGGACACAGTCCGGCACAGTCCTCCTGGCACAAGGGCGCCATCGGCAGCGCCGTCACCACTGAATCGCGCAGCGTCGGCTCGAGGTCGATCAGGTCGCCATCGAGCGTCGGCAGCGGATCCTCGTCACCATCGGGCTCCTCGACAACCGCGCCCCGGGCATCCGTGGCGGGATAGGCGAACAGCTCGCTGATGTCTACCGCTTCCTCCCAGGTCATGGGTTCCAGGCAGCGTGCACACTCTGCACTCACCTGGAGCTCCACCACACCTGTGACCAGAACACCCTCCATCACCGATTCGAGACGAAGATCCATCTCGATCGCTGACTGCGGGGCGACCCTGGCCAATGCGATGCCCATATCACC
This sequence comes from Candidatus Nanopelagicales bacterium, assembly GCA_041675125.1. Classification (GTDB taxonomy): domain Bacteria; phylum Actinomycetota; class Actinomycetes; order S36-B12; family S36-B12; genus UBA11398. The sequence continues at coordinate 2,957 of JBAYUM010000039.1, forward strand.
TGGAGCTGGCGCCGTCCGGCTCACTTCGACCATCGATCCAGGCCGGTGCTGCAGGCCGAGTGCGTGCGTGTCGAGCACGAGCGCACTGCGTGGATCGAGGCTGGACAAAGCTCCCCTTATGGACCAACCAGCGGCAATTGCCGTGGTGAATCAGGACCTCGCGAGAGGCTGACGAGCAAGAGTACCCGGTGCGGGCTCATTGCCCAAAGTCACCGATCGTCAGCAGGTCACTCCTGGTCGTCGTAGAAACCCCCGCCGAAGTCGGCCTCGGCTTCTGGAGCCGGCGCCAACTCCTGGTACATCTGGCTGCGCAGGCGCTCACGACCACGGTCCACGGTCTGCAGGGTCTTCTGCAGGGTGATCTCGAAGGTTGCCAGCTTGGCATCGATGTAGTCATCGGTCTCGGTGCGCATCCGAGTGGTCTCCTCGTCGACGGCTCCGCGAACGGCCTCAGCCTCGGCGACTGCTGCAAGGTAGACCTCGTGCTGGGCGACCATGCGATCGGCCTCGGCGCGAGCCCGCTCAAGGATGCGGTCGGCCTCACGGCGACCGTCGGCAACCACGGACTCCCGGTCAGCGAGCAGCTCGTCGGCCCGATAGACCGACTCGGGCAGCAGCTGGCGGACCTCTTCGATCAGATCAAGGACCTGCTGGCGGTTCACGATGCAGGATGCCGACAGCGGCATCGCCTTGGCATCCTCGATGACGACCGCGAGCTCTTCCAACCGGTCCTGCAGGTCCACGACCACTCCTTACCCGTACGCGTCGCACCGAACCCGGTGCGCTCTGCGCCTACGGTCTCATGGATGGGGGGAAAGTCGCGTTATTTCTTGGCCTCGGCGACGCGAGCCAGCAGCCTGTCCTGCACGGGATCGGGCAGGAGTCCATTGATGTCGCCGCCGAAGTTGGCGACTTCCTTGATCAGGCTCGACGATAGATAGCTGTAGACGGGATTGGTCGACACGAAGAGGGTCTCGATGCCGGTGAGGCGATAGTTCATCTGAGCCATCTGCAGCTCATAGTCGAAATCGGTGACAGCCCGCAGGCCCTTGACGATCGCCTGCACGTCATGGGCCTTGCAGTAGTCGACCAGCAGGCCCATGAAGGAGTCCACCTTGATGTTCGGGTAGGGCTTCACCACCTCCCGCAGCATCTCGATGCGCTCGTCGATGCTGAAGGTGCCTGCCTTGTTCTTGTTGATCGCAACCAGGATGACCACCTCATCGGCAAGCTTGGCCGCGCGTGCAAACACATCGAGGTGCCCGTTGGTGACCGGATCGAAGGACCCTGGGCAAACTGCTCTACGCACCGTTCAATCTCCTGTCGTTGCTGTCGCGAGACCGTACCAAAGACAGGTGTCGCCGTATCTGCGATGCGAGAACTCCTGCCACAAGACCGGAAATGGCGACTCGGGATCCTGCGCTGGGCGCTCCACCACGACCTGTGCGCCGTCCGCGATCCACCCCGTCTCCTGCAGTGCCGCGAGCGTCGTCGCGATGGTGCCCGCGGGAACGTCATAGGGAGGGTCCGCGAACACCAGATTGCAGGCGTGCGGAGGTGGTCGATGGGAGATCTGCAGCACATCTGCAGCGAGCAGCTGCACCTGTGCCAGCCCGACCGCGTCGATATTGCGTCGCAGGGTGTCGACCGCTGACCTGGCCTTCTCGACGAGCAGCACCGAACCGGCCCCCCGGCTCGCCGCCTCGAGGCCCAGCGCTCCGCTGCCGGCGTACAGATCGAGCACCAGCATCTGGTCCCAACTGCGGTCACTGGCCAGGAGCTCACTGGTGAGCGTCGAGAACATGGACTCGCGGACACGGTCGGATGTCGGGCGCGTGCCTGATGCCGGCACTGCCAGGCGACGTCCGCGCGCCTGACCGGCGATGATCCTGGTCACGCCTTCTCCATGAACTCGGCCTGGTCGTCTGCGACCAGCTCGACCAGCGCCTGTCGCAGGGTCGGGTACTCGCCCAGCGACGGATCCTGGTCGACAAGTGAGATCGCAGCACTGCGAGCCTGCTCGATGACATCGATGTCCGAGACGACCTGCAGCAGCTTCAGGGACGAGCGTCGCCCTGACTGGGTCGCGCCAAGGACATCGCCTTCGCGTCGCTGCATGAGATCAAGTTGGGCGAGGGCGAATCCATCGGTCGTGGAGGCGACCGCATCGAGCCGCTCGCGGGCGGGCGAACCTGCCTGCGCCTCGGTGAACAGCAGGCACAGGCCCGGCAGTGATCCTCGACCCACACGCCCCCGCAGCTGGTGCAGCTGCGAGATGCCGAATCGATCGGCGTCCATGACCACCATCACCGTGGCCGCAGGGATGTCGACGCCCACCTCGACCACGGTCGTGGAGACCAGCACGTCGATTCCTCGAGCCGCTGTGACATCGGCAAAGGCGGCCATCACCGCATCCTTGGCCTCGGGCGGCATCCGCCCATGGAGCATCCCGATGCGCAGGCCAGCAAGCGGTCCGGCGGCGAGCACCTCTGCAGTATCGATGACACTCGCCGCCTGACGCCTGTCCGGGGCGTCCGCATCGAGCTCGAATTCTTGATCCTCGATGCCGTCGTCTCCGATGCGCGGACATACGACGAACACCCGATGACCTTCGGCCACCTCCTCTCGAATGCGCTCCCAGGCCCGCACAGCGTGCGAGGGCTTCTCGCGGGCAGGCACGACGTGGGTCACCACGGCCGCGCGGCCTTCCGGCAGGCCCTCGAGAGTCGAGATATCGAGATCGCCAAAGACCGTCATTGCCACTGTCCTGGGGATCGGCGTCGCCGTCATCACGAGCACATGCGGGCGGGTGCCATCGATCGCCTTGGCAGCCAGGGCCGCTCGCTGCTCAACACCGAAGCGATGCTGCTCATCGATCACGACCAGCCCGAGATCACGGAACTCGACCGTGTCGCTCAGCAGGGCGTGCGTGCCGATCACGATGCCTGCGTCGCCCGAGATGATCCTCAGCAGATCCCGCCTTCGCTGCGCAACTTTCATCGATCCGGTCACGAGCGCAACCTGGGTGCCGCGATCGTGCCCACCCAGCATTCCCCCTTCGGCCATGGGACCCAGCAGTGAGGTGATCGACCGAAAGTGCTGCGCCGCCAGCACTTCGGTAGGGGCGAGCAAGGCTGCCTGTCCCCCGGAATCGACAACGCTCAGCATCGCGCGGACGGCAACGAGGGTCTTGCCACTGCCGACGTCTCCTTGCAGGAGCCGATGCATGGGGTGGTCGCCAGCCAGGTCCGAGGCGATCTGGGCGCCGACCTGTCGTTGTCCCGAGGTCATGGCGAAAGGCAGGTGCTCGTCGAACTCCTGCAGCAGCGGTCCGGCCTGCTCGATGCGCGCTCGGGCAGGCAGATGGGCGATCTCCTGCCGACGCTGCGCGAGCAGGGCCTGCAGGACGAACGCCTCCTCGAACTTCAACCGCGTCCGCGATCGGTCGATGTCCGACTGCGTGACAGGTCGATGGATCGCCCGTAGGGCCGCCGTCAGGCCCATCAGCCCGCGATCCTGGCGCAGCGACTCGGGAATCGGGTCGGGCAGCTCGCCAAGGGTGTCCAGGATGACGCCCACCGAGCGCGCGATCTGCATGGAGCTCAAGGAGGCGGTGGCCGGGTAGATCGGGATGAAGGCGCCCGCGAAGGTAGCCACGCGCTCGGGATCGTCATCGACATCCTCGGGAAAGAAGTCGAAGGTCGGGTGCGTGAGTTGGCGCTTGCCCCGGTAGGTCGAGACCTCGCCGGCGAACAGCCCACGGCGCCCGGTGCGGAACACGCCCTCGCGCCAGCGTTGGTTGAAGAAGGTCAGGCTGATGCGATCGGTTCCGTCGGACACGACCACCTCGACGATGGTTCCCCGACGCTGCTGCATCCTGCGGCTGGTCACGCTGACCACCTCCGCCAGCAAGGTGACGGCCTCGCCGTCGACGAGGGTCCGCATGTCGGTCAGCTCGCCCCTGGCCGCATAGCGACGCGGGTAGTAGCGCAGCAGCTCGCCCACGGTCGTGAGGCCAAGAGCCTTCGACACGGCCTCCGCGGACTTTCCGCCGATGACGCGCGACAAGGGCTGCCTCGTGTCATCGAGGGTCATCTGGCACCACCCGCAACTCCGTGTTCTGCCCTGATTTGGGTTGCTCGGCCGGATTCGGGTAACCTAGGCCGGCTGCGCGAAGGACTAGCAGCATCCAACACCAGGCTTGGTCGTGCATCGTGCTCCGGCGCGAGACGATCGAACCTCAACACGACAGGAGTGCACCGTGGCTGCCAACTGCGACGTCTGCGGCAAGAGCCCAAGCTTCGGGCACAGTATTTCCCATTCGCATCGACGCACCAAGCGTCGTTGGAACCCGAACATCCAGCGCGTTCGCACGCTCGTGGGCAAGACGCCCAAGCGCCAGAATGTCTGCACCTCCTGTCTGAAGGCCGGCAAGGTCGTGCGCGGATAGTTCCTCATCAAGTCTTATCAGCCGGGGTCATCGACCTCGGCTGATTTGTTTTTGCCCTAGGACCGGAAATGCTCATGTCCGCCGCGGGCGGTCACGAAGAAGCCGTCCACGGTGACCCCCGGACCCTTGTCGGCAGGTGCAACCACCGAGCCAATAGCGGTGAATCCAGCGGGGAGCTGGGTTCCGCGCGCGAAGGTGGCCAGGAGCGCATGGTCATCGCCGCCAGTGAGCATCCACTCCCGCGGGTCGAGGTTGTAGGCCGATGCCGCCGACTGGATCTCGTCAGGCACCTGCAGCGACGCAGAGTCGATTGCCAGGACGGCGCGGGAGGCGAGCGCGATATGCCGCGCATCCGCGATCAGTCCATCGCTCACGTCGATCATCGAGGTCGCACCCTGCTTTGCTGCCAGTGGTCCGGCCGCATATGGCGGCTGGGGAGCACGGTGGGCGTCAACCAGTTTCTTGGGCGAGCGAAAGCCCCGCGACAGCACCGCAAGGCCTGCGGCGGCCCAGCCGAGCCGTCCGGCAACTGCAACCACATCGCCGATCTGCGCCCCCGACCGCACAACAGCTGCTCGGCCCTCCAGATCGCCGATCGCGGTCACCGTGATCATGACGGCATCCGCTGACGTGACATCCCCGCCGACCAGCGCGGCACCCACGGCTTCGACTTCGGCTCGCAGGCCCGCGGTGCACGAGAGCGCCCAGGCCGCAGGCAGATCCGCAGGAGCCGCGAAGGCGACAACGACTGCAGTTGGCACGGCACCCATTGCGGCGATGTCGGCAAGGCTCGCCGCCGCCGCTCGTCGACCGATGTCGACAGCAGTCGACCAATCACGGCGGAAGTGACGGCCCTCGACCAGGACATCGGTTGAGATCACTACGGCGCCGCTGGGTGCGGCAACGACGGCCCCGTCATCACCCGGGCCGAGCAGGACGAGCGAATGTGTCGGAAGGCCGGAGGTGATGCGTTCGATCAGGCCGAATTCGCCCACCTCAGCGAGTGTGTTCGCTTCGCCCATCGTCACCGCAGACCGGTTCCGCGGCACAGTGCGTCGGAAATCAGCGCCTGGATGAGCGCCGGATAGTCGACACCGCTGGCCTGCCACATGCGCGGATACATCGAGATCGGGGTGAACCCCGGCATGGTGTTGACCTCGTTGACGATCAAGGACCCCTGGGGGTTCAGGAAGAAGTCGACGCGCGCCAGCCCTTCGCAGCCAAGGGCGTCGAAGGCTCGAAGTGCGAGGGCCTGCACTTCGAGCTCGGTGTCGACAGGGAGTTGCGCCGGAACCACCAGTGCTGCAGAGTCCTCGAGGTACTTGGCCGTGAAGTCGTAGAACTCATGCTCGCCTCCAACGATGATCTCGGCGCAGCGACTGGCCATCAGCGTTCCCCGAGCATCTGCGAGCACCCCGCACTCGATCTCTCGCGCTCCGGTCACCGCTGCCTCCACGATGATGCGCGGGTCATGCTCGCGAGCAGCGTCGATTGCCGCCTCGAGGCCGGCCGCATCGTGGACCTTGGATATGCCGCGCGAGGAGCCTGCCCGTGCGGGTTTCACGAAGACCGGGTACCCAAGTCCCGCAACCGCATCGAGGCAGGCATGACGATCCGCATGCCATTGGCGATCCGTGATCCCGACAAAGGATCCGACATCCAGTCCAGCATGGGCCAGCAGCACCTTCATCGTGATCTTGTCCATCCCGGCCGCCGATGCCAGCACCCCGGATCCGACGTAGGGAACGCCAGCGAGCTCGAGAAGTCCTTGGATGGTGCCGTCCTCGCCCCACGGGCCGTGCAGCACGGGGAAGATCACATCGATCCGACCGATGCCCTCGAGCAGCACCTGGGGATCAGGGCTCAAGGCAGCGCTGCGGCCAAGCTCGGGAACCTGCGGCAACCGTCCCTCGATGATGTCGTAGGTCGCGTCCGGATCCATGACGAACCAGCGCCCTGACTGCGAGATCCCTATGGCGACAACGTCGAAGACCGTTCGGTCAAGTGCTCGTAGGACACCGCTCGCGCTCACGCACGAGATGCCGTGCTCGCTGCTGCGGCCGCCGAAGAGCACGGCGACGCGGGTCTTGGGCGACGTCACTCCCCTGCTCCCACGACAACGCCCTCATGCTCGTGCTTGGTGTCTCGTGCCATGAATGCGGCTGCCAGGGTGCTGACAGCAGCTCCATGGTGCAGCACGTTGACGACCTGCTCGGTGATCGGCATGTCGACCCCGTGGTGCCGGGCAAGTTCCAGGATCGGCTGGCAGCTCTTGTATGCCTCGCAGGTCTGCTTGGTCGCCCGAATGGTCTCGGCAACCGACAGCCCTCTTCCGAGATTCTCACCGAAGGTCCGATTGCGCGACAGCGGCGATTGGCAGGTCGCCACCAGGTCGCCAACTCCCGCAAGGCCTTGGAAGGTGAGCGGATCGGCTCCGAGCGCCACGCCCAGTCGAGCGATCTCAGCAAGGCCCCTCGTCATGAGCGAAGCCTGGGAATTCTCACCGAGTCCCATGCCAGCCGCCATGCCATTGGCCACGGCGATCACGTTCTTCACCGCGCCGCCCACTTCAGTCCCGATCACGTCAGTAGTCCAGTACGGACGGAAGTAGTCAGTTGTGCACGCATCCTGCAGGAGTTGCGCACTGCGCTCGTCGGCGCACGCGACCGTTGTCGCAGAAGGCTGGCGCTGGGCGATCTCCCGGGCCAGGTTCGGCCCCGATACGACCACGATGCGCCCGGGGATCGCGCCGGTCTCCTCGCAGATGACCTCGCTCATCCGATGCATGGTGCCCAGCTCAATGCCCTTGATGAGACTCACCAGGATCGCGGCATCCGGGATCAGGTGCTTCCACTCCGCAAGATTGGCGCGCAGGACCTGGGCAGGCAGAGCGATCACCACGATGTCGGCTCCGGTCAGCGCATCCGCAGCATCAGTGGTCGCTCGCACGCTAGTCGGAAGCACCAGCCCCGGGTGATACACACGATTGGTGTGCGAAGTGTTGATCTCGCCAGCGATCTTCGCATCACGCGACCAGATGGTCACCTCACTGCCGGCATCGGCCATGACCATGGAGAACACGGTGCCCCATGACCCTGCCCCCATCGTTGCCACGCGACTCACGGGCGATTCCCAGGGGCGATGGCGATGAGCACTGACACAGACTAATGCCCCGCGTGCGGTTGAATGCAGGCATGCAGTGGTCAGCGATTGTTCCCGTGAAGGCCTTCGCGACCGCCAAGTCCCGACTCGACGAGGACCCCGACCGTCGGGCGGCACTTTCCTTCGCCTTCATGTCCGACGTGCTCGCAGCGCTCGAGGCCTCAACCCTGATCTCCCAGATCATCGTGGTCTCTGACGACTCCGGTCTCTCCCTGCCAGCCACCACTCGGGTCCGCGTCCATGCCACGCGCGCCCTCGGACTGAATGCGGACATCCAGGAAGGCCTGGAGCAGGTTGGCGATGCGCCTGTGGTCGTGGTCGCAGCCGATCTGCCTTGCCTCACGGCAACTGCCATGGATGCCGTGCTCAAGCTTGCCCAGGCGCTTCCGAGAGCGTTCGTGACCGACACCCAAGGCCTGGGAACCACCATGCTGCTCGACCAAGATGCGCGCCAGAGCACTCCGAGATTCGGTTCGCGTTCGCATGCCCAGCACATCCGCGCTGACTATCACGAGATCAGGTCGGATGATCCTGCAACGCAAGCCCTGCTGGCGCGAGCACGTCGCGATGTCGACACGGCCATCGACCTCTGGGATGCCGAACGCATGGGAGTGGGTCAGGCGACAAGGGCAGTGAACCCGATTCGATAACCACCGTAAAGGAAAGGCGGGTCCGACCAGATGGTCGGACCCGCCTTCGAAATGAGCGACTAGCGACGTGCGGCCTTCTTCACAGGAGCTGCCTTCTTGGCAGGAGCCTTCTTCGCCACGGCCTTCTTCACAGGAGCTGCCTTCTTGGCAGGAGCCTTCTTGGCCACGGCCTTCTTCACAGGAGCTGCCTTCTTGGCAGGAGCCTTCTTCGCAGGAGCCGCAGTCTTCTTGGCGCCAGCCACATGGGCCTTGAACTCCGCCGCTGCACGGAACTTGGGAAGCTTCGTCGCCTTGATCTTCACAGTTTCACCCGTACGCGGGTTGCGGCCCAGACGAGCATTGCGCTCGGCGCGCTCGAAGATTCCGAAGCCGCTGACAGCAACACGCTCGCCCTTGGCAACAGCCTTCTTGGTCTCATTGAGGAATGCGTCAACAACCTCAGACACCTGGCGCTTGCTCAGTTCGAGCTGAGTTGCAACCATTTCAATCAGTTCAGCCTTGTTCACAGAAAAACCCCTCCGGAGGGTGGATGTCGACCCGTTGTCGACTACCCGTATTTACGCACGTCCCGGCGTGTCTTGACGAGCGACGCGCCGAGGAAAACACGTTGGAATCACTAGTGATTTGCGCCACCACGGGCACTCGGACCAGATCACATCCGTCACTCCCGCAACATCTGCAACCGAGATGGCTCCCCTGACTAGACCGTGGTCGGCAGGAATGCTGGGCGCTTGGCCTCGAAGGCGGCAATCGCGTCGCCCTGCTGCATCGTGATGCCGATGTCATCAAGGCCTTCCATCAGGCGCCAGCGCACATAGTCGTCAACCTCGAAGACAGCAGTGAAATCGCCTGCGCGAACCTCGCGCTTGTCAAGATCAACAGTGACCGGCAGGGCTGGCTCCGCTTCGACCGCAGCCCACAGTTGCTCGATGTCCGCCTGGTCGACCATCGCAGTCAGCAGGCCGCCCTTGCCCGAGTTGCCCCGAAAGATGTCAGCGAACCGCGAGGACAGGACGACCTTGAATCCGAAGTCCTGCAAGGCCCACACCGCATGCTCACGCGATGAGCCCGTGCCGAAATCGGGACCAGCAATGAGGATGGACACACCCTGATAGGCAGGCTGGTTCAGGACGAAGTCAGCGTCCTTGCGCCAGGCCGCGAACAGCCCGTCCTCGAATCCATGACGCGTGATGCGCTTCAGGTACTCGGCCGGAATGATCTGATCGGTATCCACATTGCTGCGACGCAGGGGCGCTGCCGTACCGGTATGCGTGATGAACTTTTCCACGATGACTCCTTGAACGTCGAAGGCTTACAGATCTGAGGGCGCGGCGAGATGACCGCTGATGGCGGTTGCCGCTGCAACTGCCGGTGACACCAGGTGCGTGCGACCGCCTGGGCCCTGGCGCCCCTCGAAATTGCGATTCGAGGTCGACGCACTGCGCTCGCCCGGAGCCAGCTTGTCGGGATTCATTGCGAGGCACATGGAGCATCCGGCTTCACGCCACTCCGCACCTGAGTCCTTGATGATCGCATCGAGTCCTTCCGCCTCGGCCTGGTGCTTCACGCGCACTGACCCGGGCACGACGAGCATCCGCACAGTGGAGGCGACCTTGTGCCCCTTCAGCACCTCGGCCACAGCACGCAGATCCTCGATGCGGCCATTGGTGCAGGAGCCGACGAAGACCGTGTCGACCTTGATCTCGCGCAATGGCATGCCCGCGGTAAGGCCCATGTATTCAAGCGCGCGCTCGATCGCGACGCGATCGACCTCGTCCTTGGCATCGGCCGGAGACGGCACCGACGCCGTCAGTGGCAGTCCCTGTCCAGGGTTGGTTCCCCAGGTGACATAGGGACTCAAGGTCGATGCATCGATGAACACCTCGGCATCGAACTTCGCATCGCTGTCCGTCGGCAGTGTCGACCAGTACTCGATCGCCGCGTCCCACTCGGCACCTGCTGGCGCACGGTCGCGACCCTTGAGGTAGGCAAAGGTGGTCTCGTCCGGAGCGATCATGCCCGCGCGCGCACCAGCCTCGATGGACATGTTGCACACGGTCATGCGCCCTTCCATCGACAGCCCGCGGATCGCCGAGCCGCGGTATTCGAGCACATAGCCCTGACCGCCCCCAGTGCCGATCTTCGCAATGACCGCCAAGGTGATGTCCTTCGCGCTCACCCCGACAGGCAGCTCTCCCTCGACATTGATGGCCATGGTCTTGAAGGGCTTCAGCGGCAGCGTCTGCGTGGCCAGCACATGCTCGACCTCGGAGGTTCCGATGCCGAACGCCAGGGCTCC
>JBAYUM010000040.1:0-13390 GCA_041675125.1 Candidatus Nanopelagicales bacterium
CCAGCAGGTCTTGCGGCACCAGGTTGCCGTAGGCAACGACAGGGATGCAATCGGGCGCTAGCTGGGCGAGGGCCGACCGGAATTCCGGATCCTTCAACGACTCGGGGCACAGCACGGCAATGCCACGCTCATCAGCCACGCGCGCGACTGGGCTGCGCTGCAGGCTCCGACCCCTGCCAGCAGGGGCATCAGGCCGCGTGATGACGCCGACCACCTCGTGATCGGTCTCCAGCAGCGCACGCAGTGCTACTGCCGCCACCTCCGGTGTTCCCGCAAAGACACAGCGCAAGCGACTACAGCCATTTCGCATTGATGGGATGGGGACTCAGGTGAACCGGGGGAAGCTCGCCGAACCACTCTGACTCGCGAATCTCCTTCATCGCTGCCTTGCGGGCGACCTCGTCGAGGCGATCGATGAACAGGATGCCGTCGAGGTGATCGGTCTCATGCTGGATCGCCCGAGCCTTGAGCTCGCTTCCCTCGATGACGACCGGCTCGCCGTACATGTTCATGCCCTTGGCCACCACGCGCATGGCTCTCTTGGTGTCGTACGCCAGCCCGGGCAGCGACAGGCAGCCCTCTTCGCCATCCTGGAGCTCCTCGGAGAGGTCGAGATCAGGGTTGATCAGGTAGCCCAGCTCATCGTCGACCCAGAAGGTGAACACCCGCAGTGACACACCGATCTGAGGTGCGGCCAGTCCTGCGCCTGGCGCATCCATCATGGTGTCGGTGAGGTCCTTGACGAGCCTGCGCAGCTCACGATCGAAGGTGGTGACCGGCGCGGCAGGCGAGCGCAGGACGGGATCACCGAAGAGGCGGATGTTGAGGACTGACATGGCTGAAGTGTAGATGCGGCGCCGAAGGCGACCGCTATCCCTCAACGATGACCGGAACGATCATCGGGCGTCGGCGATGCTGGGTGTTGACCCACTTGCCCACGACACGACGCACCCGCTGCTGCAGGTCATGCACCTCGGTCACGCCATCGCGGAGCGCCTCTTCGAGCAGCACCTGCACCTGGGCGATGATGTCGTCGAAGGCCTCGTCCTCGAGTCCCAGGCCGCGGGCGTGGATCTCGGGACCCGCGACCACCTTGGACTCGATCATGTCGACGGCGGCGAAGATGGTGATGAACCCCTCCTCGCCAAGGACTCGACGATCCTTGAGCAGGTTCTCGGTGACATGCCCGACGCTTGACCCATCGACATAGACGAAGCCCACCGGCACATAGCCGACGATCGATGCCCTGCCGTCGATCAGGTCGACGACGACACCGTCATCGGCGAGCAGGATGCGATCAGGCTCGATGCCGACACCGATGGCGATCGCCTTGTTTGCCCGCATGTGGCGCCATTCACCATGCACCGGAAGCACATTTCGCGGCTTGACCACGTTGTAGAGATAGCGCAGCTCCCCCGCTGCAGCGTGACCGGAGACATGCACGAGCGCATTGCCCTTGTGCACCACCTGGGCACCGAGCTTGGTGAGACCGTTGATGACTCGATTGACCGAGTTCTCGTTGCCCGGGATCAAGGATGATGCCAGCACGACCGTGTCCTGCGGGCCGACACTGATCGGATGATCGCGGTTGGCGATGCGCGAGAGCACGGCCATCGGCTCGCCCTGGGAGCCGGTGCAGATGAGGACAGTCTCGTCGTCGGGGAGCCCGGCGAGCTCATCGACGGTCACCATGATGCCGCCAGGGATCTTGAGGAATCCCAGATCGCGCGCCACACCCATGTTGCGCACCATTGATCGTCCGACGAGGGCGACGCGACGGCCATGCAGCGCCGCCATGTCGATGACCTGCTGGATCCGGTGGACATGACTGGCGAAGGAGGCGACGATGATGCGCCCCTCGGCTCGCAGGAACACCGAATCGAGCACTGGCTCGATATCGCGCTCGCTGGAGACGAATCCGGGAACCTCGGCGTTGGTGCTGTCGACCATGAGCAGGTCAACGCCCTGGTCACCGATGCGGGCAAAGCCGTTGAGGTCAGTGATACGGCCATCAAGGGGGATCTGATCCATCTTGAAGTCGCCCGTGTGCAGGATGGCGCCGCCAGGAGTGCGGATGGCAAGGGCCATCGCATCGGGAATCGAGTGATTGACCGCAAGGAACTCAAGATCGAACTGACCCAGTTGAAGGCGTTCACCCTCCATGATCTGGGTGGTCTGGGCCTTGATGCGATGCTCGCGCAGCTTGCTCTCGAGCAGGGCCAGGGTGAACCTGGATCCAAAGATCGGGATGTCCTGGCGAAGCCTCAGCAGATACGGCAGGGCGCCGATGTGATCCTCGTGCCCGTGGGTGAGCACAACTGCCTCGATGTCCGCGAGGCGTTCCTTGATGGGACCGAAGTCAGGCAGGATCAGGTCGACACCTGGCTGGGAGTCCTCGGGGAACAGCACCCCGCAGTCCAGGACGAGCAGCCTGGAGCCGAACTCGAAGATCGTCATATTGCGGCCGATCTCGCCCAGCCCGCCCAGGGCATAGATGCGCACTGCGCCCTCGGCCAGTGGTGGTGGCGGTGGAAGCTCGCTATGGATCATGAACTGAATCCAGCGACGCCGCCATCGGCCAGGTCGCAGCGCAACTGCGCGCGCTGGTCGGCTGTGGCGTCAAGCAGTGGCAGTCGCACGGGGCCCCCCGGCAGGCCGAGCTCGGCCAGGGCAGCCTTGGTCATGACCACTCCCTGGGCTCGGAACATCCCGGTGTAGACCGGCAGCAGCGCTGAGTTGATCTCACGGGCTCGCACGACATCACCCGCTGCGAATGCCAATGCCATCTCGACCAATCGATCTCCGACGATGTGCCCGACGACAGAGATCATCCCGGCGGCCCCAAGTGCGAGCAGCGGCAGGTTCAGCGCATCGTCGCCTGAGTACCAGGCCAGATCGGTGCGTGCCATGGCCCACTGAGAAGCCTCGAGATCCCCCTTGGCGTCCTTGTTCGCGATGATTCGCGGATGCTCTGCGATGCGCACCAAGGTCTCGGTCTCTATCGCCGTGCCTGTGCGCTTGGGAATGTCATAGGTGATCATCGGCAGGTCAGTGGCATCGGCGATTGCATGGAAGTGGGCGATGAGTCCTGCCTGGGACGGACGGTTGTAGTACGGGGTGACCGCCATGACTGCATGTGCGCCAACAGCCTGGGCAGCCCGAGCAGCTCCGATCGAGTGCGCGGTGTCGTTGGTGCCGACGCCAGCGATGATCGTGGCCCGATCGCCAACGGCTTCGATCACCGCCCTCAGGACCGCGACATCCTCCTCATCGGTCTTTGTCGGCGACTCACCAGTGGTGCCATTGATGACAAGTCCGTCATGGCGCAGATTGTCGACCAGGTGCGAGGCCAGGGCCTGCGCCCCATCGAGGTCCAGGGAGCCATCAGCAAGGAACGGCGTGACCATGGCCGAAAGCATCAGCCCGAAGGGCGCGCGCTCACTCTGTGGTCCGGGCATGGGTACGAGGGTACTTGGGTTACGGGGAGACTCGACCGTTGGCCACAAATGCCGCCTGTGTCAGCGGCATGAGCTGGGCCCATTCCTCTTCGTACCGCTCGGCGACCATTTCGATCTCGCGCTGGGGATAGGAAGGGAAATGGGAGCCTTCAGCCTTGCGGCGCAAGGACAGGAAGTTCATCAGCGAGCGGGCATTGACCGTGACATAGGCACTGGAGTAGATGGAGACGGGCAGCACCATGCGTGCGACCTCGCGGGCTATTCCGGCGTCGAGCATCTCCTTGTAGGCCCGGTATGACTGCGTGCACGACTCGCGCATGCGCTCCTCGATGAGGGTGTACTGGTGGTCGTCACCCGGCAGGAATTCATAGGCGCCCGTCTTGCCGACCTGGATGATGTTGCGCTCCCGGGCTGGTACGTAGAAGACCGGCTTGAGCTCGCGGTATCGACCCGATTCCTCGTTGTAGCTGGCCATTCGATGACGCATGTGCTCACGCCAGACGAAGATCGGCGCCTGGACGAAGAACGTCATCGAGTTGTGCTCGAAGGGGCTGCCATGACGTTCACGCATGAGGTAGTTGATGAGCCCCTTGGCTCCCGTGGCATCGGCCTGGACGTCATCGAGGGACTGCTCCCCAGCCGTTGAGACACGCGCCGCGAAGACCACATCAGCATCACGGGCACTCGATCGTACGAGCTCAACGGTCACGTCATTGCGAAAGATCACGTCCACCGGTGAACCCTATCCGCGACTTGCATGACGACGAGGAAGCCACGAGGGCCGGGCATGAAAAATCCGGCGAGTCCCCCGCACTCGCCGGCTGGCATATTGGAGTGGAAACTCACACGCACGTCCAGCCAACAGGGCCCGATACCAGGACAAAGGGCGTTATGCCCGCAGCAACCAATCAAGGTGCGGCGGTCAGTCCAGGTACGAGTCAAGCCCCACGGTCAGCCCCGGATGCTTGGCAACACTCCTGATGCCCAGCAGGACTCCGGGCATGAACGAGGTGCGATCCATGGAGTCATGCCGAATCGTCAGCGTCTCGCCCACTCCGCCGAAGATGACCTCCTGATGCGCGACCAGTCCGCGGGCACGCACCGAATGCACCCGCACATCATTGACCGAGGCTCCGCGAGCCCCCTGGAGCTCCTGGGAGGTCGCGTCAGGGCTCTTGGCCACGCCCCGGTCGCTGCGGACCGCGCCGATCAGCTCCGCAGTGCGGCGGGCGGTGCCCGAAGGCGCATCGACCTTGTCCGGATGATGCAGCTCGATGATCTCGACTGACTCGAAGTAGGGCGCAGCCAACTGGGCGAATTGCATCATGAGCACTGCGCCGACGCCGAAATTCGGTGCGATCAGCACTCCCACCCCTGGCTTCGACGACAGCCAGGCCTGCAATTGCGCGAGACGGCCATCATCGAACCCTGTCGTGCCAACGACACAGTGCACGCCCTGCTCGATGCAATGCTGCAGAGTTGGCATGACGACGCTCGGCGTGGTGAAGTCGACGACGACATCACAGTCGTTCACGAGGTTGATGTCATCGCCCTGGTCGACGGCAGCGGCGAGGACGAGATCATCAGCGGAAGAGACAGCCTGGATCACGGTCTGACCCATGCGCCCACGTGCACCGACCACGCCCACCTTGATCTGACCTGCTGCGCTCATGGCGCGACACTACTAGTTCACGGAGAAGGCAGCGGCGTCCTGGAACGGACCGATGACAGCCAGGCTTGCCGGCACCGAGAGGAGGTCAGCAGCGACGGCATGGACGTCTGCCGTGGTGACCCGGTCGACCCGCTCGAGCAGCTGGTCGATGCTCAGGAGGTCCTCGCCCTGCAGCTCAGCCTTGGCGATGCGATTCATGCGGGCGCCGGTGTCCTCTTGCCCCAGAACGGTGGCCCCGCGCACCTGGCCCTTGCCCCGCGCCACTTCATCGTCGGTCAGGCCGTGCGCGACGAGCAGGTCGATCTGCTCCTTGAACACCTCGAGGACGGTGGGCACCTTGGCTGGCAGGCAGCCTGCATACAAGCCGATCATGCCGCTGTCCGAGAAGCCCTGGCTGAAGGCGTAGACCGAATAGGCGAGTCCGCGCTTCTCGCGAACCTCCTGGAAGAGCCGGCTGCTCATACCGCCGCCGAAGGCCGTCGTCAGCACTGCCAGTGCGTAGCGACGCTCGTCACCTCGGGCCAGGCCAGGGACTCCCAGCACGAGATTGGCCTGCTCGGTTGGTCGGGAGTTGAGTGCAACGCCGGTGCCCATCTCGGGTGTCCTCTTGGAGATCCGCAGTGGCTTGGGAGCGGCACCCGGATCGAGGAAGGGATCGAATGCGGCCCGAACCCGCTTGACGACATCGGCATGGTCGACATTGCCCGCGGCCGAGACCACCATCGCTGAAGGCTGGTAGTGCTTGCGGTAGAACCCGCGGATCGTGGCACGACTCAGGCCACGGATCGAATCCGTGGTTCCAAGGATGGGTCGACCCAGCGGTGTTTGGCCATAGACAAGGGATGAGAAGTCATCATGGACGAGATCGCTTGGATCGTCCTCGTACATCGCGATCTCCTCGAGGATGACACCGCGCTCGTCCTCGATGTCTGCGGCACGGAGAAGGGCGTCAGTCACGACATCGCAGACGACATCGATTGCCATCGGCAGATCGCGATCGAGCACCTTGGCGTGGTAGCAGGTGAGCTCCTTGCCCGTGAAGGCGTTGAGGTCTCCACCGACAGCCTCGACCATGGACGAGATCTCAAGCGCACTGCGTCGCGACGTGCCCTTGAACAGCAGGTGCTCGAGGAAGTGGGCTGAGCCATGCTGCGCTGCAGTCTCATCCCGCGATCCAGCCGTCACCCAGATGCCGAAGGCCGCCGAGCGCACGCCAGGAACCTGCTGCGTGACAATGCGCAATCCGCCAGGGAGGACGGTGCGGCAGACAATGCTGCCGTCGTCCTCCCTGAGCAGAGTGGTGGTGCGAGCTCTCGCCATGCGTGACTAGGCCGTCGCCTCTTCGAGTACGGGCGCCAGTGACAGCTTGCCGCGAGGATCGATCTCCTTGATCTCGACCTGCACCTTGTCGCCGACCTTCAGCACGTCTTCGACGGTCTCGATGCGCTTTCCGCCAGCGAGCTTCTTGACCTCTGAGATATGCAGCAGGCCATCCTTGCCAGGCACCAGCGAGATGAAGGCACCGAAGGTGGTGGTCTTCACGACAGTACCGAGGTAACGCTCGCCGATCTCCGGCATCGTCGGATTGGCGATCTGGTTGATCGCCGTCCGGGCAGCCTCGGCCGATGGGCCATCGGTCGCGCCGATGTAGATGGTGCCGTCATCCTCAATGGTGATGTCGGCGCCGGTCTCTTCCTGGATCTGGTTGATGATCTTGCCCTTTGGCCCGATGACCTCGCCGATCTTGTCAACCGGGATCTTGACGCTGATGACGCGTGGCGCAGTTGCCGCCATCTCGTCGGGTGCGTCAATGGCCTCAGCCATCACCTCGAGGATCGTCATGCGCGCATCGCGTGCCTGATTGAGCGCAGCTGCCAGGACCGAGGCAGGGATGCCCTCGAGCTTGGTATCGAGCTGCAAGGCGGTAACGAAGTCCTTCGTGCCAGCAACCTTGAAGTCCATGTCGCCATAGGCATCCTCTGCACCGAGGATGTCGGTGATTGCCACGAACTCCTGCTTGCCGTCGACGAGCCCTGAGATCAGGCCCATCGCGATGCCTGCAACCGGCGCACGCAACGGAACGCCTGCGTTGAGAAGCGACATCGTGGATGCGCACACCGAGCCCATCGAGGTCGAGCCGTTGGAGCCGAGAGCCTCGGACACCTGACGGATCGCATACGGGAACTCCTCGCGCGAGGGCAGGACCGGGATCAGTGCACGCTCAGCGAGCGCACCATGCCCGATCTCACGGCGCTTGGGCGAGCCCACGCGGCCGGTCTCGCCGGTGGAGTACGGCGGGAAGTTGTAGTTGTGCATGTAGCGCTTGCGGTTCTCAGGGTTGAGAGTGTCGAGCTGCTGCTCCATGCGCAGCATGTTCAGCGTCGTGACACCCAGGATCTGGGTCTCGCCGCGCTCGAAGAGCGCCGAGCCGTGGACGCGTGGCAGGACCTGCACCTCTGCGGACAGGGTGCGGATGTCTGTCAGCCCACGACCATCGATGCGGATCTTGTCGCGCAGCACGCGCTCGCGCACGCAGTTCTTCGTGACCGAGCGAAGTGCCGCGGACAGCTCCTTCTCGCGACCGACGAACCTCTCGCCGAGCTCGGCGAGGACCTCGCCCTTGATCGCATCGAGGCGATCCTCGCGCTCGGCCTTGCCCACGATGGTCAGCGCCTTGGCGACGGACTCGCCAGCGACGTGGTTGACCGCCTCATAGGCGTCGTCCTCGTAGTCGAGGAAGACCGGGAAGTCGGCAGTCGGCTTCGCCGCAGCTGCAGCGAGTTCGATCTGGGCCTCGCAGAGGGCCTTGATGAAGACCTTCGATGCCTCCAGGCCCTGCGCCACGACCTCCTCGGTCGGTGCGGTGGCGCCACCGGCGATGAGCTCGATGGTGCGCTCCTGTGCCTCGGCCTCGACCATCATGATCGCGACATCGCCATCGGCGATGGCCCCGGCGACGACCATGTCGAACACGGCCTCCTCGAGCTGCTCATGCGTTGGGAAGGCAACCCACTGACCGCGGATCAATGCGACGCGAACGCCACCGATCGGGCCGCTGAAGGGCAGGCCCGCCAGTTGGGTCGAGGCGGATGCGGCGTTGATCGCGACGACGTCGTAGAGATCGCCAGGGTTGAGTGCCATGACCGTGATGACGACCTGCACCTCGTTGCGCAGGCCCTTGACGAAGGTCGGGCGCAACGGACGGTCGATCAGGCGACAGGTGAGGATCGCATCCTCGCTCGGACGGCCTTCACGACGGAAGAATGAGCCGGGGATCCGGCCCACGGAGTACATGCGCTCCTCGACATCGACCGTCAGTGGGAAGAAGTCGAATGAGTCACGCGGCGACTTGCCTGCCGTCGTGGCGGACAGCAGCATCGTCTCCTCGTCGAGGGTGACGGTGACCGAGCCTGCTGCCTGGCGGGCAAGG
Organism: Candidatus Nanopelagicales bacterium; assembly: GCA_041675125.1. Taxonomy (GTDB): domain Bacteria; phylum Actinomycetota; class Actinomycetes; order S36-B12; family S36-B12; genus UBA11398. Next base: position 8,561 of record JBAYUM010000040.1, read on the forward strand.
CGGCCTGTTTCGAAAACAATGACGCGCTTGCCGAATGTGCCGTTATCGATAACGGCTTGGGTTGTAACGATTGCGGGACCCTCCACGGGTGCCTCCTGTTCTGTGACAGGGGCGCTCGCGAGTGCCGGGTAGAGGCGGTCTCCGATCGAAACCCACGGGTGATTCGCACCCGGAGGTCACTACCGAGGACCGTCAAGCGACTACGTCGCAGCGCCCCGAATTCATCTCGTAATGATTATGAAGTTATGCCCTGTGGAAGGTATCCGCAGGGATGAGGCAAGGCCCGGCACGACTCGCGCACCGGGCCTGCATGCTCAGCGGCGAATGCCGAGCTTCTCGATGATCGCACGGTAGCGAGCGATATCGGTCTTGACCAGGTACTGGAGCAGTCGGCGGCGCTGACCAACGAGGATCAGCAGGCCACGACGGCTGTGGTGGTCATGCTTATGGATCTTGAGGTGCTCGGTCAGTTCGTTGATACGACGGCTGAGCAGTGCGATTTGTACTTCAGGCGAGCCGGTATCCCCGGGCTTGGTACCAAATTCAGCGATAATGCTCTCTTTGGTGGCCTTGTCGAGCGACATGCGTTCCTCTCGGGCGCGCTCACGAATGAGCACATTCTTGAAATCGTCACGAATCGTCGAGCGCCCGCTCCACGACCGTCTGGACTGCCCACGATACCAGCCTTATGACAGGCCCAGCACCTCACGCGTTCGGGCCACATCGATGCCCATCTGCGCGATCAGCCCGTCAAGGCCGTCGAAGACCATCTGCCCGCGCAATCGGGCGATGAAGACCACGGTGATCTCCTGCCCGTAGAGGTCCAGATCATCGCGATCGAGGACATAGGTCTCGACCCGACGCTCATCCCCCTCGAACTGTGGGTTGGTGCCCACGGAGATCGCTGCTGGGTAGCGCTGATCGGACGCCACCAGCCAGCCCGCGTACACCCCGTCAGCGGGAATCACCGGGGTGCCGGGCCAGGCGAGGTTCGCCGTCGGGAAGCCGAGCTCACGCCCGCGATGATCGCCGTGCACCACAACGCCCGTGAGGTCGTAGGGGCGGCCCAGGACGCGGGCGGCCTCGACCATGTCTCCACTGGTGATCGCATTGCGCACCCGAGTGGACGACCAGGGTTCATCATCGGCAGCGAGCTTCACCTCGGTCACGGTGAAGTGATAGCGCTCCCCCGCCTCGCGCAGGGTCTCGATGTCCCCGGCTGCCTTGTGACCGAAGCGGAAGTTCTCCCCGACGACCACCGCATGGGCGTGCAGCGTGTCGTGCAGGACACGGTGGATGAACTCCTCGGGATCCCAACTGGACACCTCTTTGGTGAATTGCAGGACGAACACATCGTCGGCGCCGGCGTCGAAGAGCATGAAACGGCGCTCGGCGAGGGTTGCGAGGGACTGCGGCGCGGCCTGGGGCCGTACGACTGACATGGGATGCGGATCAAAGGTGACGGCCACCAGCGGCAGCCCCAGTTCATGGGCAATCGCATGCGCCTGGGCCAGCAGCGCCCGGTGACCGAGGTGAACGCCATCGAAGACGCCGATGCAGAGCACTGCACCCTTTCCTTCATCGCTCATGACGCTGCTCACCCTAGGTCAGACGAACACTGCGAGGTATTTGGCGGTCGGGCCATGCTGCTCGGCGAGGGCCAGGAAGGCACCGGACTCATCGAAGATAGCGACAACCGGTGATGATGTCTGCGTGCATGACCACTCGATGCGCCGCCCGTTGCGCACGAAGATCGCATCATCACCGCCGACGACCCAACTCGGAAACACTCGGGCTGCTGCCTCCTCGACAGAGACCAGGCAGTCATAGGGATCAGTGCCCTCATGCAGGCTGTTGAAAGCGTCGAAGGACATTGCATCACCGAGTGCCCATGGACCCACGCGCGTGCGACGCAAGGAGGTCAGGTGTCCACCGACACCGAGTTCGCTGCCCAGATCGCGCGCCAGGGCGCGGATATAGGTGCCGGAACTGCAGGTCACTTCCACGTCGACATCGAGATACGCATCGCCGAAGCGATGCGCGGTCGCCCGGAATTCCTCGATGGTGACCCAGCGCGGTGCAAGCTCGACCTCGTCGCCTGCACGGACCTTGGCATAGGCCCGCTGCCCATCGACCTTGATCGCGCTCACGGAACTGGGCACTTGCTCGATCCGACCAGTCAGCAGCGTCATGCCGTCGAGCACCGAGGCGAAGCTGAGGTCCTCGATCTGGCCTTCAGAGGCCCAGGACAGGACCTCGCCCTCGGCGTCGTCGGTGATCGTGCTCTGCCCCAGCCGAATCGTTGCCGAATAGGCCTTGTCCGACCCCGAGATGTAGCCGAGCAGGCGCGTTGCTCGGCCGATGCCGAGCACCAGTACTCCGGTGGCCATCGGATCGAGGGTTCCCGCATGGCCGACCTTGCGGGTCTTGAGAATCCGACGCGCTCCGCGCACGATGTCGTGCGAGGTCGAGCCGCTTGGCTTGTCGAGGATGAGGAGCCCGGAACCGCTCACTCGTCCTCACTCACCTCGTCATCCTCGTCATCCACTTCGCGCGGGTGGCGGTACGGATCAACATCACCCGCATGGACAGCAGTCGTCGCCTGCTCATGGACTCGAGCATCGTCCTCCTGCGCCTTTCGAAGCAGGTCCTCGACATGCCGGGCATTCTCAGGCATGGCATCAGCGAAGAAGGCCAGCGTCGGGGTGAACTTGATACCCGTCTGCCTGCCAACCTCGCTGCGCAGGAGCCCCTTGGAGGATTCCAGTGCGGCAGCTGTCTCATCCTGCGCCTGGGCATCGCCGTACACCGTGTAGAAGATCGACGCCTCGCGTAGATCGGGCGTCATCCGCACGTCGGTGATCGTGATGAATCCCAGACGGGGATCCTTCACGCGCTTCTCGAGCGTTTCTGCCACGATCACGCGCACGCGATCCTCCAGCTTGTGCTGGCGTGCCTTGCTCATGGCTTACGTGGCTTCTCGCGCATCTCGAAGGTCTCGATGATGTCGTCGACCTTGACGTCCTGGAAGTTGCCAAGATTGATACCGCACTCGAATCCTTCACGAACCTCGGTGACGTCGTCCTTGAAGCGACGCAGGCCGGCGACTGCGATGTTGTCGGCGACAACCGCACCATCGCGGATGAGCCGTGCCTTCGAGTTGCGCTTGATCTCGCCACTTTGCACCAAGCAGCCGGCGATCGTGCCGAACTTCGAGGACTTGAACACGTCGCGTACCTCTGCGGTACCCAACTGCACTTCCTCGAATTCAGGCTTGAGCATGCCACGAAGGGCCTGCTCGACATCGTCGATCGCCTGGTAGATGATGCTGTAGAAGCGAACATCAACACCCTCGTGCGTTGCCAGTTCGGCGACCTTGCCCTCAGGTCGCACGTTGAAGCCGATGATGACCGCCTTGGAGGCCGCCGCCAGGGTGACGTCGTTCTTGGTGATGGAACCGACACCGCGGTGGATCACCCGCATCGACACCTCATCGCCGACGTCGATCTTGACCAAGGCCTCTTCAAGCGCCTCGACCGAGCCGGATACGTCGCCCTTGATGATCAAGTTGAGCTCTGCGACCTCGCCCTTCTCGATCGACTCGAGGAAGTCCTCGAGCGAGCGCTTCACACGGTTCTTCGCCAGCATGGCATTGCGCTCGCGGGCCTGACGTGTCTGCGCAATCTGACGAGCGATGCGGTCCTCGGAGACAACCAGGAAGCTGTCGCCTGCACCGGGCACCGAGGTCAGGCCAAGGACCTGCACTGGGTACGACGGTCCAGCGACCTCGACGACATTGCCCTCGTCATCGTGCATGGCACGGACGCGGCCAAAGGCATCACCGGCGACGATCGAGTCACCGGCACGCAGGGTTCCGCGCTGGACCAGCACCGTTGCCACCGGGCCACGGCCACGGTCAAGATGTGCCTCGATCGCGACGCCCTGGGCATCCTGGTTCGGATTGGCCCGCAGATCCAGCGACGCATCAGCTGTCAGCAGCACTGCATCGAGCAACTCGCTGATGCCGGTACCGGTGAGAGCCGAGACATCGATGAACATCGTGTCGCCGCCGTATTCCTCGGCAACCAGTCCGTATTCGGTCAGCTGTCCACGAACCTTCGTCGGGTCAGCGCCCTCCTTGTCGATCTTGTTGACCGCAACCACGATCGGCACGCCAGCGGCCTGCACGTGGTTCAGGGCTTCGATCGTCTGCGGCTTGACGCCGTCATCGGCTGCGACCACGAGGATCGCGATATCCGTGACCTGAGCACCACGTGCACGCATCGCGGTGAACGCCTCATGGCCTGGCGTATCGATGAAGGTGATCTTGCGATCGCCCTCCGCAGTGTGCGCCGTGACCTGGTAGGCGCCGATGTGCTGGGTGATGCCACCCGCCTCTCCACCGATGACATTGGTCTTTCGGATCGAGTCGAGCAGGCGGGTCTTGCCGTGATCGACGTGACCCATGACCGTGACCACGGGTGGGCGAGCGATCAGATCGGCATTCTCTCCCTCATCCTCACCGAACTCGAGGTCGTAGGACTCAAGGAGCTCACGGTCCTCATCCTCCGGCGAGACGACCTCGACAACGTAGTTGAGCTCCTCGCCGAGCAGACGCAGCGTGTCGTCATCGATCGACTGCGTTGCCGTGACCATCTCGCCGAGCTCGATGAGCACCTTCACGAGATCTGCTGGCATCGCATTGATGCGATCAGCGAAATCGGTGACGCTGGAGCCGCGCGCCAGGCGCACCGTCTCACCGCTGCCGCGAGTGATGCGGATGCCGGTGAGCGAGGGTGCCTGCATGTTGTCGAACTCTTGACGCTTGGC
>JBAYUM010000041.1:0-13202 GCA_041675125.1 Candidatus Nanopelagicales bacterium
CGCAAAGGGAGTGACGGTCAACGGCGTCTCACCCGGCAGTACCGATACCCGCCTGCTCCAAGCAACAGCCGAGGTCTACGGCTTGAAGAATGCCTCGGAGTTCGCTGCACAGCAACGCATCGGACGTCTCCTCGATCCCATGGAGATCGCTGCAGCAGTGTCATGGCTGGTTTCGCCTGAGGCTTCCGGCGTGACCGGTTCCGTCGTCCGCGTTGACGGCATCTTCACAGGTTGATCGGTGATCGAATTCGACTCGAGCGTCAGGCGACTTGAACACGATGTGCTCGTGGGGGGCTATCCGCTGCGGCTGCTTCGCCTCACGCCCGAAGCGGCCAATGCGCTCACGACATCGATGATGGGAATGACCACAAGCACCGGCACGCAAATCGAGAAGTTCTTGATCGACCAGGGATTCGCGCATGCCGTCAGGCCGCTGGGTCTCGATGCCCATTCGCAGGTCACCGCTGTAGTGCCGGCTTTCATTCCTGGTCAGGAGCTGAGAATCGATCCGCAGCTTCGGACGCTGGCGACCATCGTTGTCGATGACGGGAACCAGCCACAATTGGTGGGCTCGGGCCAGGGACTGTCAATAGTCCGGACCGGCTCCAGGCCTTCAGGCCCGGCCGTGGCCCGCAATCTTGGAGTCAACAGGGTCAGGACTGACCTCATCCTGTTCACTGATCATGATGTCGTGCTCACCCAGCATCTCATCGAGGCTCTGTCAGCGCACTTCGACGACAGTCGCGTTGTCGCCGCGGCACCCCGCATCGTCACCTTGCAGGGACGTGGTTTGGCCAGCCTGCTCGAGCGCGGTCGTTGCGCATTGGATCTGGGCCCTCATCGGGCTTGGGTGCGCCCCGGTCACCGAGTGTCCTATGTGCCTTCTGCCGTCTTGATGGTGCGCAGGAGCGCCTTCGAGACGGCGCATGGCTTCGATCCAAGACTCCTCGTCGGCGAGGATGTCGATCTTGTCTGGCGCCTGTCCTCAGCTGGCAGACTCGTATACGACGCCAATGTGATCGCAGGTCACCGAGCGCGCCCGAACCTACGGGACGCACTGCGACGACGGATGCAATACGGAATGTCGGCAGCTGCCCTCGAGCAGCGACACCCCGGGAGACTGCGACATCTCGAAGTACCAGGGATATTTCTCGCACCCGTGCTGGGATTGCTGCTCGGTGGCCCCGTCGGCGGCGCTGCTGGGACCCTGCTCGCGACCCTGCCGGCGCAGCGACGATTGGTCTCGATTCGTCGTTCACAGGCCATGGGAATTGCAGTTCGTGGGCAGGTCCAGGCTTGGCGATCAGTTGCTCGGTATGCCGTTCGACCTGCGCTACCTGTGACTGCATTGGCAGCGAGCATGTCGCCGCGGTTTCGCAACCGACTGCTTCCCGTACTGGCGGCCGGCTACCTGACAGATCTGGCGCTGCGCGCGCGAGAGTCCAGAGCCCTGCAGGTAACGGCCGAGGATCCGGCAGTGCTGGTCAGGGTTCCGGTCGAACAGGCCATGATCGCTGGCGTCGTGGACGACCTCGCATATTCCGCAGGAGTCTGGCTCGGGTGCATTCAGAGACGATCATTCGCCGCCTTGATTCCGAAAGTGCAGTTCAGCTGGTCAAGGCGATCTAGAACTGGCTCTCGAGTTCCTGGGCCTTGATGAACGTCACCAACGCCAAGGCAGCAGCGTCCAGGAGCGTCTCTCCCTGCTCTGCGCTCGCCGCCGTTGGATCCCCAAGGACGCCGTTTTCCGAGACGGCCCGCATCCCGTGTTCGAACAGTATGGGCAGCACTTTGTGGGGAGGTTCCATATTTCCCGTTTCCAGCAGGTGCGTCCGAACTTGCGCTGGTGCGAGGTGCATCATGATTGAAGTCTCGGTCTCGCCCGCATGTAGATCGCCCATCAATGGCGCATTCCACGTGACTACTGGGTGCTTCTCGTAGTTCAACCTGGCTGAAGCCGCATTCATCGCCTCGACATTGCCGCCATGGGCATTGACGAAGATCGTCAGGCCGAACGAGTGCCGCGCCGATCGTCCGAGCTCGAGGATGACGAGATACAGGGTCTCCGTGCCGATGGAAAGCGTGCCCGGAAAGTCCTGATGCTCTCCACTCGCGCCAAAGGGCATCGGGCTGCTGACATAGACATTGTCAAGTGATGTCGCAGCCCTCTCGCACAGCTCAAGAGCAATGTTGGTGTCTGTTGTGAGGGGAAGGTGCGGACCATGCTGCTCCGTGCTCCCCACGGGAATCAGCAATACCGCCCGGCTTCCCACCTCGGGCGAGGCCGTCTCCCAGAATTTCGACACAGTGATTCCTCTGTCGCCCTCTACGCACCAAGACTCCGTGTGAATCCTTCAGGAATCACGACGTCACACCGCGACAGATCGTGAACCGACGAATGCCCCAGGCCGTACAGGGTGGACTCGATCCCTCCGCGCATGATGTCCAGGACATTCTCGACTCCTGCCTGCCCGTTTGCCGCAAGTCCCCAGAGATACGCGCGACCGATCATCACTGCGCGAGCGCCCAATGCCATCGCCTTGATGACATCGCTGCCGCGGCGCACCCCACTGTCGAGCACAATCTCAATCTGGTCACCCACGGCTGAGGCAATGGACGGAAGCACTCGGATCGAGGCAGGCGTCGTGTCGATGTTGTTGCCACCGTGATTGGAGACCGAGATGGCAGACGCACCCGCGTCAACCGCGCGGCGTGCATCGTCGACTCTGCAGATGCCCTTGACCATGAACGGGCCATCCCACTGCGCACGAAGCCACGCGACATCAGCCCAGGTCGCCGGCGGCGTCTGCATCCATTCGCCATAGGCGCCGAAGAATGTCGGAACCTCACCCTGCGGACTTGCGAGATTCGGCGTCGTGAGGTCCGGCAATTCGCGGCGCTTGGCGAATTCCATCAACCACTTTGGATGGGTGATTGCCTCAGGAGCGAACTTGATCATGGCGCGCGCATTGAGTCGCTCCGGAATCTCCGGGCTTCCCCAGTCGCGCCCATTCGAGAATGACCAGTCGAGGGTAAGGATCAAGCCCTTCACCCCTGCTGCCTTCGCCCGATCGAGCCGCTGCACCATGACTTCGCGAGTGCCCATCCAGTACACCTGCATCAGAGTGTTCGGATTCGCGGCTGCCACGTCCTCCACCGCCTTGCTGGCAAATGAACTCAGGCCATTGGCGGTGCCACGCGAAGCAGCAGCGCGAGCCACTGCCACCTCAGCATCGGGGTGGATCGCCTGCGCCCCAACTGGCGACAGAATGACCGGCAGCGCGAGATCCATGCCCATCACAGAGGTCGAAATGTTCTTCTCGCTCTTGAGGTCGGCCACATGCGGGGCCAGGCCGAGTTCAGAGAAGGCATCGATGTTGTCGGCGTATGTGATGCCTCGTTCAGAGCCGGCAAGCAAGGCACTAGAGACCGACCGCGGAAGCCGTTTGTCCGCTCTGCGCTGTGCCTCGGCGACGGTCTCAAACCATGGATTTCCCACTACCGATCCTTCATCTCTGTCGAGTCCGACGCACTCAAGCATGGAGTTGTCATAGCGCCATTGCCTTGCTTGCGACTGGGCTTTCGTCGCACGCTCGGGAAACTACCGACAACGGAAGCATCCGTCTCGAGGATCCTCGAGAATGGTCGACGTCCGTGCGTGGAGTCTGTGCGTGATCGATCGACGCCAGCAAGGCTTCTCCGTGTCCCATCACGCACTCGGGATCCGGACCGTCAAGCGGCAATCCCGTGAAGAACTTGGCTGCCATGCATCCGCCCCGACAGGCATCGAATTCCGAGCATTTCGTGCAAATCCCTGCTGATCGCGGCTCACGCAATTCCAGAAAGAGATCCGAGGAGCGCCACACCTTGGTGAATCCACCGGCATCGCGCACTGATCCCGCCTTGAACGACTCATGGATGGTGAATGGGCATGCGTACACATCGCCCACCGGGTCGATGAGGCACACGACCCTTCCAGCGCCACAGAGGTTGAGGCCAGGCAATGACTGCCCGAGCGCCGAGAGGTGGAAGAAGGAGTCTCCGGTCAGTACGTCCTCACCATGGGCAAGCAACCAGGTGTACAAGTCACGCTGATCCGCAGCGGAGAGATGGAGTTCGTTCCAGACTTCCGCTCCACGGCCTGAAGGCCGCAACCGCGTGAGTCGCAACTGCGCTCCATAGCGGTCCGCGATGGCCTTGAAGGCATCCAGCTGCCCAACATTGGTTCTGGTGACCACGACTGAGACCTTGAACCCAAAGACCCCGGCTGATTGCAGAGTCTCCATCGCCCGGATGGCTCCGGCGAAGGTGCCCTGTCCCCTGATGGGGTCATTGACCTCCGGTGTTGCACCGTCGAGCGAGATCTGCACATCGATGTAGCCGGATTCCTTGATCCGTTGAGCGTGGGCCGCTGTCATCTGCAAGCCGTTGGTTGAGAACTTGACGCCAACGCCCTGTTCAACCGCATACTCGACCAGTTCCCAGAAGTCGGGACGGATGGTCGGCTCTCCTCCGCCGATATTGACATAGAACACCTGGAGCCGATTCATCTCGTCGATGACCGCCTTCGCCTCAGCGGTGGTGAGTTCGCGAGGATCGCGACGGCCAGAGCTGGACAGGCAGTGCACGCACGAGAGGTTGCAGCCGTAGGTGAGCTCCCAGGTAAGGCAGATGGGCGCCTGCAGACCGCGTTCGAAGTGGTCGATGAGGCGAGGTGCTGCCGACTCTGGTGCCATTGGGTTTATCGCCTAACGATCATTTGGGTTTGAGAGAGCATTTCGAGTGCCTGGACGAATGCCTCCCGGTCAGCACCTGACAGCCCCGCCCTGTCGAGCACCTCATTCGCGCTGCCGCCATCGTCAAGCTCACTCACCACAGACGCCAGACGGAGATCCTTGAGAAACGAAAGACGCCGGGTGTCATAGTGATAGACCAGGGCGCCAAAGGTCTCAGGGCGCACTGCAACCATGGGATGCAGACCCCACTTGGCAGTCGGGTCCCAGCTTGAGTCGTCGATGGCGGTCATGGGATTAGTAGACGCCGCACATTCCGTCGATCGACACGTCTTCCACGAGGAGATTCGCGGTCACCGGTTGCTGCTCGACCTCTGGTTCCTTCGTCGGTACAGAGGAAGATTCCGTGTTGTGCATGGTTCTGCCTTTCGCATGCGGGATGATGGCCTACGTCAAAACGTACTGACATGTTAATGACACCAAGTGCCAAATGGAAGCGGAATGAAGAAATCCAATGAAGGGCCGGCGACGCGCATTGGACGTCCGAGGATAACCAATCAGGGCGAGATTCAGCATGCCGCAATGCGGCTGTTCAATTCTCGGGGTTTTGAAGATGTCACCATGGATGAAATCGCCGATGCTGCCGGCGTGAGTCGGCGCACGCTCTTCCGCTATTTCGCTACCAAGCACGACCTCGTATGGGGTGAGTTCGACGGCAGCCTGCTGACGATGCGCCTGCTGCTCGAGCAATATGCGCGCGAACTTCCGCTTCGGGAGGCACTTCGCAAGGCCGTCATCGACTTCAACAGTGTCCCCGACAGCGAGCTCGAGACCCATCGTCAACGCATGCGGATGATCCTTGGCGTGCCTGGACTCCAGGCCCACTCGACTCTCAAGTACGCCGATTGGCGCAAGGAGATCGTCGACTTTCTGCGCGAGCAAGGTGTCGGGAGCAAGTCATCTTGGTATCCAGATCTGATCGGACACCTGTGCCTGGCCGCCTCTCTATCGGCCTATGAGAACTGGTTGGAATGTGAGGGATCAGATCTCTGCACCCTGCTCGATCAGGCGTATTCAATGCTGATCATCGGCCTGAATGAGGATCTCACTGCGCCAACAGCAACGCAGTTGAAGCAGTCGAGGACCACATCGCGAGCGGCATCGACTCGTCAAGCTGCAAGGACGCGCAGCAAGAACTGATTGACGTCAGTTCGATGCCTTGACTCAATTGGACATTTGACCGCAAATGATCGCGTCGCAGCCAAGGCGCGAGACACCGTTGCCAAATCGTTACCGATGATCAGCGACGAATTTCTGAAAAGTGCTTGACCTCACTGTTGCCGCTGTCTAGCGTCTGCTCATCGTCATATGGCACTAGGTGCCAAATAGTCGTCCGGCCGCTCACGGTGCGTGGTCGCTCACTCGAAAGGTTGATTCATGTCGGTTCTGCAAACAAATAACCGCCGTGGTGCGGGACTGATTGCCGGAGGGGCTGCTGCATTTCTGGCAGTCTCAGGCGCAGTCACTGTGGGCGCGAATGCTGCGCCAGCACCAGCGCCAGCGGCGAAGACCACCGCTAGTTGCGCTCCTGCCGAGGGAGTCGATGCAGGAACGGTGAAGCTGGGCTTCATCAGCTCCTTCACCGGCCCCAATGCTCCTGGCTTCGCTGGTTCGTGGGAAGCCGTGCAGTTGCGCGTCGGTCAAGAGAACGCCAAGGGCGGCATCAATGGACGCAAGATCGTACTGTCCAAGTACGACGACAACTCCAACGGTGCCACCCAGATCACAGCTGTCAATCAAGCTTTGGAGCGTGACCACGTTCTAGGACTCATGAACATCGTCAATGCTGAGACGATGTTCCCGATCCTGGCGAAGAGCAATGTGCCGACCATCGGCCTGAGCCTTCCCCCCACCGGCGTCTTCCGCAATGCGTTCGGTGCAGCAGGCACTCAGTCATCGGCATACACGACCACAGCAGGTGCCAAGCGCATGAAGGAGGCTGGCGCCACGACGATAGCGACCGTGGCATTCCCTGTTCCTGCCGCCATTGCTGCCGCCAATGGGTTCGCTGCCACGCTGCCGCTCGTTGGCCTCAAGAACGGCATTGCGATCAATGACGCGCCATTCGGCGCCTATGACGCTACCTCGACTGCCTTGAAGCTCAAGCAGTCTGGAGCCGATGGTGTCTACCTGGTGCTGCAGGTCGACGGAGGCATGTCCGTCATGTCGGCGTTCAAGCAGCAGGGTGTCGTCATGAAGGCCCCCTATCTGGCTGGCCTCTCCGACCCAGTTGCGATTGCCAAGACCAACGGTGGGCTTGATGGTGCGATTGGGGCTACCTACGGCACGGTCCCAGCGGGTGTGAACCGTCCGGGATTCCGCACGTACGAGCACGGAATGCTGGCAGCCGGATTCAATCCTTATGGTCCGAACCCGCCATCGGCATATGTCGCTACGGACACGATGATCAAGGGCCTCAAGCTGGCCGGTCTGTGCCCGACGCGTGACGCAGTGGTCAACCAGCTCCGTAAGCAGAAGAAGATCACGGGTGCAGGCCTGCTTCCGGCACCGATCAGCTACGCACCAGGCTTGACCCCGAATGGCGACCCTGCTCGGTGCACGTGGTTCATCACCGTACAGAGCGGCAAGATGGTGCCGGACAAGGCTCCAACCTGTGGCGACTACGTTGAAGTGGCTACCGGAAAGATTGTTCAAGCACCGAAGTAACCGATTGACTCTGATGACGAGTGGCCGCCGACTTTGTCGGCGGCCACTCGTCTTTTCCATTGCCAGAGATGTTGCAAGGTGAGTGCGACGCAATTGAGGCTGGGAGTCCGTGGACTCCCAGCCTCAATTGCGTCTACACGTTTCCTATTCCAGGCCCATCATCATTTTCACGAAAGGCGCGTCATAGGAACCCGTCAGGCCTGAGCTCACGTAGCCCGCATCGACGATGAAGTTGATGCCGTTGACATGCCTTGCCGCATCGCTGCAAAGAAAGACGAGTGGGTAGGCCTGGTCCTCCGGCGAGGCGGCCGGAATGCCCAGGTCATCGCGGTAGTCCTGTCCGAATGTGAGCCAGGTTTCAGCATTGGCTCGTGCCAGCGGCGTATCGGTTGGTCCGGGGAGAATCGCGTTGATTCGTATCCCCTTCTTCTGCAGCGCATACGCCTGACGGGCCGTGTAGGCGAGAAAGGCCTGCTTTGCCCAACCGTATGTCGCCAAATCCGGGTGTGCGTCGATCCAAGCCGAACCAGCTTCGAACGACGGGGTGTCCAGGTACTCGATGAGTTGGGGCAGGGCCTTTTCCCAGCCAAGACCCGCAACCGACGAGATCACGCCAATGGCAGAACCCCGCGGCACCAATCCCTGATCGACGGCGCTCTCAATGAGGTGTCGCTGGCCCAGGAACAGCACCTTTTCGATGCCAGGATGGCCGTCGGCAACACCTGAGCACATCAGCAGGGCATTGAGCGGACCGCCGCACCGAGCAAGCGCGTCGTCGATGCTCTGGCGGTCACGCAGATCCATCTGAATTGCCGTGACGCCTGGCTGAGTGATTGGGGCGACGTCCATGACAACGACCTCCGCGCCCAGCTCCAACAGGAGCTTGCTGGCTGCGGCACCCATGCCGCTGGCTCCGCCTACGACAAGTACTCGGCGCCCGTCGTATCTGAAAGCTTCAATTCCCATGTTGACTCCCTCTAGTGAGTGGTTCGAAAACCATTGGTATGAATGCACTTTGAGAACAGAGGGTAGGACGAAATCCCTAGTTTTGTCAGTGAATGCCATAAATCAATTCTGACGAGATCTCGGCAGACTGAGTGCTTGTGGACGCTCTCCTCGAGGCGCCACGGACGAGTCGCTACGGTGCTCAGATGAGCGGTGAAATGGACTCCCAGCCACCTGCCGAGGACGTGGTTGTCCTGGTCAAGACGTCAGATCAGGAGCGTTCTCACGCCTTGGTCCGGTGGCTTAAGGGCAATCCCGGATCAAGCCTGATCGATGCGCAGTCAGCACTCGGCTGGAGCGACAAGGAACTCGCAGCAGCTGTCACTCCCGAGGTGAAGCGCCTGTCGATCCGTGAGCGCATTGGCGAGTACTCCCAGCGCTTCAGTGACGAACAGGTCATCGCTGCCCTCCGTGCGGCATGGGAGCTCGCCATGCCGACCGCGACGGGCTTGAGCAGCAATCGCTATCAGGAACTCGTGCACGACGGTGCGGTCAGCGGACCATCGGCAGTGCGCATCCTGCAGCGCTTCGGCACCTGGGCCGCCGCCGCGCAGGCGGCCGGAGTGCCCACGGGCACGCGACCGCATCGGACATATGAATCGGCGTGGAGCGATGAGGAACTACTCGATCACGTGGGTGCCTACCTCTCAGATCCGCAGACCACGGGCAGCTATGTGGGATGGGAAGCCTGGAGGAAGACCAATGCGCCTGGCGCTCCTTCAGGACCGACCCTGCGCAATCGATTGGGCTCGTGGTCAGACATCAAGCGCCATGCACTCGAGTGTTCATCGGGCAATGCAGCAGTCGTGCCCACTCAGCCACTGCCGTGACCGATCACCACGAGGATCGAAACCAGACCGAGCAGCAACGTCGCAAAGGTCAGCCCCGAGGCAACGAGCACCGTGGTGCGGTCCAAGTGGAAATGCCACCGGACGCCGAAGTTCTCGGCTCCACAGTGAGCGCAACGCCCCGCCATCTGATCATCCAGTTGAGCACCGCATTGATGGCAGTTCATCGCGATCCTGTCCTCCCGCGCATCGGAGCCATTGGCCCTAAGGTTCACTCAGTATGAGCACCTACGGTCTCGAAGGAGCCTTGGCCTGGAGCCAAGCCTTTCACGTCGCAACAGCCGCAGGCCAGCGGCTGCCTCCCGTGGCGGCTCGACTGGACGAGGCGGGCGGCAACGTCCTCGCGCGCGACCTCGTACTGCTGACTGACGATCCCGCATGCGATTGCGCTGCAGTCGATGGCTTCGCGATATGCGGCGAGGGGCCCTGGCTCGGCGTCAACGACGATCGGCTGCGCCCAGGTGAATGCAAGCACCTGCTGCGCGGCCAGCCCATCCCCGATCACACCGATGCAGTGATCTCATACGACCAGGCGCAGGCACGCGAGGCCTCCGACGGCACCCTTGTCGTCATCGCCATCGACGAGCTCACGGGCGTCATCGACGAGGCTGCCCGGCCTCCTCTTGGCACTGGCATCACCAGACAGGCCGGCAGGGCGCGAGTAGGAGCCCAGCTGGTGCCAGCCGGACGGCTCGTCACTCCATCGGTTCTCGCCCTGGCAGCAGCGACCGGTCACGACACCGTCGAGATCATCCGGCCACCGGTGGTGGGCACCCTCGTGCTCGGTCACGCCCTGCTCTCCCAGGGCCTGCCACGCGATGGTCGAGCGCGCGATGCCCTGGGCGAGGCCGTCGCGATGTTCGCCGGCATGCATGGCGCCCGCTCGAATCCCCCCTTGCGCGCACCGGACACGGCTCGACTGCTGCTGGAGCACATGGATGACGCCAATGTCGACGTGCTCATCACGACAGGGTCCACTGCCCCAACGCCCGACAACCATGTGCGCCAGGTGCTGCGCGACCTTGGTGCGAGATGGCTCATCGATGGAGTCGCATCCACACCAGGTGCTCAGATGCTGCTCGCCAGGCTTCCCGATGGTCGCCTGATCGTGGGACTCCCCGGGGAGCCAGCCTCGGCCATCGCAGGTCTGGTCACGATCGTGGCACCGTTGCTCGCGGGGATGCGCGGTGCCGAGCCGCCGCGAACGACGACGGCGACGTTGATCGATGAGGTTCCTCCTGGTGAATACGTCGAGGACACCCGGCTCGTGCCCGTGCATCTGGAGAAGTCGGGCGGCAACACGATCGCGCGACTGCTGCCTGCCGGGGTCGAGCACCTTGGCGGACTTGCGAACGCTGACGGTGTCGCAGTCATCGCACCGGGCGCGGGGAATCGCGGTGAAGCGGTTCCGGTTCTGCCGGTCTAGTGGTGCAAGGCTCGACCGCTACGAACGAGTGACCACGGATCCGGCAGCGCGAGTCGGTCCAGGCGCTGGGATGAAGCCACGTGCCAACAGCCCCATCACCAGCAATCCACTGCCGGCGATCAGCAGGCCGATCGACCACTCAGTGAGCGCATCAGTGCCGGCAAGCACATAGTGCGCTGTTGCGATCGGCCAGGCCGCATAGGCAAGCCAGTGGCTGCGTTGGAAGAGCCTGGCACCCGTATTGGCCATGCGCGACCTGAGGCGCCCGACGACTGAGACGGGGATCATGAACCAGAAGGCGATGACCCCGAATGCAACAGAAAGGGGTTCGAAGGTGGAAAGGCCAGGAACCAGGATCTGCGGAATAGTGAACGTGAGAAACGGGTCGATGAGCAGCAGCAGCATGTGGACTGCGAGAAAGGCAAGCGCCGTTGCCCCCAGCCACCGGTGCAGGTCAAGCAGGCGCGTAGGCGATGCCGCCTTGCCGAGCACACGAGTGCGAAGCAGGATGCCCCACAGCACGACTGCTGTCAGCAGACCCCAGGCTGTGACACCGCTGGCTCTGATGCCGACCCAGGTCCACGGGATGCTAGACATGCTCAACTCCTACAAGTGAACTCAAGACAGACGTCGGTGTCATCAACGTATACCCGAGCTGGTGCTGTTGCAGCCAGGTGCGCGCATCGTCGGCACTCATGAGCAACGCTGCCGTCGCCGAGACTTCTGCCAGCCAACCTGTTGAACACCAAACCGTGGCCTGGACCAGCTCCGGCTCAGCCATCCGACCGGTGCGCGGGTCGATCACATGATGCCGAGTGCCGCCAGCCCAACGCCGATACAAGGTTGACGAGGTAGCGATGGCAGAGGTCCCCCCATCGGCTTCGAAGGTGACCAGCATCGGTTCACGATCTGCGTTATCGGGATCACGCTCATCCTCGATTGCTATGACCCATGCCTCATCGGCTCCGGGCTGTCCAGCGACGACGATGTCGCCACCAAGATCGACCAGCACCCCCTGAGCGCCAGCCGACATGATCTCGCCCGCGATGATGTCAGCTGCCAGTCCCTTGCCAATGGCTCCAGGATCAAGGCCCACACCAGCAGGCAGACTGACTGTCGAGGCCGCCATGTCGATGATCACGTCCACCATGCCATGCGAACGATGCGGAGCCTTCCACGACTGGACACTTGCCAGTGCATCGCGCGCGATCACCGTTGCGAAATCGGCGTCATAGCCTGCTGCCTTGATCACTGAGAGCAGGGTCGGATCAAAGAGACCATCGGTGAGTTCCCATGCCTGCTGCATATGCCGGAGCAAGGTCAGCAGGTCGGCACTCACCTCGACCGGGCCCGTGCCTGCTCGGGCATTGAGCCGATTCAGCTCGCTGGTGTCGCGAAAGCGCGACCACGACTGCTCCAGCAGTTCGACTCGCTGTGCGCCGATCCGGGCGAGAGCCTCGGCATTGGTCTGTGCATAGACCGAGATGCTGCACGCAGCTCCCATCGCACGAAAGGACTGACTGCCCAGTCTCACACCTTGCTCGCCTTCGTCTTGCCCTGGGCCGCAGGTGCGGCAGGTGCCGGTGCTGGTGCCTGAGCTGCTGGCGCCGCAGGGGCAGGCGCTGGCGCTGGTGCCTGCTTTGCGACCGGCGCGGGCGCCTGAGTCGGTGGTTGCACTGTGGGCGTGCTCTGCTGGGGCGCAGGGGTCGACGAGCTGTTTGACGCCCTGCTCGGCGTTCGCGTCACCTTCTGCTTGCGCACCGATGTCCTGGGTCGTGCGGGTACGACAGTTGCGACTCCACTGCGAGCATTGAGCGCCTTGGCAGTTGCCGCCAACTGCTGACGATAGGCCTCCAGGCGCTGACGCTCGGCAGACAATTGGGCCGCATAGGCATCGAGTTGCACCTGGGTGAGGCCAGTGGACGATGTGGCAACTGCAAGCTCGACTTGGGTGGTTTCGTCAGCAGCCGAGGCCTCCTGGGCATTGCGCACTGCAATGACTCCCACGAGTCCGGCACAGGTCACTGATGCAAGACCCAATGCGGTGACCTTCTGCCCAATGGTCGTTGACTGCTGTGCTGCGTAGTTCCTGCTCATGCCCGACTCCTTCGCTCTCGTGTACTCAAGGTACGGACCTGGCCGACAAGGAAGGATTCAGTGGAGGTTAAGCCGAGTTAAGGAATCTATGCGCGCGATGGATCTGCGTGCAACCACTATCGGCTGGCGCGGGTCTTGCCCTGCTGGCGGGCGCTTTGTTGCTGCTGCTGATATTGCTGCATCAGGAGTTGCTGCTGCTGTTGAGCCTGCAACTGCTGCTCGAGCAGTCTCTGCTGTGCCGCAACGGCTGCCTTGGCTGCGGCCCGGGACTTCTTCTTGGCCCTGGCCTTGGCGGCCTCAGCTTGATCGGCCAACTGCTGACGATAGGCATCTGACTTCGCCTGCTCGGCTGCCAACTGAGCCGAG
>JBAYUM010000042.1:0-13001 GCA_041675125.1 Candidatus Nanopelagicales bacterium
CTGCTGGCACTGCACCTGACCAATGGTCCTCGCCGTGCCATCGCCCTGGTGTGGCTGCTCGTGGCCATCTCGATCGCGCAGGCCCTCGTCGGGTACACGCAGTACTTCACCGGACTGCCGACGCTGCTGGTGCTGATTCACGTGACCGGCTCAGCTGGCCTGTGGATCACCATGCTGCTCATTCCCTCACGCGAACGCGTGCGCGATGAGACGGCTGCCTAGAAGACGAATGGATCGATTGCCACCGCGAGGAACAGCAGCGCGAGATAGGTGATCGAGAAATGGAAGAGCCGCATGGCTCGCGCGTTGATCTGCGGGTCACTGTGCCGGGCCGCTCCCAGGAGCCGATAGGCCTCGACCAGGAACACCGCGCCGAGAACAGCAGCCGCGATGCCGTAGACAGGACCCATCGGCGCAACGGGGATGAGCACCAGTGACACCAGCACCATGACCCAGCTGTAGCGAACGATGCTCACGACGACATGTTCGGGCGACTTCAGCACCGGCAGCATCGGGATGCCTGCCTTGGCGTAGTCGTCCTTGTACTTCATCGCCAATGGCCAGTAGTGCGGAGGCGTCCAGAAGAACACGATCAGGAACAGCACCACTGGAGTCCACGTGAGCGACCCCGTGACCGCCGACCAGGCGATGAGCACCGGCATGCAGCCCGCCGCACCGCCCCACACGATGTTCTGGGCAGTGCGCCGCTTGAGCCACATGGTGTAGCCGACCGCATAGGCCGCGATCGCCACCAGCGCCAGCACGGCGGCGACCCAGTTCGTCCACCAGTAGAGGAAGAAGGCGCTTGCCACGCTCAGGAGGAAGCCCTGGAACAGTCCGGCACGCACGCTGATGATGCCCATGGCGGCGGGACGCTTGTCGGTGCGATGCATGATCGCATCGATGTCGCGGTCGTAGACGCTGTTCAGCGTATTGGCGCCCATCGCGGCCAGAGCGCCGCCGAGGAGCACGGCGATGGTGGCTCGCAGGGTGGGCAGGCCATTGGCTGCCAGGAACATCGTTGGCACCGCGGTGACCAGGAGCAGTTCGACGATGCGTGGTTTCGTCAATGCGATGTGGGCACGGATGCGCTCGCGCGGCGTGCTCGATGACACCTGGAGACCTGTACTCACCCTGACAGCCTAGCGATGGGCTGTCAGTTTTCTACGCCTCATGGACCGCACTAGGGTTTCGCCTGTGACGGCACTGGACTGGACCACTACTGACGAACGCGCCACCGCATACTTGCGCGCCTTGGCCATGGACGCTGTGCAGAAGGTCGGCAACGGCCATCCGGGCACTGCGATGGCCTTGGCTCCATTGGCCTATGTGCTCTTCCAGCGCGTGATGCGCCATGACCCGGCCGATCCCACCTGGCTTGGGCGCGACCGCTTCGTCCTGAGCTGCGGGCACTCGAGCCTTACCCTGTACAGCGAGCTCTTCCTGAGCCAGTACGGGCTGACGATGGGCGATCTTGAGTCCTTCCGCACCTCGGGCTCTCGCACGCCGGGACACCCCGAGCACGGGCACACTGCAGGAGTCGAGACGACGACCGGTCCCCTTGGCAACGGCCTGGCCACTGCGGTCGGCATGGCCATGGGCTCCCGCTATGAGCGCGGACTCTTCGATCCGAACGCTCCTGAGGGCACCAGCCCATTCGACCACCACGTCTGGGTCATCGCCTCCGACGGCGACCTCCAGGAGGGCGTTTCCGGTGAGGCCTCCTCACTGGCTGGAACCCTGGCCCTGGGCAATCTCACCGTCATCTGGGATGACAATCACATCTCCATCGAGGGCAACACCGCGCTCTCGTTCACCGAGGATGTCGTGGGTCGCTATGCCGCCTACGGCTGGGCGACGCACTTCGTGGATCGCCTGCCTGATGGCAATGTCGACCTGCCCGCGCTCTACGCAGCAATCCAGGCAGCGCTCGCCGATACGACCAAGCCCACGTTCATCGCGATGCGCTCGACGATCGCATGGCCGGCGCCCAAGGCCCGCGACACCTCGAAGGCGCACGGCTCGGCACTGGGTGCCGATGAGGTGGCCGCGACCAAGATCGAGCTGGGCCTGGATCCTGAGCAGTCCTTCGCCTTCGATCCGGCCGTACTCGCAGATGTTCGTGAGCGGCTGCAGACAAGGGTCGCAACCGAGCGCAGCGCCTGGACGACCGGCTACGACGACTGGCGCTCTCGCGAGCCCGAGCGGGCACTTCTCCTGGATCGCATCGTCGCAGGTCTGCTGCCCGATGATTTCGAGGCTGCGTTCCCCCAGTGGGAGACCACTGATGCACTTGCCACCCGCAAGGCCTCAGGAGAGGTCATCAATGCCATCGCTGCGATCATGCCTGAGTTCTGGGGCGGGTCAGCCGATCTGGCCGAGTCCAACAACACCACCATCGAGGGCGGCAGGAGCTTCCTGCCCGAGCAGACGACCATGCCTGACGCCTCGCCGTATGGCCGCATCGTCCACTTCGGCATCCGCGAGCACGCCATGGGCGCAGCGCTCAACGGCATGTCGCTGAGCGGCCTGACGCGGCCCTTCGGCGGAACCTTCCTGGTCTTCAGCGACTACATGAGAGGCGCAGTCCGACTGGCTGCCTTGATGCAGACGCCTGTCACCTTCGTCTGGACCCACGACTCCATCGGCCTAGGCGAGGATGGTCCGACCCATCAGCCCGTCGAGCACCTGTGGAGCCTGCGCGCCATGCCTGGACTCTCGGTTGTGCGGCCCGCAGATGCAAATGAGACCGCCGGGGCCTGGCATGCCGCGCTCACCCAGCGTCGACCCGTCGGACTCGTGCTCACACGCCAGAACGTGCCGACCCTGGTCGGACCGGCAGCCGCAATCGCCGGAGTTCGTCGCGGTGCCTATGTGGTGGCCGACAATCCGAGTCCTCGAGTGCTGCTGCTCGCGACCGGCTCCGAGGTGCAATTGGCCCTACGGGCCCATGAGGAGCTCTTCACCGAGGGCATCACCAGCCGCGTGATCTCGATGCCGTGCCTGGAATGGTTCGAGGAGCAGGACGCCGCCTATCGCGACGCGGTACTGCTGCCGAGTGTTCGCGCTCGTGTGTCCGTCGAGGCCGGCGCCACACTGGGCTGGTGGAAGTACGTCGGTGATCGCGGTCGCGTCATTGGCATCGATCACTTCGGGGCGAGTGCTTCCGACAAGGTGATCTTCACCGAGTTCGGCATCACCATCGAGGCGATCAAGGCAGCAGCGAAGTCATCACTCAACGACCAATCATGAAACCCTCGTTTGGAGACAGCAATGGCCACGGAAGCACTGCAGCAACTCACTGACGCAGGTGTCTCGATCTGGCTTGACGATCTGAGTCGATCGAGGCTGACTTCGGGCAACCTGGCCGAGCTCGTCAGGACGCACTGCGTTCGCGGCGTCACCTCGAATCCCTCGATCTTCGAGGCTGCGATCTCCAAGGGCGCCGCAGACTATGCGTCGGACCTGGAGAATCGTGCCCGCCAGGGTCTTGACGTCGACCTCATCATCCAGCAGCTGACAACCGATGACGTGCGCGAGGCGTGCGATGTGATGCTCGGGGTCTATCAGTCAACCGGTGGGGCCGACGGCCGGGTCTCCATCGAGGTCGACCCCAGGCTTGCCCACGACACTCATGCCACCATCGACCAGGCACGACTCCTCTGGGGCCTCATCGACCGACCGAATCTGCTGATCAAGATTCCGGCGACCCTTGCCGGCCTACCGGCCATCACTGCAGCCATCAGCCACGGCATCAGCGTGAATGTCACGCTGATCTTCGCCGTCGAGCGCTACGAAGCCGTCATCACGGCTTACGAGGAAGGACTGCGCCAGGCCGCACACCACGGCCGCGATCTGTCCTCCATCCATTCGGTCGCCTCGTTCTTCGTGAGCCGCGTCGACACTGATGTCGACAGGCAGCTCGATGCCATCGGCACGCCGGCGGCTGCGGCCCTGCGCGGCAAGGCAGCCATCGCCAATGCCCGGCTGGCCTTCGGGCACTACGAGGAGCGCATTGCGCGGGACGACTGGGCACTGCTCGCCGCCAAGGGCGCAACCCCCCAACGGCCGCTCTGGGCTTCTACCGGAGTCAAGGATCCTTCCTATGACGACACCCGCTACGTCATCGATCTGGCCGTGCGCGGAACCGTCAACACGATGCCAGAGGCAACCATGAAGGCCGTCGCAGATCACGGCGTCTTCGCCGGTGACACGGTGACCGGCACTGCTGCTGCCTCGGCCCAGGTCTGGAACGACCTCCGCACGCTGGGAATCGAGCAGACGGTCGTGTGCGACACCCTGGAGAAGGACGGCGTCAAGAAGTTCATCGATGCCTGGGAGCAGCTGCGCGCCACCGTGCAGGCGGCGATGGACCAGATCGTCTAACGAGTCTTCGAGGATCACATGACGAACCCGCTGCGCAGTCCGAAGGATCAACGACTCCCCCGCATCGCCGGGCCCTGCGGCATGGTGCTGTTCGGCGTCACCGGCGATCTGGCGCGCAAGAAGGTGATGCCAGCGATCTACGACCTTGCCAACCGCGGCTTCCTTCCCCCGGGGTTCAGTCTCGTGGGGTTCGCCCGCCGCGACTGGGCAGACGAGGACTTCGCCCAGATCGTTCACGATGCCGTGCGTGAGCACGCTCGCACGCCCTTCCGCGAGGAGACCTGGCAGCAGCTGTGCGAGGGCATTCGCTTCGTCGCCGGTGACCTGAGTGATGCTGCCGCATACGACGAGCTGTCCAGGGTCGTCGCGGATCTCGACGAGAAGCGCGGCACGGGCGGCAATCACGCCTTCTACCTGTCCATCCCGCCCGGCCTCTTTCCTGTTGTCCTCGAGCATCTCAAGACATCCGGCCTGGCGACGAACACCCCCGATGCCTGGCGTCGCGTGGTGATCGAGAAGCCCTTCGGCCACGACCTCGAATCGGCCCAGCAGCTCAATGAGCTCGTCGGAACCGTATTCGACACCGGGTCGGTCTTCCGCATCGACCATTACCTCGGCAAGGAAACCGTCCAGAACATCCTGGCCGTGCGTTTCGCCAATGAGATGTTCGAGCCGCTGTGGAACAGCAACTACGTCGACAATGTGCAGATCACGATGGCCGAGGACATCGGCATCGGTGGGCGTGCCGGGTACTACGACGGCATCGGCGCTGCCCGCGATGTGATCCAGAATCACCTGCTGCAGCTCCTCGCGCTCACGGCGATGGAGGAGCCACTCACCTTCGCCGCAGCCGAGGTCCGCGCCGAGAAGGAGAAGGTCCTCTCGGCCGTGCGACTGCCGAAGGATCTGGGCGCACACACCGCGCGCGGGCAGTATGCGGCCGGTTGGCAGGGCGGCATCCCAGTGCTCGGCTACCTCCAGGAGGAGGGCATCGATCCCGACTCCCACACCGAGACCTTCGCGGCGATGCGCGTCGACATCGACAACCGCCGCTGGGCAGGAGTGCCGTTCTACCTGCGCACGGGCAAGCGCCTTGGCCGCCGCGTGACCGAGGTGGCGGTGATCTTCAAGCGCGCTCCGCATCTGCCCTTCCTCGCAGAGGCCGTGCAGGAGCTCGGCAACAATGCACTGGTCTTTCGGATTCAGCCCGATGAGGGCATCACGGTTCGTTTCGGTTCGAAGGTGCCGGACACCTCCTCCATGGAGGTTCGTGACGTCACGATGGACTTCCAGTACGGCGAGACGTTCACCGAATCAAGCCCCGAGGCCTATGAGCGGCTGATCCTTGACGTGCTGATCGGCGATCCCCCACTCTTCCCACGCCATGTCGAAGTGGAACTGGGCTGGAAGATCCTGGATCCGGTACTCGACTTCTGGGCGCAGCAGGGCCAGCCCGATCAATACGTGTCCGGCGGCTGGGGCCCGCCGATCCAGTACGACATGCTGGCCCGCGACGGCCGCGCTTGGAGGAGACCATGATCCGCCTGGAGAAGACCAGCGGTGGCGCGGTGGCCGCGGCGATCAACGCCGAACGGCATCGACTTGGCTCACCCACCACTGGCATGGTGCTCACCTTGCTGATCATGGCCGACGAGGAGACCCAGTCGGATGCGACCGCGGCTGCGGCATCGGTCGCCCGGCAGCATCCAATGCGCATCATCACTCTCATCGGTCGCCCCGAGGGGCGGGCCGCACAGCTCGATGCCGAGATCAGCGTGGGCGGCGACGAGGGACCGGGCGAGGTAGCCATCCTGCGCCTGCGCGGCGAGCTCGCCGAGCATGGCAACTCTGTCGCGGTTCCCCTGCTCCTGCCGGACACCCCCGTCGTCGCCTACTGGCCCGGATCTGCTCCCGATGTCCCTGCCGACAGTCCCATCGGCCGTCACTCGCAGCGACGTATCACCGACGCTGCAGCAGCCGATGACCCGATCGAAGCCCTGCGCACCCGCAAGCGGGGCTACCGCCCGGGCGACACCGATCTGGCCTGGGCGCGCTGCACGCAGTGGCGCTCGGTACTGGCAGCTGCCTTCGATGCTCCCTTGGGCGAGGTGCACCACATACGAGTCGAGGGCGAGCGAGACAATCCCAGCGTGATCCTGCTGGGGGCCTGGCTGTCGCAGTGCTTCCAGGCAAGTGTCGAGACCGTCTGGAACGAGAATCTGGGCATCTCGTCGGTGACCCTGGATCTGGATGACGGTCAGATGTCGATCACGCGTCAGGATGAGAAGACGGCCTGCATCGCCCGTCCAGGACGCGCGGATGCGCAGATCACCCTGCCGCGCCGATCGACTCCTGCGCTGATGGCTGAGGAGCTTCGCCGCCTGGATCCTGATGACATGTACGGATCCGTCATCACTAATCTGGAGATATGAGCAACCGAGATGTCCTTCGCCATGCCGATGCCGATGCCCTCGCTGAGGCGGCTGCGGGGCGCCTTGTTGCAGCAGTCGTCGAGGCCCAGGAGCAGCGCGGCCAGGCCCATGTCGTCCTCACCGGGGGCGGCATCGGCACAGCAGTGCTGGTTGCGCTGGCCGCAAGTCCGGCCGTGAGCGCCATCGACTGGCACCGCATCCATCTGTGGTGGGGTGACGAGCGCTACCTGCCCACTGGCGATCCGGAGCGCAATGACACCGCAGCCCATGTCGCGCTGATCGATCAGGTGGCGATTCCACGCGACCGCGTGCATTCGATTCCCGGACCTGATACCTCTGATTCACCGCAGGCGGCCGCGCTCGCCTATGGCGAATCCCTCCTGCGCATCGGCGAGGGCGCACTGCCCGAATTCGATGTCGTCCTGCTCGGCATCGGACCGGATGCCCATGTGGCATCGCTGTTCCCAGAGCACCCGGCAACCCACGCGGTCGGCAATGTGGTTGCCGTGCACAACTCGCCCAAGCCTCCACCCACGCGGGTTTCGCTGACCTTCGCAGCACTGAACAATGCGCGCCAGGCCTTGATCCTTGCCTCAGGCCCGAGCAAGGCCGAGGCCGTGCGACTGGCCCTCGAGGAGCATGCCGGTCCCCTGCAGGTCCCCGCGAGCGGAATTCATGCTGCCCAGCAGACGCTCTTCCTCATCGACGAGGAGGCGGCACGAGAACTCCCGGCCGACTTCGGTCGACCGGGAGCCTAGAACTCTTGCTTGACTGCGTGGGCTAGAAGCCGCCTCCGCGCAGCTTGCCGAGGGCCTCATCGAGGATCGCAGCGCCATCGACGTCAGAGCGTCGTTCCTTCACGTAGGCAAGGTGCGTCTTGTACGGCTCGACCTTGGGCGGAGCGGGCGGGTTCTCCTTGTCCGTGCCTGCCGGCAGTCCGCATCGCGGGCAGTCCCACTCTTCGGGAATGGCCGCATCGGAGGCGAAACTCGGACGGGACTCATGCTTGCGCGAGCACCAGAATGAGATCCAGATACGGGGTGCAGCCTCGCCGCGCTCGGCCTCGCCCATGGGGCCTGCGCCTACGCGACTGCCTCGAATCGCACTTCCACCAGCCATGTTGTTGTTCCTCCCGGAATATTGCGAACTGAACTAGACGCCAGTGCGGATGAGGAGCCCGACGCCAACAATTGACGCGGCCCAGATGAGCCCAAGGGCTACGGTGATGCGATCGAGATTGCGCTCAGCGACTGACGAGCCGCCGATCGACGAACTGACGCCGCCGCCAAAGAGGTCGGAGAGACCGCCACCCTTGCCACGGTGCAGCAGGATCAGCACGATCAGCAGGATGCTGGTGATGATGAGCACGACAGCGAGCGCGATCGTGACAATGGTTAGCAAATCAAACTCCGAATCGACGTGTAGCCATCAGTATAGATCAGCCGGCCAGTTCGGCCGGGTGCAGGCGAAATCGGATGATTCCCACGAAGTCGTCGGGATCCAGGCTCGCTCCGCCCACCAGCACCCCGTCGACATCGACCCGGGCCATGATTCCGGCGATATTGCTGCTCTTGACCGATCCGCCGTACAGGATTCTGGCCGAGTTCGCCGACGCGGCCCCGTGGATCTCGCCGATGCGCATCCGGATGGCCCGACAGACCTCCTGGGCATCGTCGGGCGTGGCGACCTCACCGGTGCCAATGGCCCAGACCGGCTCATAGGCGATGACCAGGCCGGCGACCTCCTCGGCGGTGAATCCCGCAAGTGAGCCCTCGACCTGCTCGAGCACGAATGGCACATGGTTGCCCGCCTGGCGGATCTCCAGTCCCTCGCCCACGCACACGATCGGCGTGATGTCGGCGCCGAGCGCAGCGCGTGCCTTGGCATTGACCAGCGCATCGGTCTCACCGTGGTACTGACGTCGCTCACTGTGGCCGACCGCCACGTAGCTGCAACCGAGCTTGGCGAGCATGCTGGCTGAGATCTCACCGGTGTAGGCACCTGAGGCGTACTGCGAGACATCCTGGGCGCCATAGCCGATGTCGTACTTATCACCCTCGATCAGGGTCTGCACTGACCGGATGTCGGTGAATGGCGGCAGCACGACGACATCAGCCGAGGCGAAGTCCTCGTCATTCAGTGCAAAGGCAAGCTTCTGCACGAGCGCCAAGGCCTCGAAGTGATTGAGGTTCATCTTCCAGTTGCCGGCAATCAGTGGCTTGCGCTCGTTCTTGGCCATGTCAGTTCTCCTCCAGGACAGTGAGACCGGGGAGCTCTTTACCCTCCAGGAATTCCAGGCTGGCACCGCCGCCGGTGCTGATGTGCGAGAACGCGGACTCATCAAGGCCAAGCAGGCGGATCGCGGCTGCTGAATCGCCGCCACCCACGACCGTCATGGCATTGCTCGCGATCATGGCCTCGGCGACTCCACGCGTGCCGGCCGCGAACGGCTCCATCTCGAAGACTCCCATCGGTCCGTTCCAGACCACTGTGCCGGCATCGGCAATCGCCGCCGCGAAGGCAGCAGTGGTCGCCGGACCGATATCGAGGCCCTTCCACCCATCCGGAATGGCATCCGAGCTCACGATCTGGGTTGCTGCAGTGGCCGAGAAGTCATCAGCGACGACCACATCGACGGGGATCAGCAGTTCGACACCGCCTGCTGCTGCCTGATCGATGAAACCGCGCACCGTCGGGATCTGATCGGCTTCCAGCAGCGAGTCGCCTATCGAGTGTCCCTGCGCCGCAAGGAAGGTGAAGGCCATGCCACCGCCGATCAGCAGCCGATCGACGCGACTGATGAGATTGCCGATCACGCCGAGCTTGTCACTCACCTTCGAGCCGCCCAGGACGACCACATACGGGCGAGCAGGCTCAGCAAGCAGGGCAGCGAAGATCGTGGCCTCCTTGTGCACGAGTCGTCCGGCCGCATTGGGCAGCAAGGTGGCGACGTCGGTGACCGACGCCTGCTCGCGATGCACGACACCGAAGCCCTCGGATACGAACACGTCGGCCAGTGCAGCGAGCTCTGCGGCGAGTGCTCCACGCTCAGCGGTGTCCTTGCTGGTCTCGCGAGCGTCGAACCGGATGTTCTCGAGCAGCAGGACGTCGCCTGGCTCAAGGGCTGCGACCATCGATCGGGCGTGCGGTCCGGTGATGTCGTCCGCGACCTCGACGTCCGCATCGAGCAGCTCGCTGAGCCGATCGGCCACGGGTTGCATGCCCAAGGCATCGCTGGCCACGCCCTTGGGCCGCCCGAGATGGGCCACGATCACGATCCTGGCTCCGGCGTCACGAAGGTGCTCGAGCGTGGGAAGCGCGGCCTTGATGCGCCCGTCATCGGTGATGATCTTCGTGTCATCAGGACCGTCCGGACCATCGGCCAGGGGCACATTGAAATCGGCGCGAACCAACACAGTTCGCCCGGCGACCTGCAGGTCGTCGAGTGACTTCATCTCGGACCCTAGAGCTTTGAGCCGACGAGGGCCGTGATGTCGATGAGGCGGTTCGAGTAGCCCCATTCGTTGTCGTACCAGCCCAGCACCTTGACCATGTTGCCGTTGGCATTGGTCAGGCTCGCATCGAAGATGCATGAGGCAGGATCGGTGACGATGTCGGTCGACACGATCGGATCCTCGGTGTACTTGAGGTAGCCCTTGAGCGGGCCTGATTCCGATGCGGCCTTGACCGCAGCGTTGATCTCCTCCTTGGTGGCGGGATTCTTCAGCTCGACAGTGAGGTCGGTGGCCGAGCCGGTGGGCACGGGAACTCGCATCGAGTAGCCATCGAGCTTGCCCTTGAGATGGGGCATGACCAGGCCGATTGCCTTGGCCGCTCCGGTGGTCGTGGGGATCATGTTGAGCGCGGCGGCACGGGCGCGACGCAGGTCGCTGTGCGGGAAGTCCAGGATCTTCTGGTCATTGGTGTACGCGTGGATGGTGGTCATCAGTCCGCGCTCGATGCCGAAGGCGTCGTCGATGGCCTTGGCCATGGGTGCCAGGCAGTTCGTGGTGCAGGAGGCATTGGAGATGATGTTGTGCTTGGCGGGGTCGTATTGGGAGTCGTTGACGCCCATGACGATCGTGATGTCCTCGCCCTTGGCGGGCGCGGAGATGATGACCTTCTTGGCACCGGCAGCCAGGTGCTTGCCGGCCTGCTCGGCATCCGTGAAGAATCCGGTCGACTCGATGACGACGTCGGCGCCGACCTTGGCCCAGGGAAGGTCGCCGGGGTCGCGCTCGGCGAAGACCGGGATGACCTTGCCATCGACGGTGATCTGGCCATCTCCTGCCTCGACCGGCACGCCGATGCGGCCCAGGATCGAGTCGTACTTGAGGAGGTGCGCAAGGGTCTTCGTGTCGGTCAGGTCGTTGATGCCAACGATCTCGATGTTGGCCTCACTCTCAAGGAGTGCGCGGAAGAAGTTGCGGCCGATGCGGCCAAATCCATTGATGCCAACCTTGATCGTCACGTCTTGCTCCCCGGCGTTAGATGTAAGTGTTCGCCGACAAGCCTAGCGAATGAGAACACGGGTGCGTGCGCCCCTGCGACTAGGAGAGGAACTCAGGCCCGAGCGCTGATTCGGTGTCAGGAACACCCAGTTCCTGGGCGCGTTTGTCAGCCAGGGCGAGCAGTCGTCGAATGCGCCCGGCGATGGCGTCCTTGGTCATCGGCGGCTCGGCCAATGCGCCGAGTTCCTCCAGGCTCGCCTGACTGTGCTCGAGACGAAGCCTGCCGGCGACGACGAGGTGGTCGGGCACTTCATCGCCAAGGATCTCCATGGCTCGGTGCACGCGTGCGCCTGCCGCGACAGCGGCGCGAGCCGATCGGCGCAGGTTCGCATCATCGAAATTCGCAAGTCGATTGGCCGTGGCTCGCACCTCACGGCGCATGCGCCGCTCCTCCCAGGCCATGACCGACTCATGGGCGCCAAGGCGGGTGAGCATCGCACCGATGGCATCGCCATCGCGAATGACCACCCGGTCGACCCCGCGCACCTCCCGGGACTTCGCGGCTATCCCGAGTCGACGAGCAGCACCGACCAGAGCGAGTGCGGCCTCCGGGCCCGGGCAGGTGATCTCCAGGGATGAGGATCGTCCAGGCTCGGTCAATGAGCCGTGCGCAAGAAAGGCCCCTCGCCAGGCGGCCTCGCAATCGCATTTGGAGCCGGCGACGATCGCAGGCGGCAGTCCGCGGACCGGCCGGCCCCCGCCATCGACCATCCCAGTCTGTCGGGCCAGGGCCTCGCCACCTTGGACGACGCGCACGACGTAGCGCGTGCTCTTGCGGATGCCGCTGGCCTGCACCACGGCGATCTCACTGTCATGGCCGTAGATCTCCATGATGTCCTTGCGCAACCGACGTGCGCTCTGCCCTGCATCCACCTCGGCCTCGATGACGATCTGCCCGGAGACGATGTGGATTCCGCCACCGAAGCGCAGCATGGTGGAAACCTCAGCCTTGCGGCAGCAGGTCTTCGTGATTTCCACGCGGCTCAACTCGTCCTTGACCGCGGCAGTCATAGCCATGGGGACGCATCCTGCCATGGATCGCGATTGGCCATGTCGTTCACCCGTGAAGTGCAGATCTGAGCGCCACAGCAAGTCGATCAGGATCATGTGCCCCTGGGTTGCGGCCACGCGTGTATGCGACATGCTCGAGCAGGAGTTCTGCCCCGAAGTCCGAGCACGCCTGGGCAAGACCATCGCGATCATCGACATGGCGAGGGTCAGCGATGACTGCATCGAGTCGGATGCCTGGCGTGATCGCCTTCAGGAACTCCAAGTGCCTGGCCACCGGAATTCCGGCGGTCTCGATGTCGTCATGCGGCGCCAGATTCATGACGAGGACTCGTCGGGCCTGCGCTTCGACGATCCCTCGGGCCAGGTCAGGGATCAACAGGTGCGGCAGCACAGACGTGAACCAGGACCCGGGCCCGAGGATGATCACTTCGGCTTCCTTGACTGCCGCGAGTGCCTCTGGACAGGCCGCTGGACGCGAGGGCTCGATGGCGATGCTCACCACATCACCGGGAGTCGTGGCCACCTCCTGCTGCCCACGGACCTCGGTGATGAAGTCGGGCGCATGCGGATTGACCCCGCGCACCTGGGCGACGATCTGCAGGGGCTGCAGGCTGCACGGCAGCACTCGGCCATGGGCCTCGAGCAGCGAGCCGACCCAGTC